>NZ_JBWBQS010000003.1:0-358179 GCF_056279125.1 Novosphingobium sp. Sphag1I | reverse complement strand
CTTAAAATCTTCACTATGCTTCATCATCTCGTCGGTCTCCTGTTGCGAGCATAAAACGCTCAGGTGACCGGCACAAATCCGTTACAAGTCCATTCCTTTGGGAGGCAAAAAGCGATAAGTTGATGTTCTCGCTGGCCGACGCTACCGTCAGCAACGCGCCCAAGCTCGAACCCACCGAGTGCCCCCTATGGTGAGGCCTCACTATAAATGAGGGGCATTTTTTCAGACTTTAGCCGCTGAGGAATAATTGCTAAGCTGATGATACGCTAGCTTAAAGGCTTTAATAAATTTGGGGATTTATGGGGCGTCAGGTATTTTCGGTTTCGATGGTGGCTACATGGGCAGGCTTGAGCATGGCTCTTGTAGGTTGTGGCGGTGGCGGCGGGGGAGAGGTAAATTCCACACCCGCCCCTGTTCCATCCAGTACTCCGACACCTGCGCCGACACCGCTTTCCTCGATCCTGCCATCTGCGGTTCAAAAGGCGCTTGCGAGCGGATCTCTGGCCACCTATGTGGCCTTCAACGACGGCACGGTGCGCTATGCCAGCGGCGCGATATCCTATAACCAATCGAACAATACTTACACGTTGTCAAACGTCTATACGTCCCCTGTGAGCTTCGGAGATGCAAATGCTACGTCGGGGTCTGCGGCAGGCTACAAATATTACAGTGTGACGGACCCAGTAAACGGTGCAGTCAAAGATACTATTCTTGTTTATGATAACACGCTTGCAGCATCGCCGCTGAAATACACCAGCCTAGCCTTTGGGATCGTGCCATCTTCCTCGACCCAGCCGCTGATGGCGATAGCGTTCGGTACACCCACCCAGACCTTGCCGACCACAGGCACCGCCTCTTATTCCGGCATTGTCGGCGGGCTGGCCAGAGATAGTTCGAACACCTATGCCTTGTCAGGGAATTCCGGTCTTTTGGTCGATTTTGGCAGCGGTTTTGTCACGACCACGCTGAGCTATAGCGGCACGAATATGCAATCGGGTGGCGCCGCGCTTGCCAGGCAGAATTATTTCGGGACAAGCACTTCCGCGATGATTGGCAATCAGTTCACCGGTAAGCTGAGCAGCGCTGACGGCACATCCAACTCAGGTGTGTTCGCGGGTCGTTTCAATGGCCCCAACGCCGATGAATATGGCTATACGTTCAGCATAGCGGGCAATGGCCTCTCGGTTGCCGGGGCAGCGGCCGGTTCGCTGCAATCCTCTGCTGCGCCCGCGTCGCTCGTGCCTCAACTGCCCGCTGGTCTACTGGGGGCGAATAGCTCCTACAATATCTCCGTGAACGGCAACGCTCTGACCAATGTGTTAGATGGCTATACCGCTATAATGCAAGGATATACCCTCTTTGGAAGTGGTATAAATAGTTCAGGGACAACGCTGGGATACAATGCCACGACTGGAGCCTATGTAACAGGCGATCAATATCTTAGTCAGGGACGTAACGCTCAAACCTTCGGTTCCTATACGACGCAAGATTTGAAAAGCTTTGACGGAAATTACTCCACCTACACAAAAAACGACCCGACTTTCAGCGGATTGAAAGACTTGTTCGTGTTGTACACGCCGCCCTATAATACGCCCTTGTCTCTAACTTATACCGGTTTCAGTTTAGCCACCGTGCCGGGCGATCAGACATCAACGGTTTATTCAGTGAATGTTCTTACCGGAAGAAATATCGTCGTCACATTGCCAACATCGGGCACAGCCACCTACAACGGCACTGTTGCCGGATTTGCTCGTGATGCGGCCAATACCTCCTATAGCCTGTTCGGAAATGCCTCATTGTCGGCCGACTTTTCCAATAGGACCTATTCGACAAACCTGTCCTTTTTTGGCGCCCCCGCAAACGGCACAACGACAACGACCCAGAATTATTCAGCAAATGGCAATATCACGCCCTCCGGAAGCGGGCAGATTTTCAGCGGAAATCTCTCCGGGGCAAACGGAACGACCGGATCGGGATTCTTGACAGGCATGTTCACCGGCCCGAACGCTACAGAATTTGGCTATATCTTTTCGACATTGGGCGGCGGGTTGCAGGCTGTTGGTGTCGCCGTTGGCAAGAAAAACTAAGTCCTAGCCGACGATTCTGGATCATGCCTATTCCAGCCCCGCCTGCACTGGAGACCAGCGTCAATGTGCCCGTCTCTGGCTTGGCCCAATGCCAGCCCGAAGAGGTTGGATGCCCGCAAAACATCCAGCTTTCAGCTGTGCAGGTCTTTGCCATTGCCGAACAGTTAGCTCAGAAAGATAAAGTGGATGAGGCAATTCGCGTGCTCAAGGTCGTCAATCAGGACAAGAATCCTGATTACCGCGCCGAAGCCCGTGTCCGCATCGCCCGCCTGCTGGTACGAAAGGGCGACCTGTATAGCGCGGCGCAATGGTATCGGCGCTTGCTCGATGAAAAACCCGGCGCAGCCTCTGTGCGGATAGAATTGGCTCAGGTGCTAGCCAAGCTAGGCGACGAGCGAGCAGCTGCAGCTCAGTTACGCCGGGCGCAGTCTGCGCGCGGCTTGCCCGAACCGGTTGCCCAAGCCTTGCAACGCTCGGTCAGCTACTTGCGCTCACAGGCCCCGGTCAGCCTCGATGTTTCGCTCGGGCTGGCGCCCGACACAAACATCAACGCCGCCACCAGTGCCGATACTGTGACCATCTGGGGCCTGCCCTTCACGCTCGACAAGGCGGGGCAGGCAACTTCGGGCATTGGCGCAACCTATTCGGCACAGATAACCTCAAGGATTGCGATGGCTCATGGTGCGCGCTGGGTCACGCAGGCTGGATCAAGCGGCAATATCTATCTTCATCATCAGTTCGACGACCTTTCTTTTTTTGCCAGCACCGGGCCTGATATCAGTCAAGCTCTCGGCTCGATCCGCCCCGCGTTGACGGTCGGCCAACGGCTATATGGTGCGCATGTGCTCTACAATTTTTATGGCGGTAGCATAACCGCGCTAATCCATCAGGGGCGCAAGGGGCAATTCACTTTGAACGGCTCGATTCTTCAGTTCAACTATGCCCACGCGCGCTCCTATCAATCGGGTATCACCCGCAGTGTCAGCCTGTCCTATGACCGCGCACTCAGCCCGGTGCTGACAGCTCATGCCGGAGTGAGCACCAGCCGCGCCAATGCGCAATATCCCAACTATGCTCTTTCCAGTGCTTCTACCGAATTGGCCTTGTCGCGGGATTTCAAGCCCTTCACCTTATATGGTCGCATCGGCTACACCCATGCTTGGGGAGATGCCGAATATCCTCCTTTCGCTGTTCCTCGCAATGATAGCACTTATGAGGGCAATGCAGGGGTCATCTTTCGCCGGATCAGCTTTCGCGGTCTCTCGCCCCAAATCAAGGGCAGCTATGTCCGTACGGACAGTCCGATCACTCTATTCTCCTACAGTCGCCTGCGCGGCGAAATCTCGCTGGTCGGCAGTTTCTAATCGGAAATTCTGCAATCCTGTCGCCCAGTTCCACCCCGCAAGCTGGAAAAATCTATTTCGATCCAAGTCCCATCATGTTCATGTGAAGAATGGGCCGTAAGTGGTAACTGCAATCAACTGAGCCCGGCGCGTGGAATGGCCGTTGTTGGCGTAGACCGACACCCCCTGCGCTGCATCGGAACGTCATAAGCTGGTCGGCCGCTGCCTTTATGCTGCGATATGACACATGCTGCTCTGCTCCGACACTTCGAGTTCAGATGATGCTTGGTAGATCTTCCCCCTTGCATTCCCAAGGAAGGAGCAATCGCATTTCTCCCCTGCTCCGCCCCTTGGGCCTTTGCGGCCCGATGCGGCTTGAAGCGGCCCGCAGGGGCGGGGGAGGGCGGAAGAAAATCGCACCAAGCGGTTCTGATCGTTCACAAAAGTGCTGCTGCGTAGCTGAGCGGGGCAGGGATACACGGGCTTTTAATCAGTAGGTCGCTGGTTCGAATCCAGCTGGGCTCACCAAAGAACATATTTCATGAATTTGGTGGTTTGATCTGGCGGACTTTTGAAAAGTTTCGCCATAAACGGATTGCGAGGGCGGCCGTGGTTTGCGGTGCCGCCAGCCTTTTCAATGCGGAGGCACTGGGCATTGCGCAGGCCGTGGCTGCTGCGTTCGTTCCGGTCCGCCAAGGCGCCGCGTGTGCGGCACCAAAGCTTAAGCCGCAGACCATCTTTTATTGCATCCAAAACCTATCCTATTTTTGGTGACAGGGATTTTCACTTCAAATATCACCTTATGAACATTGAAGAAATGGGGTGATTAGTGATTCAGGGGCAGAATTTTCACCGCTCGCGCAGAGCGGTGTTTTTGGGTGCGCAAATCAGCTTGACCGCTTTGACTTTTGCAATTCCGGCGCAAGTCTGGGCGCAATGCTCCCCCGATCCCCCACAGGCCAATACATCCGTCACCTGTTTAGGCGTCGACAGCAACGGTATCACGATCAGCACAAGCAATTCACCACTCACGGTGAACGCCGGTGCCATCGTCACGAATTCCGGCGCGGCGGCCATCACGGTTTCGATCCCGGCAAACAACAGTTTCAGCCAGCGATCCGCCTCGATCACCGTCAACGGTGCGGTGTCGGGTAGCGGCGCGCCGGGGATAGTTGTCACCTCTGGCGCAGCTTTCGGCTCGATCTATGACCCTTCCGGATCCTATGCCGGCATCACCGTCGGTCAGGGAGGCTCTGTTTCAGGCACCACCGGCATAACCCTGTCCCAGACGCCGGGGATCTATTCCGCTTTTGCGCCGGTTACCGCCAACATCGACAATGCCGGATCAATCACGGGATCGAGCGGCATCGCGGTCAGCGCCAGCATCAGCAATGCCAATATAAATTCCATCACCAATCGCTCCACCGGAACAATCGGGGCCATCGTGGCCAATTTCGGCACCATCGCCAATGATGGCGTGATCGAGGGGGGAAGCCTCTCGGCGATAAGCCAGACCAACAGCGGGGCAAATTATAGCATCGGCAACACCGGCTCGATCCATAATAATGGTGCCGCCGCCACGGTTTCCGGCGCACAAAGCGGCAATTCCTACGCCTATGTGATCAATACGATTACCAACACCGGCACCATCGCCAATGACGGCTCGGGCGCGGCGATTTCGACCGGTAATCAGACGACGCTGAACAACAACACCGGTGGAACCATTTCCAGCAACGGGGCGATCACAATCGCCAACAGCCAAGCGCTGACACTGGCCAACACCGGCACCATCACCAATGGCAGCAGCGGCGGCTCTGTCATCCAAGGCGTGTACCTGTCCGTTGCCAACGCAAAGACCGGCCTCATCAGCGCCGCGTCCGGCAGCGCCGCGATCAACGCTTCCTCCACGCTGAACCTGACCAATGCGGGCACTATCAACGGCAATATCATAAGCACGTCCGCCACCAGCGGCGCCAGGATCGATTCCACGGCGGGCACCATCAACGGCAATGTGACGCTTGGCGCGGCCAATGACATATTGGTTGCGACATATGCGAATGGCGCTTTGACCACCGGCATCACCGGCACGATCGACGGCGGCGGCGGCACAAATGCGCTGCTGGTGAATTTCAACGCTAATACCACGCTGGCCAATGCTTTGCCGCTGCCCACCAATTTCACGGTACTTGATGCCAATATCGCCAGCGGCGCTACCCTCACGCTGAACAATGGTTTTTCCTCCAGCAACGGGCTGGGCGTCGATGGACCCGGCTCGCTGGTCAACAACAGCGCCCTGAACGGCACGGTACAGATCGGTGCTCAGGGTTACAATCTGGCCTCGTTCACCAATAATGGCACGATTACGTCATCGGACACGGGCGTTTACGATCTCAACGCAAAGAGCCTGAGCAACACTGGCACCATCCGTTCCACCGGCGGCATCGGTCTGGTGTTGTCCCAAACCAATGGCGTTCCCAACCGCAGCAACACCAACAGCGGCGCGATTGTCGGCGCAACAGTCGGGGCCAGCCTCTATTCTTCCTCGCTCGTCAATACCGGGACCATCAGCGGGGCGACCGGGGTCTTGCTCGATGCCAATTCGGTGATTAGCAATGCCGCCGGGGGGGCAATCAGCGGATCAGGCGCGGCTATTTCTGCCGCCAATGGCAGCTATCTTCTCTCGGTTGTCAACGCCGGCACCATCAATGGCAATGTCAATCTCGTCTCGGCCAATCCGGGCTATTACGGCTCGTATAACAACTATTGGGCGCAGACAGGGGGCGTCCTCAACGGCAATCTTTCGCTGGGTTCAGGCGATACGCTGATCACCTCAATTTCGGGCAGCGGCACCAGCGGCTATGCCGGGATAAATGGCACCGTCAATGCGTCCAATTCGGCCCTGCGTTATGATGTAACCAGCAACCAGAGCGATATAGTGACCAGCCATGCGGGCTTCACATCGCTTGGCTATCAGGTGGGCAGCGGCGCAACGCTGACTCTTGGCACCAGCGGCACCATGAACACCACGCTCAATCTGGCCGGGCAGGGGACCATCGTGTTCAACGGGGCGATCGCGACCATGAATGTATCGGCGGTCAATACGCTTGGCGTGCTTCAGCCGGGCGTGAGCAGCGTGGCGCCCTCGACCTACACTCTGGTCAATAACGGGACAATCGCCGCCACGCGCAGCAATTCGACAACTTCGCCGGGGGCCACTCTCTATCTGACGCAGGCCAACGATGTGATCAATAATGGCAGCATCGCCTATGTCGATCCCATCACCGGCGCAGGCACATTCTATGCGGTCTATACCGTGGGCGCTGTCACCAACTCTGGCTCCATCAACTCAAGCGGCTATGGCGTCAGGGCCTCACGCGTGACCAACAGCGGCACGATCCGCGCAGGCAATTACGCGGTGCTGGTCGACAGCGGTGCGATCGTGAACAGCGGCACGATTACCAGCACGGGCACGGCCGCCATTGGCGACACCAGCAATTTTGGCACAGGCTACACGCTGACCAATCTGGCAGGCGGGGTCATCACCGGCCTTGGCACCGCCATCCAGACCATTGGCGGCACGGTCGACAATGCCGGGACGATCAACGGCAACGTCAATCTGAACTATTCGGACTATGGCTACAACGGCAGATCCGGCACCTATATCGCCAATGGCGGTGTGCTGAACGGCAATCTCACTTTTGGCAGCGGCACCGACTTTCTGGTGGAAACCGGGTCGGGCTATGGCGTGACCGGCACGATCAATGGCGGGGCGGGCAGCAACTGGATCGGCCATCAGCGCAGCGGCACCGGCACAGTAACGTTGGGCGGCGCGCTGCTTACGGGCTTTACCCGCGAACTGACGCTGGCCGCAGGCGCGTCCTCGCAAGTGACGCTGACGGGGCCGTCGGCCTATACCGGCAATCTTTACGTGGGCGGCGACGGCGTGATCATCAACCAACTGGCCACCACCGGCGGCGTTTATGGGGTGAGCGCGATTGGCTATACGCCTTATGCGACGACCGAAATGGCCGGTTTTTCGAACCGGGCCAATGTCGCCAGCGTGTCATTGACCACCAGCGCGTTTGATAATTCGGCTTCGATCGGTTCATCGGATCTGGTCAATGCCGTGGCGCTGACTACCGCCAAGGGCTTTTCTTTCAGCAATTCCGGCACCATTACCAACAGCCGCAGCGCGGCGGCCGTATCTCTTTATGCGGCCAGCACCAACGCCAGCAGCAACGCCAGCAGCACTATCACCAACAGCGGATCCATCAATGGCGGCATCGGCGCCTCCATCACTGCTGCCTCTGGTACAACTGTTGATTTCGCCAATTCCGGTTCGATCACCAGCTATACTACCAGAGGGTATGTTTTCGATCCCACGACTTTTACTTACCGCCTCGTCACTTCCTCCTACGCCCTTCGGGCCTCGGTCGACGGCGCCAGCAGCCTCAACCTGACCAACAGCGGCACTATCAGCGGCGATGTCTGGCTAAGCGGCACCAATGTCGGGCTGGTCAACACAGGGTCGATCACCGGCAATATCATCACCGGCGCCGGCAATGACAGCTTTGCGATGAGCGGCGCTTTTGCAGGCTCGCTCGATGGCGGATTGGGCACCAACACGCTCTCGATCAGCGGCGGCAATCAGAGCTTTTCGGCCATCAGCAATATGGCCACACTGACGCAAAGCGGTGGTTTTGCCTCGGTATCGGGTATCGCCACCCTTGGCGCGGTCAGCATGACCGGCGGGCGGCTGGTCGGGCTGGGCGGCTCAACCATCAATGCGTCCGGCATCACCGTGGGCAGCGGTGCGACGTTCGGATCGGCGGGCACGGTCAATGCCAACCTGTCTGTCAGCGGTATCCTGAGCCCCGGCGCATCGCCCGGCACGATGACGGTCAATGGCAATGTGATGCTCAACAGTGGTTCGACCGCGCTGTTTGAAATCACGCCCACTGCGCAGGACAAGCTGGTCGTCAACGGCAAACTGGCCATCGCTTCGGGCAGCACGCTGCAGATTGCCGCCACGACCCCGATCAAGGCGGGCACGACGCTGAACCTTATCAGCGCATCGGGCGGGACCAGCGGTAGCTTTGATTCCGTGACGGGCCTGCCCGGCGTGGTCAAGGTCAAGGCCAATGGCGATCTGGACCTGCTGGTGCAATTCGCCAATCCGGCCAGTTTCAATCCACAGGTACAACGCGCCATCGGCTATGTGAACAATGCGATGGTTTCAAGCAATGCGCCTGCTGCGTTGTTCCCCGCGCTTTCTGCGCTGCAGGATGGCAATGGCACACCCATCGCATCCAATTTTGCGCGGCTGACGCCCGAACCCTATGCCGACGCGATGGAAATTGGCGCTGAAACTGCGCTTTCGCTGGCCGCAACGGCGCGCACGCTGGGGGCCGGTGAAGATCGCGGCCCGGACCATTTCTTCAGCTTTGGCCAGGCGCTGGGCAGCCTGCGTCAGTTTGCCGGGAATGATCGTCAGGGCATCAGCCGGGCGACGATCAATGGCTATGGCGTGCTGGGCGGGCTTGGCGTTGCGGGTGAAGGTTATGCATTGGCCGGTTATGTCGGCTGGGTCGATCAGACCCAGTCGGTGGCGGCCATTGGCGCGTCGGCCAAGGCGCGCGGCGTTGTCGGCGGTGTGGCGCTGCGGCTGGGCAATGCGGCAACGCATATCACCCTGTCGGCGGCCTATGATGCGGCGCGGGCAACCATGCAGCGTTCTGTGCCCGATGCGGGCCAGATTTCGGCCAGCTATACCTTGCCGACCGTGTCGTTCGATGCCTCGATCAGTCACGCCATTGCGCTTTCTCAAAGCTGGCTGTTGCGTCCGCATCTGGGCGCGACATGGGTAAAAACGCGTCATGGTGCCTTTACCGAAAACAGCGCACACCCGTTTGCGCTGAGCCTTGCCGAGGCGGATCGCAAGCAGGCATTTCTGGACGCGGGGCTGGGCTTTGAAAGCCCGGAAAACGCCAAGGGGGCCTGGCGCCGCTTTCTGACGCTGGGCATGCGTTATCGGCTGCAAAGTGATCCGGTAAGCGCCACGGCGGCGTTTGCGGGCGGCGGCTATAGCCTTGTCGCCTATGGGGTTGGCCGCAATCGGTTCAGTGCCACGGCGGCCATTGGCGCGGAATATCGTTTGGCGCCCGGCGCGGCCCTGTTCTTCAGTGCTTCGGGCGAACTGGGCGAAGCAGGTAAGCGCGAGAGCATGACGACGGGCCTGCGCTTGCGGTTTTGAGTGCCGGCACAGCGGTAAAGTTGAAGTCATGCGCCATTTTTGTTTCGGCGCATGGCTTCGTCAGGCATTCATGCGGAGCCGATTTTCCGGCCACGCTTTCGAAACTGAAAGCGCAGTGCGGGTGAGCCTCGCGCGCTGGTTCTCCTGCTCCAATCACCATCGGTTCGATTCAGCCTTTGCCGGTAGAACCCCGGCAGAGGCATTTACGCGCCCCGTCTGAGGCATGAACATGCCCCGGCGCGCCAATTCATAAGCAATTGGCCGGATGCATGATCCAACGGAATGCAATCACGTGAAGTGTAAGGAGGGACCGTGACGGGGAGCCGTCATTGTGGGGGATGGATTTCTTCATCAGTATTTCCAAAGATGCTGCCAGCATGGTTGCATGGTCATTTCATCAAATAATTATTTAACAATTTCTCATTGTTCATGTGATTAAGATATATTCCGTATTAAAAGGAAATTTTCTTAAACCATCTGAATAAATTCAAAAATTATTCGGTGAAAATATTTTGTGCAAATTCTGATGTAAAGCAAGGTGAGGGGGATGACGATGCAACCTGTTGGCCTTGATCTTACGAGCAAGACCATGGCGCTGTTGGCCGATGACGCTTTTATTTTGTCCTTTGACGCCAAGAGCGGCGTTGCGGTTTGTGCCAATGATGCCGCCCAATCGACATTGGGCGAAACACAGCTTGCCTCGATTGCCTTTGCCACCACATTTGCCAATGGCGCGATCGCGTGGGAAAAGGTGGTTGCGGGCGAAACCGTGCATATCAGCGGCGGCATCCCACAGTCGGACGGCTCGTTCATGGGCATCCATGGCATCGTCAAAATGGCCGACGGACGGGGCGGTCAGGTCCATTTCCTTGGCGTGCGCAGTTGCCGCGGCGAAGGCGATGTGGCCCTGTTGACCCATCGTTTCGAAGCGATCAACCATGCGCTGGCCATTTGCCAATACAGCCCGGACGGTTTCATTCTGGCGGCCAACGAACGCTTCTCGAACAGTGTTGGCGCCCAGCTGGATCAACTGGTCGGCAGACCGTTTACCGCGCTTTGGCATGGCCCGGATCGGCCTGCGGACCCGGCGGCCTATTGGGCGCGTTTCGCCACCGGACAACATGACCTGCTGGTGCGCAAACACCGCAATACGGCCGGACAGGATATTTGGCTGCGCGAAGTCTTTGTGCCGACCATGGACGGGGACCGGCTGGTTTCGGTCCTGTCCTATGCCATCGACATTTCCGAAGAACAGAACGCCCGCGCCGACAGCGCCAGTCGCCTGTCGGCCATCGATCGCGCCTTTGCCCTGATCGAATTCGATCTGGAAGGGCGCATCCTGACGGCCAACGACAATTTCCTCAACCTGATGGGCTATACGCTCGAAGAATTGAAGGGCGCGCATCACCGCACCTTCTGTGATCGCGATTATATCGGCAGCCCTGCCTATCGCCAGTTCTGGAAAAAGCTGGGCAGCGGTGAATTTGATCAGGGCGAATACAAACGCATCCGCAAAGATCGCGCAGAGGTTTGGATTCAGGCCAGCTATAACCCGATTCTGGATGCCGACGGCCACCCGTACAAGATCATGAAGGTGGCGATGGATGTCACCGAACAGCGCAAGGCGGCCATCGAAGCCGAAAGCAAACTGAACGCCATCGATCGCAGTCAGGCCGTTATCGAATTTGATCTGAGCGGCAATATTCTGTCTGCCAATGGTAACTTCCTGAACGCCGTTGGCTATCAGGCCGACGAAGTTCTGGGACGACATCACTCGATGTTCTGTGATGCCGGATTTGTGGCCAGCGATGAATATGCCGCTTTCTGGCAAAAGCTGGGCCGGGGCGAATATATCAGCGGCGTGTTCCGCCGCAAAGGGCGCGGGGGCCGCGATGTCTGGATCCGGGCAACCTATAATCCGGTGCTGGATCTGGACGGTCAGGTGGCCAAGATCGTCAAATTTGCCACCGACATTACCGAAAGCCACGAACTGGCCATCGAACAGGCGGAAAAGATCGCCGCCATCAACCGCAGCCAGGGTGCGATCGAATTCGATCTGGATGGCAATATCATCTGGGCCAACGAGAATTTCCTCAACGTAACTGGCTATCGGCTCGATGAAATTCAGGGCCGACATCATCGCCTTTTTTGTGACCCCAAGGACGTCGGAGGCGCCGACTACGCCAATTTCTGGGAACGCCTTGGTCGCGGGGAATATGTGTCGGGCGAATTCAAGCGTCGCCGAAAAGGGGGCGAGGACTTCTGGATTCAGGCCTGTTACAACCCGATCATTGGCGCGGATGGCAAACCGATAAAAATCTGCAAGATCGCGACCGACATCACCGACGCCAAGGTTTCGGCCAATGAATATCAGGCAAAAGTGTCAGCCATCGGTCGGGCGCTGGCGGTGATCGAATTTGATCTGGACGGCAATATTCTGTCGGCCAATGACAATTTCCTTTCCACCATGGGTTATTCCCTGCGTGAAGTGGTGGGCCAGCATCATTCGATTTTCTGTTCGCCTGATTATGTGCGCAGCCGTGATTATGCCGATTTCTGGCTGAAACTGAACCGCGGTGAATTTCATGCGGGGCGGTTCCACCGGGTGGGTAAATATGACCGCGATGTGTGGATTCAGGCGACCTATAACCCGATTCTTGACCTGCATGGCAATGTCGCGCGGATCGTCAAATATGCCTTTGACATCACCGATCAGGTGCAAATGGAAAAGGAAATCAGCGAGCGCGCTACCGATCTTGGTGGGTTGGTCGACAAATTGTCGACCTCGATTTCCTCGATCATGGCCGCGACGACGGCGGCCTCTACCCTTTCGCATTCCACGCGAACGGACGCGGAAAAAGGGAACGACTCGCTGGGCAAGGCGATCGAGGCGATTGAGCTGATCCAGACATCGGCGGCAGGCATTGCCGAGATCGTCGGCATCATCGGCGAAATCGCCGGACAGACCAACCTTTTGGCCTTTAACGCCGAAATCGAGGCCGCGCGTGCGGGCGAACATGGCGTCGGCTTTAGCGTGGTGGCGGGCGAGGTTCGCAAACTGGCCGAACGTTCCAGCACCGCGGCGCGCGACATCAGCCGTCTGATCGAGCAATCCATCGGCCGGATCAGCATGGGCACCGATCGCTCGCGTGAGGCATCGCACGCCTTTGCCGGGATTGTCGATGCGGTCCACAAGACCGGCGGCGCGATTGAGGAAATCAGCGCTTCGGCCCAATTGCAGGATCAGGTTTCGGCCCAGGTCGTCACCTTGATCCAGCGCTTGGCGGCGACGGCGGCCAAACCCTCGTCCGGCCTGATGAACTGAAGGGCAGGGCGGCGATGGGCACCATGGAACAATTGATCCCGGGGCTAGGGGGCAAGCAGGTTCATGACCAGTTCGGCCTGGCCCGCATGGGTGCCTTGTACCTTGCCTTTCCGATCAACAGCATCCGCGAGGTGGTGCCCTATCCCGAAACACTGACCGCGATGGCGGCCACCATGCCCAAGGTGCTTGGCTCTATTGATCTGCGCGGGGCGATTGTGCCGGTGCTCGATCTTGCCGCGTTGCTGGGCACGGGTGCGCAGGATCAGGACCGACCGGGCATCATCATTGTCCTTCGCGTAGAGGGCAAAGTTATTGGCGTGGGTGTCGATGAAATTTGCGGCGTGGTGACTTTGGCGCCGGAAAACCGCACCGAATTGACCATTCAATCGGGCGGTTCCTTGGCCACCAGCGGTATCCTGAATGCAGGTTTTTCACGCGATGGACGCAGCGGAATCGTCCTGCGCACCGATGCCTTTGCCAATCTGCCCGGCATTCCCTTGGCCGAGGATCGGATGGTCGCAGCGATCAGCCGGAATGTGCGCGGCGCACCATCCTTGCTGGTGACGGTGGGGGATTTTCATCTGGGCCTTCCCGCATCGATCATCGAGGCGACCGTGCCGCTGCGCCCGATCAAATCCAGCCCGGTGGACGATGGCCTGTGGGTGGCGCGGGTCGATTACAATGGCGCGGTCATTCCGGTGGTCGATACGCTGTGCCTGCTGGGATTGGGCCGATTGCCAGAGGCGCGCGAAATGGCCTCGGTTCTGGTGCGGACGGGGGAAGGGCGGCGGGTCGCGTTGCGGATCGATTCGGTGCTGGACATGCTGCGCATCGCCCCGGAACAGACTGCCGCGATGCAGGGCTGTCATTTCGGCAATGGCAATCTGATCGGCGGCATGTTGCCCACGGCCAAGCCCGTCCTGCTGCTTGATGGCGATGCGTTGCAGACTTGTGATGATCTGCTCCGCCTTTCGCGGCTGGAGGAAAAATCCGGAACGTCATCGGTCCAATCACGGCTGGTCACGGCCCAGGTCGAAGCGGCCAAGACCATCGGCAAACCCTATCTGATCTTCAATATGGGCGAAGGGCAATATGCCGTCCCGCTGGAACAGGTGACCGAGATCCTGAATTATTCCCAATGCGCTTTGGTCAATTTGCAGGGCAGTTATGGCCTGTGCGAAGCGATCCTTTCCCATCGTGGTTTGGCGATCCCGATCTTCAATCTTGCCGGCCTGCTGGTGGCCTATTCGCCTGAGCAGCCCCATTTCCTGCTTCTGGTGACCGATGGAGAGCGCACCTCCGGTTTCGCCTTGCAAGGGTTGAGCGCGGTGGAGCGCATGGTCGAGCGCGCCGTGGGCCGCGCGGGGGGGGGCGACCGGGGCCTGGGCGCCGTGGTTATGACCAGCGATGGCAAGACCTGCTCGGTTCTGGATCTGGCCGGATTGCCCGCCGTGGCGAATTTCGGCAAGTAGGTGCCACCGGGCATTTGGGCCTTTGTCTCGGGTCAATCCTTGCTCTTGAGTATGGTGGCGCAATGCCGCAGCATGGGCAAAGGAGAACCAGATTATGCGACAAGCCGTATCTCACTGTGCCTTTGTCTTGGGTGTCATTTGTCTTTCACCCGCGGCCATGGCGGCCCAACCGCGGGTATGGCCCGAACCGACCCCGCCGGCGATTGCGGGCAGCAACGGTTATGTTGAAATTCCGCATGCGGCCGTCACCCGCGATCCCAAGCGGCATTACAAGGCCTTGTTCGATACAGGCAGCGCGGCGCCTGATCCGAAAAAGCCCCTGCCGGCGTTTCAGCGCGTGGCATTACAATTGAACGGATTGATGGCGGCCAAGGTGCCGGCCTCGAACATTGCCTTTGTCATGATCCTGCACGGCCCGGCCGCCGATGCGGTATTGTCGGATGCGGAATATCGCCAGAAATATGAGGTCGATAATCCCAATAAGGTGATCTTTAACGCCTTGCGCGCGGCTGGTGTGCGCATGCTGGCGTGTGGCCAATGGGCGGCGGCGCGCAATGTATCGCGCGAACAATTGCTGCCCGGTGTCGAAATTGCCGAGGCCGCGACCCTTGTTCAGATCACTTATGCCAATGACGGGTACGCGGTCCTGCAAAATTGAACCCAGAGCAGGAATAGGTCCACCGGCCTGTCTCTTGATCTATTCACGCCCCGGATGGGTTTGCACATCGCGCCCATCCACCGCATCGGGCCATGCCCCTTGCCAGCATCGCGCGGGATCTTGCGGCTTGATCAGGGTCGGGTCGGGGCGGATCGGCGTGGGGAAACGTGACAGCGGGGCGATATAGGTGGCATAGCCCCCCGGCACGACGCCGTAATAGCCGCAATCCACGGCTGGCGCGCGCGGCCATGCCAGCGCCCTGCCGATTTCGCCCAAAGGCGTGGCAAGGCCGACCGCCCAAGCAAGCAGCGCCACGCGCGCGGCGGGCCTCCATGTCGCATCCTGTGCCGCCCGCACTATGATTTCGCCCACCATCACGGCCAGAATGGCCAGCGCCGGAATGCTGGCGCGCATGGCGAAATCCATGCCGTTGCCGATTCGGCCAAAGGGGATGATAAGCAGCGAGCCGACCGTGATCCATGCGGTTGCCGCGCCAAAGGAACCGGCATCGGGACGCAGCCGCAGGGCAAGAAGATAGGCGCCAATTTCCAGCAGGATGAATATGGGATAGGTGGCAAAGGAAACCGGCACCGCCGAGGCGCCCACCGAATCCCCCGCCACGATCAGATAAAGCAGGCCGGGCAGAGCCGCGATACCCGTCAGCACCGGCCACCCCATGTCGCGCCATATCATGCCCTTGCGCAGACAGGCATAGGCGGCAAAAGGAACGCAACCCACCGCCGATAGCGGCGAGAGCAGGGCAAGCAAGGGCAACATCACGGCCAGAACCGTCTTGGGCGCCATGCTTCTTTGCCATGCCAGATAGGCAGCGGCAAAGATCCAGCCCGCCAACCCGTGTTGCGGCACCCAAAACATCTGGGTGATATGGGCCGAAAACTGAAACACAACCCATTGTTCCAGATGCAGCATCAACGGTTGGCCCGCCATCGCTTGTCCGATGATGTCCATGCCGCTGAAACCCAGAAACACGCCAAGGCCGATCAGCTTTGCCCGCCCGCCCGTGAACAGCGCCGAACCTGCGGCAAGGGTTAGGCTCAGCAACAGGCTGTTTTGCAGCCAGAGGGCGAGTTCGGCGGCATAGGCCCCGCCCATCCATTTTCCTGCGAGGGCAGGGATCAGATACATGCCCAAAGGCGCGCGCAGCACCGTCGGACCGCCGGCCACATCATAGGCAAAAGGCCAGGGATTGATGGTCATGTCGCGCAAAACCGCCAGACGCACCTGCCAATCCGTGTTGGCATAGGTCAGTCGCCCTTCACCCCCCAAGGCAAGGACAAGCGCGGCCACCGCGATGCAGAGGATCATGTCGCGCCATGGGATCGATCCGCGCCACCCCGGCATGCGCGCCAAACCGACCGTCGCGGAGATCAACAGCACCCCGCCCGCGGCGAACCACCAAAGAGGCAGACCTAGGAATGCCCACAGCCCGGCCTGCATCACCGCCAGGCCGATGATCAGTGCGAGGATGACCACACGCAGGGGCAATCCGCTTGCCTGTTCTTTCGGGGCGACGCCTTTGTCCATGCCGCCACGATAGGGCGGGCATGCGCAAATTTGGTTAATGACCGCTCACGCGACGGCGGACTTGCCGGTTCCGTTCAGGCCGTTGGCAATGTCTGAAATAAGGCACTGGCCACCGCTGCAATGGGGCAGCAGTTCTTCGAGCGGGACGGGTTTGCTGAAAAGATAGCCTTGGCCATATTCGCAACCGGTGCTGGCCAAAATCTGGCGTTGCGCCTCGGTTTCGACGCCTTCGGCGACACAGGACAGGCCAATCGTGTGGCACAAGGTGATGACCGCCGAGGTGATCGTGCCGCCATCCTCGCTGTCGAGTGCGCTCACGAAACTGCGGTCGATCTTGATTTTGTCCAAAGGCAGGCGCTGGACATAGCCAAGGCTGGAATAGCCGGTGCCGAAATCGTCGAGCGCGATGCCGACGCCAAGGTCGCGAAAGGCCTGAAGCGCCTGTGCGGCGGCGTCGGCATTGCGCATCACGGCGGTTTCGGTGACCTCGATCCAGATGCGGCCGGGGGCAATGCCGGCCGATGCAATCTCATTGCGGATAAAGGACAAAGTGCAGGCCGATGTCAGATCACAGGCCGAAATATTGAACGACACCGCCACATGTTCGGGCAAATGCTGCGCCGCCTTCAGACCCTTTTTGAACACGGCGCGGGTGATGGAATGGATCGCGGTCGATCTTTCGGCAATGGCGATGAATTCCATCGCGGAAATTTCGCCCAACATCGGATTGGACCAGCGGGCCAGAACCTCCACCGCGTTCAATCGCCCGCTGGACAATTCGACGATAGGTTGCAGGACGATCGAGAGTTCGTCTTCAAACGAACTGGCCTGCAAGGCGGCCTCGATGGCGCGGTCGGCGCGGACGGCGGTTTCAAGGCTGGGCGTGAAAAGGCAGGCGCCCCCTCCATTGACATGCTTGGCGTGATATAGCGCATAATCGGCGCGGTCGAACAGGTCGGCCGCCTTGGTCCCGGCATCGGGATATTGCGCCATGCCCAAAGAACCGCCGACCGAGAGCACAATTTCGCCAATGCGCAAGGGCGCGCGAACCTGTTGCAGCAGCCTTTCACAGGTGCGGGTGAAATCATCGACATTGGAATCGATCAACCCGAATTCATCGCCGCCCAGCCGGTAAACCCGCACCGAAGGCCCCGCCGTCGCCCGCAACCTTTGGCCAATCGCCGCCAGCAGACGGTCGCCGACCTGATGGCCATAGGTGTCGTTGATTGGTTTGAACCGGTCCAGATCCAGCACGCCAACGGCAAAGGGTTGCGGCGCGCTGTTGGCCACGGCGTCGGTATAGGCGTCCAGATCGGCATAGAACTGCCGCCGGTTGGCAAGGCCGGTCAGGCTGTCGGTCATCGCCAGCCTGCGGTTTTCATCGTTCAGGCGCTGCAATTCCTGATGCTGGGCGGCCAGGAGGCTGCCCGATTTCACCTGCTTGCTGAAATGTTCAAAACTGATGAAAAGAACACGCATCAGGACGGCCAGCACCAGCGCGACATTGATGCCGATTGTGGCATAGATCAGCATATGTCTGCTGAGGCAAAAGATGATGAAGGCGGGCAAAACCGAGATGGCTACCAGCAGGGCCGCCTGGGGCAGGACAATCAGACAGAAGATGCAGCCGATGACCGTGGTGGAAATATACAGGCCGACATGGGCCTGTTCAAAGGGCCCGCCATAAGGTGCCAGCGAAAGCGCCCATGCGGTATAGGCCACGGCAATCGGCGCGGCGACCAGCGTGACAAGCTGTAACTGGCGCTTAGCGGCGGCAGGGGTGGTCATGCCATTGCGCGATGCACGGAACCAATGGATCATGCGCACAACCGAAACCGTAAACAGCACGGCGGGCACGCTGACGGTCAAGGCGATGGGGGCTTGCGTGCGGTGCGTGATGGCCACGGCCATCGAGTTGATGAGCAGCAGACCATAAAGCAACGGCACCTGTCGTTGCAGGTTCGTCGCTTGGGAAACAGCCAGATCTGGGTCCGTTCCGACTTGGGTAAACCATCGGACCAGGCGCGAAAGCTGCAAGCGCCATCTCCTTTTCATGCCATTCCTTTGCCCTTGATCCCTATGGCCCACGAATTGTGAAAAGCCCTATAGTGTCTGCCTAGGTTGACTTGCTGATAAGACTGGATCGAAAGTGGTAAAATGTCCAGTAAACTGGGGCTGGCGGCCGAATTCCCCTTAATGGAGCGCGATCTTGGCAGTCTTAGGATGACGTGCCCATGCGATGCTCCCCCGCTCTTGTCTTGTGATGGAGGGAATGAGGCGAGACCGAGGCGCGATTTGCTTGCCAATTGCGGCGATTCCTGATGATGTCGCCGCCGGGTTAGGGTGGAAACAAAAATGAGCAGGGTTCGGAACATCAAGGAACTGGCCCAATTGGCCGGCGTATCGGCGGGCACGGTGTCGCGCGCCTTGGCCGGATCGGAGTTGATCAGCCGCGCAACAAGGGAACGGATACAGCAATTGGCGCGCGAACATGGGTTTCGGCCCAATGTCATGGCGCGCAATCTGCGTATTCAAAAGACCGGGGCCATCGGCGTGCTGATCCCTTTGGGCCACGAGGCGGGACAGCCGATTTCCGACCCGTTCTTTATCACCATGCTGGGCCTGTTGGCCGATACATTGACCGAGCGGGGCTATGACCTTTTGCTTAGCCGGGTGATACCGCAGGATTCAGGCTGGCTGGAACTGATGGCGACATCGGGGCGGGTCGATGGGTTGATCGTTTTGGGCCAATCGGATCAGGCCGCCGTGCTGGACGCAGTGGCGCGGGAATACCGCCCGCTGGTGGTTTGGGGCGGCCATAATGAAGGCCAGGTCCATTGTTCGGTGGGCAGCGACAACTATCTGGGCGGGCAATTGGCCGCGCGCCATTTGATTGCGCGGGGGTGTCGCCGCATTGCCTACTTTGGCGATCCGCGCGCGCTGGAAATGGCGCAGCGGCTGGACGGCGTATCCACCGCCATGACCCAGTCCGGCATGGAGCCGCCGCAGGTAGTTCCCGCCCATCTGGTGGCCGAATTGGCCTATGCCGATATCAAACGCTATCTGGAACAGGCCGAGCAGCGGCCCGATGGCATTGTCGCGACATCCGATGTCATTGCCATGACGGCCTTGCGCGCCCTGTCCGAAGTCGGCCTGGCGGTGCCGGGCGATGTGCGGGTGGTGGGGTATGACAATCTGCCCGTGTCGGAACATACGGTGCCGTCTTTGACCACGATCAGTCAGGATCTGGTGTCAGGGGCGCAGCATATGGTCGACCTGTTGATGCGCCGCATTGCGGGCGAAGATACGCAAAGCATCATCATGCCGCCCGAATTGATCGAACGCATGTCGGCTTAACAGGTGGCGGTCTTTGTGCCCGAAAGGCCCGCAGTCAGATTGCGGGTGTCGCGGACCATATAGGCCGCTTCCTGATGCAGCGTCATGGGTTTGACGAACATCGATCCGAACAGGCCCTTTTGCTGATACCACACCTCGACAAACATGACGGCGACATCGCTGGTGGCGGTCACCTGATTGCCGGTCGGGCCAAGGCCGGTGACAACCGCGCCTTCGACGCCATAGGCAGACGCGGCGGTCATGCTGCCGGTACAGCGTTGCCAATGGATATACTGGTTGTTCGTTGAATTCATCTCAAGGCTGGAGATGATCACCTTGCCCTTGGTGTTCAGGCTGATGCCCGCGCCTTCCTTTGCGGCGCCCGACAGGACGGAATTGACCTCGGCCTCGGTGACGGTCGGGCTGACGCTGGATGAACTGCCCTGTTCAAGGCGTGATGCATTGTCGGCGGCCGACATGGCGATCTGGCTGATTTGCAGGCTGACAATGGTCAGATTGGCCATTTCGATGCCGTACAGACCAATGACCAGCAGCACCGGCATGGCGGCGGCCAATTCGATGATCGACACACCGGATTTGTCGCCCCTTAAACGGCGTAAAAACCGCGAAAGCCTGTGCCGCGTGGTCATGAGCAAGTCTTTGTCGCGCTGCCATAGGCCGTTTGGGCGGCCCAGGGTTGATTGCGTCGGATGGCCGATGACGTGATCGATACCCGGCCCCACATGTTCCGCATGAAAGGGACATTGAACAGCGGGCTGTAGGTTGCCGTCACGGTATAGAGGATGACATCGCCCGCATCACCATTGCCGGCTTCACCGATGTCGGCATTCCACGAACCGTCGCCATTTTCATCGGTATAGGGTTCGCCATTGTCGCAAACGCGATTGTTATTGGAATCGGTCCACTTCTCGGCGCGGCCAATGTCGGTGAAATCGTAATAGGCTTTGCGCGTCGATGTAACGGTCACGCCGGGCAAGGCGGGGGAAATGACGTTCTTCACATTCTGGTCAAGGGTGGTCGTGCTGGCATCTTCCAGTGTGGCATCGCGCGCGGCCTGACGCACCGCGCCATTCAACAGGGCGCGGCCATAGAACATCTGGCCAAAATAGCCGGTGCCCATCACGATCAGCATCAGGATCGGCAGAACGAAGGCATATTCGATCGCCGTCGCCCCGCGATTGTCACACCCAAGATGACGCAGCGCGCGCCGCATCAGCTTGACACCCGCAAGGCGCTGGCCTGTTTGGCAATTTCCTGAAACGCGCTGTTGATCTGGTCATCATTGTTTGCGGTGAAGGAACTGCTGGGCGATGCGCAATAGGTCAGGTCGCTGGTCAGGCTGGTTGCATAGCCGATGACCCAGATACGAATGCCGCGCCCCTTGATGGCGTCACAAATGGCGCGGAAACGCGAAAGGTGGCGGGCGTCGTCGCTGGAATAGCCATCATCGGTGATGCGCCTGTCGTTCCATTCGATGCCATAGGCCTGTTGAATGCCGTTCGATGCCTGTTGCGCGCCGTCGGTCATAAAGATGACGTGGCGGGTAACGCTGCCGCCATTGGTGGGTGTTGCGGTAACGTTGCTGGAAAACATGCCGGTCGAAGACATCATGCGGGCGGCCCACAACATGCCAATGTCCTGATAGGTTGCCCCGGTGGCGTTCATGTTGTTGACAAACAACTCATAATCGGACTGCGACATTTCGGACAGCAATTGCGCGCTTTCCGGACAAAAAGACTGCGCCTTGTAACCGGTGGTGCTGAGCACGCTGGTGTTGGTGCCGCGATAATAGGCCATTTCGGGCCACATCGGCGCCCATCGCGTGGCGTCGCTCGACGGGGCGGTGTCGATGTCCAGATCGAGCGCGGTGCTGGGCGTGATTTTGTTGGTGCCGGAACTGTACGCGAAAGAGGAATCCGAGACAGTGCTGCGTTCCTCGATGCAACCGTCCCAGGTTGATGATTCCGCCGCCCCGCTGGAGCCGGTGTTGGTCGAAACGGCGCTGAATGCCTTATATGCACTGACGTCCCGGTTCACCAACATATAGTCGAAGTGATCGAACACGGTCGATGTCGTGGTCGAACTCGGGCTGGACGAATACGTGTACGTATTCTGGGTCATATAGGCGTAGAAGCGATACTGGTAATAGGAATCGCCCGATCGGGTGCAGGTATAGATCGACTGCACCTTAGGCTGTGACACGGTGGTGCCATAGGCGCTGATGCCGTTGGTGTTTATATTGCCCGTGCTCGTACTGGACGAGCCATTGTTGCTCCATGCCGATTCCGCGGGCAGGGCGGCAAAACAGGCGGCCTGACTGCTGTAGGCGGTGCTGGAATAGAGCGACGCGTTGGAATTGGGCGTGGAATTATAGATCTGCTCGCTGGTTTTCAGCGTGTATGAACCGAATTTCCCATAAACTATCGTTTCAAACCGCGCCACGCGCGACTGCATGGCATAAGAGTCGACTAGCCAGCTTGGGTCGGTGCTGTACAGGATATTCCCGACATTGACCGAGCTGCTGTAGGGCACAAAGCCATAACGCACGCGCGCATTGGTGCCTTGCACGGCATGTTTGATCGTGTTCTGAAAATTCTTCAGCGCGATTTTCAGGGCAACGATCTTGGACTGGCTGAATCCGGTGGGCGTATCGGCCATCGACCCGGTGTTATCCAGAACGAACATGATGTCGACATTGCCGATGCTCTGGGTCGAACCACAGGTGACGGTGAGATTATAGGTGTAACGGCCGAACAGCGACATAATGCGCAGCGGAACCGTGGTGGTGGCCGTGGCGTTGACGGTGACGCCATTGTCGGGCGTTGACCATGTCAGGGTCGTGTTCTTGGTGCCCTGCTGGCTGTCGACATAATTGACGTTGAAGTATTTCGCCCCTTGCGTCTGGGCCGTATTGTCCAATCCGTTGTTATCCACCGCGCGCCGCGCGGCCAGAACGCCCGCGTCGCAGGCCCCCTGAAGCCGGTTTTGCGCGCGATAGACAAGGCTGAGGTCAACCGCGCCGCCGATCAGGGCCGTCATCACGAACATGATCGCCGCGGTCAGCAAAAGGACGTTACCGCGCCGGTCGCCGGCCAGTTGACGCAAGAAAGGCTGTGCCTGCGGCATAATGATGGGGGCCTTGTTTCAGCGCGCGACGGACAATTCTAGTGGATTTGACCTAGTGGTTAACGCTTAAAGAATCATAAATTGCGGGTGCGTTGCACCGCGCCGGCGTGATCCGATCATCCTGTACCGGTTTTGCAACCGTGCATGCAGGAATCGAGTTTGAGTGCCGCAGAAATCGGCGTAAATCGGCGCTACCCCGATTTGGCCGCCGATCAGCGCTGAACGCTTAAGTCGGCTTCCTAGCATGGAGATTGTCATGAAGAACATGTGGGCTTTGGCTATTGCCGCGTCGCTGCTGTCTGGCGCGCCTGTGCAGGCCGCCGGGTCCGGTCTGGACTTTCATCTTTTTGAAAACAATTATGTCCGTTACGGATCACCCGATGCCGGATATGATGCCGTGCGCCGCGTTGTGCCGGTGGGTATGGATGCACAGAGCGGAAAGGACATGCTGCGTCAGGCGGGCGCCCATTGCGGCGCGATGCGCGATGGGCGGGTCGATTGCTTTTACCGCGAACGCATTTCGGTCGATGATGTCGTGGACACGATCGCCACCTGGGACGTTCAACTCAACCTTGCCAATGGCAAAGTGGCCGATGTCGCCATTGCGCGCAGCGTGGAACAGCGTTGATCACGGCGCAATGCCGATCAACGCGCATGGTGGCTGTCGCCGCCCGGACTGGTGAAATCAAAAATTGACAGGCCCGATGGGTCGCATGGCAATTCCAGCACCTCGCGATGGGCCAGCGTATGGGCGGCGTCCTCGTAACCGCTGCGCCAATGGTCCTCCATCGTCTGGCGGCTGAATTCATAGTCCTTGTAATCGCCCTCGTAATTGGGCGATTGATAGACCATCTGGACGATGTTGTAGCGGGCCGGATCGCTGCGTTCCATCAACAGCTTGCCTTCCGGGCTGGCCAATTGTTCGGGCGACATCGTCTCGGCCAGCTTGCGGAAGGCATTGCGCAATTCCTGCCTTTCGCGGAACATGTCGGTGGCGGCGCGGGTGCGGCTGGAATACTGGATTTCCTTCATGCGCGAGGCCACGCTGGCCATATCGCCGGGCAGATGGCCGCGCGCGCTCCACAAATCGACCTGAAACACCAGCGTGTCCAATCGCGAGTCCGATGACAGCACCCAATCGAGCGGCGTGTTCGATACCATGCCCCCGTCCCAATAGAATTCGCCATCAACCTCGACCGCCGGAAAACCGGGGGGCAACGCGCCCGATGCGACGATATGTTCGGGGCGGATGTCGCATTGGGCATTGTCGAAATATTTGAAATTGCCGGTGCGCACATTGACTGCGCCGACGCTGAAGCGTGTCTGGCGCGCATTGATGCGGTCAAAGTCGACAAGGCTTTCCAGCGTCGAATGCAAATGGCTGGTGTCATACCAACTGGTGGCTTCGGCCATGCCGTCGGGCTGGAAAAAGGGCGGGATCATGCGCGGGGTGAAAAATCCCGGCGCGCCCTGCATCAAGACCTGCGCCGCGGCCATCTGGTTGATGGCGCCGCGCAAATGCGGGTCCACCGCCAAATGCGACAGGCCCAATGTGGCCAGCCATGGCGCCCATGCGGTCGAACGGCCCGACACGCCTTCCCAGAACCGGCGCAATTGGCCCACGCGCTTTTCAGGGGCGTTGCCCGCGATGATGGCGCTGTTGATGGCGCCGATGGAAATGCCCGCGATCCATCCCGGCTCGATATCGCGCTCGGCCAATGCCTCATAAACGCCCGCCTGATACGCGCCCAGCGCCCCTCCGCCCTGCAGCAGCAGCGCCACCGTTTCAAAGGGCGTGCCATTACCGCGAGCATGGGTGACGGGGGCTTTCCAGCGGCGCATTTGGGACATGGCGTGCAGGCTCCTGTTGGTCGCCCCGGCAGGGTAGCCGAAGGCAAGCGGCAAATCAAAGCGCGAAGATCAATCCTTTATCGGCTGGGCCATGCCTGATGGATGGCGCCTGAACGGGGCAATTCGTCCCACCCCTGGCAAATTGGCGGCTGGACGGTTGACGCGGGCGCTTCACCGGATAGGGAAGGGCGATGACGCAAAAACCCTGTCCCAACTGGGTCAATTGGGCCATCGGGCGCATCGACGCGGATTATACGCGCAGCGCCGATACCCATCTGATCCCGGTGCCGCTGCCCGCTCTGCCGCATATCGCGATTTATCTGAAGGATGAATCGAGCCACCCGACGGGCAGCCTGAAGCATCGCCTTGCCCGTTCGCTGTTCCTCTATGCGCTGTGCAATGGCTGGATCGCGCAGGGGATGACGATTGTCGAGGCATCCTCCGGCTCAACGGCTGTGTCCGAGGCTTACTTTGCGCGGATGCTGGGCCTGCCCTTCATCGCGGTGGTGCCGCGCAGCACGGCGCCGGAAAAAATCGCCGCCATCGAGGCGCTGGGCGGGCAATGCCACAAGGTTGACGGCGCAGGCGCGGTTTACGGCGAGGCCTCGCGTTTGGCCGAGGAGTTGGGCGGCCATTACATGGATCAGTTCACCTATGCCGAACGTGCCACCGATTGGCGCGGCAACAACAATATCGCCGACAGCATTTTCAGCCAGATGGCGCGTGAACCCCATCCGATCCCGGCATGGATCGTGACCGGCGCGGGCACGGGCGGCACCTCGGCAACGATTGGCCGTTATGTCCATTATAACCGCCACGCCACACAGGTCTGCGTGGCCGATCCGGCGGCATCGGTGTTCCACCGCAATTGGCATGACGCCGCCGTCACCACCGCCGATGGCCCCACCAGCCGGATCGAAGGCATTGGCCGCCCTCGCGTCGAGCCCAGCTTTATCCGCAGCGTGATCGACCGGATGGAAGTGGTCGAGGACAAAGCCTCTATCGCCGCCGCGCGGGTTTTGTCCCGTTATCTGGGGCGTCGCGTGGGCGGGTCGACGGGCACCAATCTGGTGGCCATCGCCCGCATCGCCACGCAAATGGCCGATGCGGGGGAAAAAGGCTCGATCGTCTCGATCCTGTGCGATGCCGGCGAGCGTTATGGTTCCACCTATTACAACGATGAATGGCTGATTGCGCAGGGGCTTTTGGACGAGGCCGAGGAAGAACGCATGGCCGCCTTCCTTGCCAGCGGGCGTTACGCTTCCTAAATTGCCTGAACACAATTCTCATTTGCAGGATCCTATGTCGAACAATCCGCTGCTGGCCGCCGATGCTCTGCCCGATTTTGCCGCGATCCGGCCCGACCATGTCGTGCCCGCGGTCGAGGCTGCAATTGCCGCCCATGCCGAAGCGATGAAGGCTTTGGCGGCGCGGCCCGGCGATCCGGCGCTGCTGGCGGACAAGGATGCGGCGGACGTTGCCATATCGCGCGTCTGGGGGGTGGTCAGCCATCTGGTGATGGTGGCCACGAACCCGGAACTGCGTGAGGCGCATGGGCAGGCCCAACCCCTGATCGACGCGCATTTCAGCGCGGTGGGACAGGACAAGGCCCTGTATCAGGCGTTAAAGGCCATCGACCCGCAGGCTTTGCCGCAGGATCAGCGCCGCGCCCTGTCACTCGCGCTTCAGGATTTTGAAATGTCGGGCGTCGCGTTGGAAGGGCAGGCGGCGCAGGATTTCGTCGCCAACCGGATCGAGATGGGCCGCCTTTCGACCGAATTTTCCAATGCCGTGCTGGACGCGACCGAGGCGTGGACGCTGGAAATCACCGATGAAGCGTGCCTTGCCGGTATCCCCGAGGCCGATCGCGCGGGGATGCAGGCCGCCGCCCAGCGTGCGGGCAAGGAGGGCTGGCTGGTCACACTCCACGCGCCCAGCGTGATGGCGGTCCTGTCCCATGCCGAAGACCGCGCTTTGCGTGAAGAAGTCTATCGCGCATGGAACACCCGCGCATCGGACCAAGGTCCGAATGCGGGCCAGTTCGACAATGGCCCGCGCATTGCCGAAATCCTTTCGCGCCGCGGTCAGGCTGCATTGGCGCTGGGGTTTGAAGATCCGGTGGCGGTCTCGCTCTCGGCCAAGATGGCGCGGGATGGGGCAGAGGTTGACGAATTCCTCTCCAGCCTTGGCGCGGCGGCGCGGCATCAGGCGGCGCGTGATCTGGCCGCTCTGGCCGAATTTGCGAAGGCCGAACTGGGTATCGCGGACCTGCGCCCATGGGACGTCGGTTTCGCCAGTGAGCGGATGCGGCGCAAGCTGCACGATCTCGATACGTCCGAAATCCGCCGTCATTTGCCGCTACCCCGGGTGATGGAGGCTTTGTTCGGTCTGGTGCGCGAATTGTTTGGCGTCGAATTCCGCGCAGGCCAGGGCGTGCCGGTGTGGCATGATGATGTGCGCTATTTCACCCTGCATCGCGACGGGCAAGAGGTCGCCTCGCTCTATGCCGATTTCTTTGCGCGCGAGGGCAAGCGCGGCGGGGCATGGATGGATTCAGCCCGCCCGCGTCAGGGCGCGGTGACGCCGGTGGCCTATCTGGTGACGAATTTTGCGCCGCCGGTGGGCGATGGCCCGGCCTATATCACGCATAATGACATGGTGACGCTGTTCCACGAAATGGGCCACTGCCTGCATCACTTGCTGGGCGAGGTCGATTTGCCCAGTGTGGGCGGCATTGCCGGAGTGGAATGGGATGCGGTGGAACTGCCCAGCCAGTTTCTTGAGAATTTCGCATGGGAACCGGCCACTCTGAAGGCCGCCAGCGCGCATGAGGCAAGCGGTGAGCCTTTGTCGGATGCCATGATCGGGCGGATGCTGGGCGCGCGTAAATTCCTTGGCGCGATGGGATTGGTGCGTCAGGCCGAGTTTGCGCTGTTCGACCTGCGCCTGCACCGCGCGGCGGGCGGTGATAATGCGCCCGATTACCGCGACGTTCTGGCGCAGGTGCGCCGCGAAGTGGCCGTCATCGACTATCCCGAATGGCACCGTTTCCCCACCAGCTTCAGCCATATTTTCGCGGGCGGCTATGCTGCGGGCTATTATTCCTATCTCTGGGCCGAGCGCCTGTCGGCCGATGCCTATGCCGCGTTTGAGGAAGGCAATGCCACCCGCGCTGACCTTGGCGAACGGTTCCGGGCAGAGGTTTTGTCGCGTGGCGGAACGCGCCCTGCGATTGAAAACTTCACCGCCTTCCGCGGGCGTGAGCCGGAGAATGAGCCGCTGCTGGAAAGCTGGGGGATCGCGGCCTAAGGCATGAACCTGCCGCCGCATCTTTACGCCCTTGCCGATTATGCGCGTGAGGCGCAGGCGCGGATCGATCCGGCGGTCTGGGCCTGGCTTGAAGGGGCAAGCGGCGATGGCGCAGCGCGGCGGCGTGAGGAGGCAGGTTTTGCCGCCCATGCCATCCTGAACCGGCCCTTGTCGGATGTGCGCGGCGGGCATACGCGGCGGTATTTTCTGGGGCTGGATCTGGCGCATCCGGTGATGTTGTCGCCTTTGGGCTATCACCAACTGATGCATCCCGAAGGCGAATTGGCCACGGCGCGTGGTTGCCTTGACACACTCATGTGCGTTTCGACCATGGCCAGCCAGCCTGTCGAAGCCATCGCGCAGGTGGCCGCAGGGCCGCTGTGGTTTCAGCTTTATGTACAACCCCGGCGCGAAGACACGCTGACCCTGATCCGCCGTGCCGAGGGGGCGGGGGCCAAAGCGATTGTCGTGACGTTGGATACCGTGGCGCAACCGGCCAGTCCGCAGGCCATGCGCGCCGGATTTTCCATCCCGCCGGGGGTAGAGGCGGTGCATGTCGCCGGTTTTGCGCCCGCGTCCGTGGTTCGGGGCGATTGGTATAATCCGGCGCTCTCCACCCTGACCGCCGCCGCGCCGGGGTGGGATGATATGGCGTGGTTGAGGGATCAGACAGGCCTGCCTTTGTTGGCCAAGGGCGTGTCGCATGTCGATGATGCGGCGCGTTTGATGGCGTTGGGCTTTGACGGGGTTGTCCTGTCCACCCATGGCGGGCGGGCGTTGGAACAGGCGCCGCCGCCGTTGCGCCTGTTGGCCGCAATGCGACGGGCGTTGGGGCCGGATGCGGCGATCCTGATTGATGGTTCGGTTCGGACGGGGGCCGATGTGTTCAAGGCTCTGGCGCTGGGCGCGGATGCGGTGATGGTGGGGCGGCCCCAATTGCATGCGTTGGCCGTCGGGGGCAGTCTGGGCGTGGCCCATATGCTGAAAATTCTGCGCGAGGAATTGGAGTTGGCGATGGTGCTGGCGGGATGCGCGACATTGGAAGGCATCGGGCCGGATGCGTTGATTGGGGTGTAACGTGATGATCGTGATCGAAAAACTCTTTACCCCCGGTGAGGCGGCGGCGCTGCGTGAACGTTTGTTGTCCGCGCCATGGGCCGATGGCGGGGCGACGGCGGGCGACCGCGCGGTGCAGGTCAAGCAGAACCTTCAGGTGCCTATGGACGACCCGGTCGGGCAAGAGGTCGGGCGCGCCATCCTGCAACGTTTGGGCCAGCATCCGCAGTTTCTGTCGGCGGCCTTGCCGGTGACCATTCATCCGCCGCGTTTCAACCTTTACCGCGATGGCGGCCATTATGGCGCGCATGTCGATGGCGCGCTGATGCGTATGCCGGGCGAGGATCGTTTGCTGCGTACCGATCTTTCGGCCACGCTGTTCCTGAACGATCCGGCCGATTACGATGGCGGCGAATTGACCATCGAGGGCCAGTTCGGTGGCCAGAGCGTCAAACTGCCCGCCGGCGATATGGTGCTTTACCCTTCCTCCAGCCTGCACAAGGTGACGCCCGTCACGCGGGGCATGCGGATCGCCAGCTTCTTTTGGATGCAAAGCGCGGTCAAGGATGGCGAGGCGCGCACGATGCTTTATGACCTTGATCGCTCGATCCAGGCGCTTAGCCCGGGGCGGGGCAAGGATGACGGCGACATTGACCGCTTGATGCAGGTCTATCACAATCTCCTGCGCCGCTGGGCACAGATCTGATTCTTAAAGGCCTTTACGCCCATGACGAAATTTCCTGCCCATCTGTTTGCCGAACCCGAACCCGATGTCGATACGCTGGCCAATCTTGGCCCGCTGGCGCCGATGGCGGGCGTTTGGGAAGGCGTTAAGGGGCGCGACGTCAAACCGACCGAGGATGGCGCCGAAGAACAGACCTATATCGAGCGGATGACCATTCAGCCGATCGACCCCCAGATGAACGGGCCGCAATTGCTCTATGGCCTGCGCTATCACACCGCGATCACCAAGCCGGGTGAGGTCGAGATGTATCACGATCAGGTCGGCTACTGGCTGTGGGAACCGGCGACCGGGCGTATCCTGCATACGCTGACCATTCCGCGCGGGCAAACGGCGCTGGCCAAGGGCGAGGCGGCGGCGGACGCGACCACTTTTACCCTGACCGCGCAGCGGGGCAGCACCGAGAACGGCATTTCCTCGGCCATTTTCCTTGAGGAGAATTTCCGCACCGACAGTTTCTCGATCACCGTCACCGTCGATGGGCCGGATCAGTGGAGCTATGCCCAGACCACCATGCTGACGATCCGCGGGGTGGATGAACCGTTTGAACATACCGATCGCAACACATTGCATCGCGTGGGGCCGGCTGTGCCCAATCCCTTGGCGCGCGAAGAAGCGGCGGCCTGAGCGAGGCGTTCTGTTTTTTGCGACAGAGGGAGCGAAATTTTGCGCTTTATCGAACGCCCTGCGATCAGCATGGAGACATGACCGCACAGCGATAGGGGACGCGCGATGGATATCACCGAATGGCTCAATCTGGGGCTGCGCTGGCTGCATCTGATCACCGGCATCGCGTGGATCGGCTCGTCCTTCTATTTCGTCTGGCTCGACAATCACCTGAAACCGCCCAAGGAAGGCGAGGCTTCGGGCGAGGTATGGTCGGTCCATGGCGGCGGATTTTACCATAAACAGAAGTATCAGGTCGCCCCGTCCAAAATGCCGGACGAACTGCACTGGTTCAAATGGGAAGCCTATTTCACATGGGTCAGCGGCTTTTCGCTGCTGGTTCTGGTGTACTATGTCGGCGCGCGGGCTTTCCTGATCGACACGGCCAAGGCGGCGCTGGAACCGTGGCAGGCGGCGGGGATCGGCATCGGCGCGATTGTGCTGGGCTGGGTGGTGTATGACGGGCTTTGCCGCAGCGCGCTGGGCAAGAATAATCGCCTTTTGGGCATCATCTGGTACGCGTTTCTGGTGCTGATGGCCTATGCTCTCAACAGCGTGTTCAGCGCGCGCGGGGCCTATCTGCATATTGGCGCGATTGTCGGCACGGTGATGGCGGCCAATGTGTTCATGATTATCATCCCCGGACAGCGCAAAGTGGTGAACGCGCTGATCGCGGGAGCCGAGCCTGACCCGGCTCTGGGCGCGCGGGGCAAGCAGCGCTCGCTCCACAACAATTACATGACCTTGCCGGTGCTGTTCATCATGATCAGCCACCATTACCCGATGACCTTTGGCGCGGAGCGGCCCTGGCTGGTGCTGGCGTTGATGTCGGCGATGGGGGTGGCGATCCGCCATGTGTTCAACCTGCGCCACAAGGGGGCCGATCCGCGTGCAACCATGGCGGTGGCGGCGGCGCTGGGTCTGGTTACGATCACCTATGTCACGCTTGAAAAGTCGGGGGAGCAGCAGGCGGGCGGCGATCTGGCCTATGCCGATGTTCAGCCGATTTTGGCCAAACATTGCGTGACATGCCATGCGCCCCATCCGACCAATCCGGCCTTTGCCGCGCCGCCTCTGGGCGTGTTGCTGGATACGGGCGAACATGCCTCGGCGGCCGCGCCGCGCATCAAGAAGGTGGCGGTGGATGCACAGGTCATGCCTTTGGGCAATATGACCAATATGACCTTGGAAGAACGCCAGAAACTGGGCGCATGGATCGCCGCCGGGGCCAAACCGTAAGGGGCTATTTTACGCAGACTTTACGCCCATGGCCCGCCTTGCCCATGGCGATTTAATGCCCATTTGCATGATGCGTCAGGTTCCTATTCCCACAGGCGAACCGACGCATCATGTTGATGACCGCATCCCAAACCCATGATCATCCCGCCCCGGCACAGGGGCACCATGGACCATCCTCGCTCTGGGCGCTGACGATTGGCGCGATTGGCGTGGTCTATGGCGATATCGGCACCAGCCCGCTTTACGCCTTTCGCGAGGCGCTGGCCCAGACCGCGCAGGGCGGGATCGACCGGGGGGAAATCCTTGGCGTTCTGGCTCTGGCGCTATGGGCGCTGATTATCGTGGTGACGATGAAATATGTGCTGTTCCTCAGCCGGATGGACAATAATGGCGAAGGCGGCGTGCTTTCACTGATGGCTCTGGCGCGGCGGGCGACGGGGAGCAAATGGCTGATCGTCCTGTTGCTGGGCGCGACAGGGGCGGCGCTGTTCTATGGGGATGCGATCATCACGCCCGCGCTCTCGGTGCTTTCGGCCATCGAGGGGATGAAGACCGTTCCCGGTCTTGAAAGCATGAGCGAACCGGTGATCCTTGGCCTCTCGCTCACCATCCTGATCGGTCTTTTCGCGCTTCAGGCCCGCGGCACGGCCAGTGTGGCGGGCCTGTTCGGCCCGGTATGCGCGCTGTGGTTCATCGCGATCGGGGCCTTGGGACTGTGGCATATTTTTGAAGCGCCCGATGTCCTGTCCGCCTTTAACCCGATGTGGGCGGTCCGTTTCATGATGGGGCACGGCATCGCGGGCCTGTTCGTGCTGGGCGCGGTGTTCCTGACCGTGACGGGGGCCGAGGCGTTGATTGCCGACATGGGCCATTTCGGGCGTCGGCCGATCCAGCTGGGCTGGCTGACCTTTGTCTGGCCCGCCCTGACGCTCAATTATCTGGGGCAGGGGGCGCTGGCCCTGACCGCTCTGGCCAAGGCGCAGGCCGGTGGACAGTTGTTGCAGAATGCCGACTGGTTCTTTCTGATGGCGCCCGATTCTTTGCGCGCCCCGCTGGTGGTATTGGCCACGATGGCCACGATCATCGCCAGCCAGGCGGTCATCACCGGCGCCTATTCACTGACGCAGCAAGCCATTGCACTGGGCCTGATGCCACGCCTTGTCATCCGCCAGACCTCTGCGGCCCAGATCGGTCAGATCTATATGCCCGGCGTCAACTGGATGTTGCTTTTGGGCGTCATCTGCCTCGTCTTTGCCTTCCGTTCCAGCAGCGCGATGGCCGCGGCCTATGGCATTGCCGTGACGGGGACGATGGTGGTCACCACCTGCCTTGCCTTTATCATCGCGTGGAAATTCTGGGGCTGGAACCCGCTGGGCAGCGCCTTGTTGATCGCGCCCTTCCTTGCGCTCGACCTGTTCTTCTTTGGCGCCAACATTCTGCGCGTGGCCGAAGGCGGCTGGGTGCCTTTGCTGGTTGCGGGCATCATCGGCCTGATCATCTATACATGGCTGCGCGGGCGCAACGCCGCGCTTCAACGCGCCAGTGAGCAGGGCGTGGCGCTGGATGAACTGGTCAAGGCGCTGGCCGCGCGTTCGCCGATGATCGTGGAGGGCACCGCCGTTTTCCTGACGCAGGACGCCAGTGTTGCCCCTTCGGCGCTGTTGCATAATCTCAAGCATAACAAGGCGCTGCATCGCACCAACATCATGTTGACGGTGGAAATGCAGTCGACGCCCTATGTTCAACCGGAAAACCGCCTGTGCCTTGAGCGTTTGGACGAACGCTTCCTGCGGGCCAAGCTGCGCTATGGCTATATGGACAAAATCGACGTACCCAGCGATCTGGCGCGGGAAAAGGGGCTGCTCACCGGCACGGGCGGCACGTCCTTCTTCGTCGGGCGCAGCGCGATCCGGTTCGGCAGCCGCCCCTGTATGCCGCGCATCATGGTGCTGCTCTATCAATTCCTGCACCGCAATGCGTCCGACCCGACGGCCTTTTTCGCCATCCCCCCCAACCGAGTGGTCGAATTGGGCACACAGATCGAGCTTTGATCGCTATAGGTTGCCGCCATGTGGCGCGTTCTGACCTCTTATGCGGTCCCTTTGCTGGGCATTGCGCTGGTGACATGGATCACCAGCGCAATGCTTGACCAATGGGGGCTGGCCAGTGCGGCCCTGCTTTTCCTTTTGCCGGTGCTGCTGGGCGCGGCGCGGGGAGGGTTGGGGCCGGGGTTGGTGGCCGCGCTGGCCGGGGCGGGGGCGTATAATTTCTTCCTCCTGCCGCCGTATTTCAGTTTTCATGTCCATGGGCCGGACCATGCGGTTTCGGTGCTGGTGCTGGTCATTGTCGCGCTGGTCACCAGCCGCCTTGCCACCCGCCTGCGCGAACGTGAGGAGGAAGCCCTTGCCCGCGCCGGGGCCAGCGATGAACTGGCGCAGATTTCCGCGATACTGGCCAAGGGTAATCCGGGCGATGGGCTGAACAGGGCGCGCGAATTCGTGGCGCAGCACTATGGCCCGATGCGTTTCATGGTGGACGAAGGCGCGCAGGATGATCTCTCCTCGCTTGATCAGGCCGCCGCCGCATGGGCCATGCATAATGGTGACGCCACCGGCCATGGCACCGGCGTGATGGCGGCGGCGGAATGGAGCTTTTTGCCCATGTCGCCAAAGGGGCGCGGGACGCATCCGCTCATCGCCCTTGCCCGGCCGGAAGATGGCCGCACCCGCCCCTTGGCACAGATTGAACATTTGCAGCAGGTCGCGCGCCTGTTGGGGCAGGGCTGGGACCGCATCGCGCTGGAGGATGAACGCCGCGCGCGTGAGGCTCTGGCCGAGGGCGACCGTCTGCGCCGGACCTTTCTGGCCAGCATGGCGCATGATTTCCGCACGCCCCTGACGGTCATCACCGGGCAATTGGAGGCGCTGTCATCCCGATCCGACGAAGCGCGCGAAGCGCTGGCCGCCGCGCGCAGGCTGGAGCGGACGATGAGCGATCTGATGGCCGCGGCGCGCATCGAGGATGGTTCGCTGCGCCCGCAATGCGAAAGCCTCGACCTGATCGATGCGGCCGATGCGGCCTGTGGCGGGGTGGTGGTGCCGGCAGGGGTTTCCTTGGGCCATGCCATCCCGGCTGACCTGCCCTTCGTGCGTGCCGATGCGGTGCTGCTGCATCATGTGCTGCTCAATCTGATCGACAATGCGCTGCGCCATGCGGAATCGCGCGTCGAATTGGGCGGCGCGGTCCATGGTGGCGAGGTAGCCATCTGGGTCGATGATGACGGTCCGGGGGTCGCGCCAGAAGAGCGTTATCGGATCTTCGACCGTTTTGTCCGTATCGAAGGCGGCGACCGGACACAGGGCAGCGGTCTGGGTCTTGCCATCGTCAAGGGATTTGCCGAAGCGATGGACATGGCGGTCGGCGTGGAACAGGCCCCCTTGGGCGGGGCGCGATTTACTTTGCGAATGAAGGGCGTGGCATGAACCGGGTTCTGGTGGTGGATGATGAACCGGCGATCCTGCGCCTGCTGGGCGCGGTTTTGGGGCGCGGGGGTTATGAGGCGGTTGGCGCCCCCACGGCATCGGCGGCCTTGGCGCAAGTGCGGCACGGGGGATTGGCGGCGGCGGTGCTGGATCTGGGCCTGCCCGATCGCGACGGATTGGAATTGATCCCGATGTTGCGCGGGGCGGGGGTGCCGGTCATCGTCCTTTCGGCGCGTGATGATGTGGGGGAAAAGGTGGCTGCGCTTGACCTTGGCGCGTCCGACTATGTCACCAAACCCTTTGACGGCGAGGAATTGCTGGCCCGTCTTCGCGTGGCCTTGCGTCAGGCTGGCACTGTGGCGGCGCATGAAGTGCTGTCCTATGGCCCGATCCGCATCGACACCGCCCGGCACGAGGCCAGCGTGGATGGCCGCCTGCTCCCCCTGCCGCCCAAGGAGTTCGCCGTGCTTCAGGCTTTGGTCGAGGCGGGCGGGCGGATATTGACCCATGCGGCCTTGCTGGAAAAAGTATGGGGCCGCGCGCATGTCGAGGATGTCGAATATCTGCGCGTTGCTATCCGCGCGCTGCGGTTGAAAATCGAGGCCGACCCGGCCCATCCGCGCCTCATCCGCAACGAACCGGGCATCGGCTATCGCTTGATGGAGGCTTAAGGCCGCATCCAGTCTTGACCACCTGCCCGCCTTCTGTGCAGGGCCGGGGGTATGTCTGGCCATCCCAAACTCTATCACCGCGCCGATATTGACGGATTGCGCGCGATCAGCGTTGCGGTCGTCGTCGCCTTTCACGCATGGTGGCGGCAGGGCTTTGGCGGCTTTGTCGGGGTGGACATCTTCTTTGTCATCTCCGGCTATCTGATTTCGGGCGCGATTTTTGATGATGTGCGTGCGGGGCGGTTCTCGCTTCGTGCGTTTTACGGGCGACGGGTGCGGCGAATCTATCCTGCGCTGATTACGGTGCTGCTGACCACTTTTGCGGTTGGCTGGGTGCAATTGTTCGATGAACGCTTTCAACAATTGGGCGCGCATCTGGCCGGGGCGGCGGTTTTTGCCTCCAACCTCGTTCTTTATGCCGAAAGCGGCTATTTCGACGCGGCTTCGGACGCCAAACCCTTGCTCCATCTCTGGAGCCTTGGGGTAGAGGAGCAGTTCTATATCCTCTGGCCCCTGGCAGTGATGGGGGCTTGGCGGTTTTGGGGGCGACGGGGTGTCGTGTGGGCACTGGTTCTGGGTTTTGTCGCCAGTATTGCGCATGAGCAATTCCTGATGCGGATCGACACATCAGCGGCCTTCTACATCCCGACGGCGCGTTTCTGGGAAATGCTGGCCGGGGCCGCTCTGGCTTTGGCCGAGCGGCGGACCGCCTTGCCCATGCCCAAACAGATGGGCGACGGGCTCAGCCTGATCGGCTTTGCGCTGCTGCTGGGCAGTTTCCACTTTATCGTCGAGGGGCAGACGCCTTTCCCCGGATGGGCGGCGATGGCGCCGGTGGGCGGGGCGGTGCTGCTGCTGGCGGCGGGGCCAAAGGCGCTGATCAACGCCCGCATGCTCAGCATCAGGCCGATGCGCTGGCTGGGTCAGATTTCCTATCCGCTCTATCTCTGGCACTGGCCGATATTGGTGATCGCGCGGACATCGGGCTGGGTTGATGGATATGCGATGCTGGCCTGTGTCGCGCTGGCGGTGGTGCTGGCATGGGCGACGGCGCGCTGGATTGAACCGCCGCTGCGTTATGGCGGGGCGGGCGGGGCCAAGATCAGGGGCTTGCTGGCGGCGATGGCTGTGCTGGGCCTGTCGGGGCTGCTGGTGGCGCTGGCCCATCTTCCTTCGGCCACCCATGCGCGGGTGGAGCCTTTGACGCGCCAGATCGGATGGACCATCCCGGTGGGCAGCGAGGAACAGGGGCGCGCCTGCGCAGCCCTGATGCCGGGGCGCGGGGCGTTGGTTCCGGGGCTGGCGGGCAATGATTTCTGTTATTTGCAACATAGCGGCGCCCCCGATGTCGCGCTGGTGGGGGATTCGCTCAACCTCAGCCTGTTTCCCGGTCTGGCGTCTTATTCCGACATCAACGTGCTGGTCGCCTCGGCCAGCGAGGCCGCGCCCTTTTACGACACGACCACGACCGAGAGTTTCGACCGAACCCGGCTCAACAATTGGAAATTGACCAATCAGGCGCTGGATTATGCCGTCGCCACGCCGTCGATCCGGGTGGTGGTGCTGTCTTATGCCAATGGCGATCAATTGCTGCGCGCCTCTTCATCGCATGACATGACCGACCGCGCCGATCCCACACCCGCATCGCCAGAGCTGCGGCTGGAGCGCGCCATGCGTCGCACGCTGACGCGGCTGACGTCGGCGGGCAAGGGGGTGATCATCGCCTTGCCCAACCGGCGCATGGGGTTTGATCCGGGCGATTGTCTGACCGACCTGCGCCCGTTCCATGGCGCGGCCTATCGCCACCCCTGCGGCGAACCGCGTGGTGGCGGGTTGGAGCGGGGGCAGCATGCCTATGCTGCGCAGGTGCGCAAGGTGGCGGCGGAATTTCCGGGCGTGGCCGTGGTCGATCTGGCCGCGCCTTTGTGCGATGCGCGCCTGTGTTATGCCATGCGCGATGGCCAGATGTATTACCGCGACCGCCTGCACCTCTCGCAGGCTGGATCGCGGGCCGTGGCGCCGGTTCTGCATGATGCGATCAAGGCGATGCTGGCGCGCTAAACCGCTTGCCCGCGCGATGTTTCGATATACATAGCGATATTGAAAGGGGCGCATCCGTTGAGTGTTCGCATGTTTGGAAAGGCGTTGTGCTTCGCTATGGCGCTGTCGGGCGCGACGGCCATGGCGCAACCCGTGCGCGGGCCGGTGGTTCTGGCGGCGGCGAGCCTTCAGGAATCGCTCAATGCCGCCGCCGATACATGGGCGGCGCAGGGGCATCCGCGCCCGGTGCTGTCCTTTGCCTCCTCCTCGGCCCTTGCGCGGCAGATTGAGAATGGCGCGCCCGCCGATCTGTTCCTGTCGGCGGATGAAGAATGGATGGATCATGTCGGCCAAGCCCCCGGTCGCCCCGGCGGCTGGATAAAGCCGGGCACTCGGATCAGCCTGTTGACCAATTCTCTGGCGTTGATCGCGCCTGCGTCCAGCAAGATCCGTTTGACCATCGCCCCCGGCTTTCGGCTAACCCCGGCGCTGGGGTCGAACGGGCGGCTGGCCATGGGACAGGTGACATCGGTTCCGGCGGGCAAATATGGGCGTGATGCGCTGATCGCCCTTCGCGTATGGCCCAGTGTGCAGGCGCGCGTCGCGGGCGCCGACAGCGTGCGTTCGGCCATGGCGCTGGTTTCGCGGGGAGAAGCGCCGCTGGGCATCGTGTATGCCACGGATGCGCGGGCCGACAAACGGGTGCGCGTGGTGGGAATTTTTCCGACCAATTCGCACAAGCCCATCGTTTATCCTCTGGCCCGTTTGGCAACCTCGACCAATCCCGATGCCGAAGGGTTCCGCCGCTTCCTTGCCTCGGCGCAGGGCAAGGCGATATTTCGCGCCTATGGCTTTGGCACCAAATAGCATCAGCCCCGAGGAATGGGGCATCATCTGGCTCTCGCTCAAGGTCAGCATGGCCGCGATGGTGGTCACGCTGCCGATTGGCTTTGCGTTGGCTTGGGCGCTGGCGCGGGGGCGGTTTCCGGGCAAGGTGTTGCTGGACGGGGTGGTGCATCTGCCGCTGGTCCTGCCGCCGGTGGTGACGGGATGGCTGCTGCTGCTGACCTTTGGCGGACAGGGGGTGGCGGGGCGCTGGCTGGAGGCGATGGGCATGCCGGTCATGTTCCGCTGGACCGGGGCGGCGCTGGCGGCATCGGTCATGGCGCTGCCGTTGATGGTGCGGGCGATCCGCCTGTCGCTGGAAAGCGTGGACCGCAGGCTGGAGGCCGCGGCCCGGACGCTGGGCGCATCGCGGGCGCGGGTGTTTGCGACGATCACCTTGCCGCTGGCCCTGCCCGGCGTGCTGGCGGGCATGGTGCTGGGTTTTGCGCGCAGCCTTGGTGAATTTGGCGCGACGATCACCTTTGTCTCGAACATTCCGGGCGAGACACAGACCTTGCCGCTGGCGATCTATTCCGCACTGCAAGTGCCGGGGCAGGAGGGGGTTGTGACGCGACTGGCGCTGATTTCGGTGGGCCTGTCGCTTCTGGCGCTGGTGGCGTCGGAATTGCTGACGCGGCGGATGGGGGCGCGTGGCCATGTCCTTTGATGTCGATGTCGCCATCACGCGTGGCCAAACGCGGATCGCCGCGCAATTCGTCGCCGGGCCGGGGATTACGGCGCTGTTCGGCCGGTCCGGGGCGGGCAAGACCAGCGTGCTGGACATGATCGCAGGGCTGGCGCGGCCTGATCGCGGGCGGATTGCAGTGGGCGGGCGCGTGTTGTTCGACGCCGACGAAGGCATCCATCTGCCGCCGGAGGCGCGCGGATGCGGCTATGTGTTTCAGGACTACCGCCTGTTTCCGCATATGAGCGTCGAGGGCAATTTGCGCTATGGCTGGCGATTGGCCGCACCCGATGCGCGATGGATCGGGTTTGAGGCGGTGGTCGAATTTCTGGGCCTTGGCCGCCTGCTGGCGCGCCGACCCCGGCAATTGTCCGGGGGGGAGGCGCAGCGTGTGGCGATTGGCCGCGCTTTATTGTCGGGCGCGAGGTTTCTGCTGATGGATGAACCGCTCTCCTCGCTCGACGCGGCGCGGCGCGAAGAGATCATGCGCGTGATCGAGCGAATCCGCGATGAACTGGCCCTGCCGATCCTCTATGTCAGCCATGACAGGCGGGAGGTCGAGCGATTGGCGGGCCAGATCGTCGAGATGGACTGACCCTTTACTTTCCCGCGACCGACAGGACCGAGAGCGTCAGCGCCTGAACCCCGGCGCGGATCGACGGCCCGGCCAAAGGCGCAAAGAAGGGCGAGTGGTTGACCGGTACCGGCTTTCCTTCCGCCTTCAGCTTTTCCAGCATGGCCGGATCGCTGCCGCCGATGGAAAAGAACACCGATTTGGGAATGCCCGCCAGCACGAATTCGGAATAATCCTCGCTGGCCGTCCATCCGGGCTTATACGCCGGCTCCAGCCGGACCGCGCCGGGAAGGCCAGCTTTGGACAGGACAGCATAGGTGCTGGCGGCAAGGGCGTCATCATTGACCACGCTGGGCAAGCCGTGGCGGCGGATCACTTCGGGTGCGGGGGCGCGCGACATTTCGGCCACCGCCTTGGCGGTGATATCGACGCCATCGTTCAGCAATTTGCGCGTGTCCGGGTCGAAGGAACGCAAGGACAGGCCCAATTCCGCCGTGTCGGGAATGATGTTCGACACCGTGCCCGACCGGAAATAGCCCACCGTCACCACGCCGAATTTCTGGGGGTCTTTCTGGCGGCTGATGACGGTTTGGACATCCGAAACAAAGCGGGCGCCCATGACGATGGGGTCGATGCTCATGTTGGGCATGGAGCCATGCGCGCCTTGGCCGTGAAAGATCACGCGGACCGAATCGGAATTGGACGTGGCGACGCCCTGCTTGACCTCGATATCGCCCGCCCGCGCCGGGCCGACATGGGCGGCAAAGGCATAGTCGGGCTTGGGGAAACGGGTCAGAAGGCCGTCGTCGAGCATGGCCCGCGCGCCTTCGCCAATTTCTTCCGAAGGCTGGCCGATCATGATCAGCGTGCCTTTCCACTGATTCTTCATCGCCACCAGCGCCTGCGCCGTGCCCAGCCACCATGCCATGTGAATGTCATGGCCGCAGGCGTGCATGACATAGGTCGTCTTGCCCGAGGCGTCGGTTTGCTGCGCCTTGCTGGCCCAGGCAAGGCCGGTCTTTTCCTCCATGGGCAGCGCGTCCATTTCCACGCGGACCATCACCACCGGGCCGGGGCCGTTCTTCAACACGCCGACAAGGCCGGTCTTGCCCACATGCTCTGTCACCTCAAAACCCAGTTTGCGCAGCTTCTCGCTCAGGATCCCGGCGGTGCGGACCTCTGTAAAGCCGACTTCGGGATGGCTATGCAGATCCTTGTAAAGCGCTTCGAGTTCGGCCCAGTTCTTGCTGGTCTGCGCCTCGATCTGGGCCGATGTGCCCGGTTTGACGGGGGCGGCATGGACGGCCATGCCCGACAGCAACATGGGCAGGCTCAGCAACAGGGCGCGGCGCATCGGTGTCTCCTTGAAATTTCTGGCGCGGATAAGGCTTTACTGGCACCCCTTCGTCAAGGCGCGTATTGCGCATTGGTTGGGACGCGTCAGGAAAGGCGCGCATTCACGGTCGCGGGAAGAGAAGCCAGATGGCAGTCAGCGTTTTCGAATTGTTCAAGATCGGCGTGGGGCCATCCTCCAGCCATACGATGGGGCCGATGACGGCGGCCTGCCGCTTTGTTGCGGCGCTGGGCGATGGGATGGCGCGTGTGGCGCGGGTCGAGGTGTCGCTTTACGCCAGCCTTGCGCTGACCGGGCGGGGCCATGCGACCGATACGGCGACAATCGTGGGCCTGCACGGCATCGCGCCCGAAGACGCCGATCCCGACGAGGCGGTGGCGTTGATTGAACAGGTGCGCTCCAGTGGCCGCCTGATGCTGGGCGGGCGACAGGATATTGCCTTTGACGAACGCGGCGACATTCTGTGGCTGGGGCGCGAAAGCCTGCCGTTTCATCCCAATGGCATCCGCTTTGCCGCCTTTGATGCGGATGGACAGGAGGTTCTGACCCGCACCTATTTCTCCATCGGCGGCGGCTTTGTTGTGGACGAGGATCAGACCACGGCCAATGCCCCGGCGGAGGATCATGACGAACCCTATCCTTTCACCACGGCGGTCGAATTGCTGGAGATGGCGCAGCGTGACGGGTTGACCATCGCGGGACTGGCACTGGCCAATGAGGATGCGCGGCGGCCCCGCGTGGAAACCGAGGCGGGCATTGCGCGCATCGCCGCGGCCATGGACGCTTGTATCGAACGCGGCATGAGCCAGCGGGGCGAATTGCCCGGCGGGTTAAAGGTGCAACGCCGCGCGGCCCATTTGCGCGAACGTTTCTATGCCCGGATCGAGCGGGTTTTGTCCGATCCTCTGGCCACGCTCGATCTGGTCAACCTCTGGGCTATTGCGGTCAATGAGGAGAATGCGGCGGGCGGCAAGGTGGTGACATCGCCCACCAATGGTGCGGCGGGGATCATCCCGGCGGTGCTGCGCTATGCCGAGCGTTATCACGGGGCCGATGACGGGGCCAAGGCAACCTTCCTTTTGACGGCCACGGCAATTGGCGGGTTGTACAAACGCAACGCCAGCATTTCCGCCGCCGAGGTCGGGTGTCAGGGCGAGGTCGGGGTGGCCTGTTCGATGGCGGCGGCGGGGCTGACCGCGATCATGGGCGGCACCAATGCCCAGATCGAGAATGCCGCCGAAATCGCCATGGAACATAATCTGGGCCTGACCTGTGACCCCATCGGCGGACTGGTCCAGATCCCCTGTATCGAGCGTAACGCCATGGGCGCGGTCAAGGCCATCGATGCGGCGCGTCTGGCGCTGGGCGGGGATGGGACTCATCTGGTCAGTCTGGATCAGGTGATCGAAACCATGCGCCGCACCGGGGCCGATATGATGAGCCAGTATAAGGAAACCTCGCTTGGCGGGCTTGCGGTTTGCGTTCCGGCTTGCTGATCGCTCAGGCTGTGGATTTGCGACAAAATCGCGCTTGCCTATAGCCATCGAGTATCTATCAACACGCGCCACGGGTTCGCAGGAGATTTTGTCCATGAAAAGATTGGTGTTGGCGGTTCTGGCATTGCTGGCGGTGGCCGCGCCTGCCGAGGCCCGGCATCATAAAGCCCAGCCCAAGGCCACGCATCACGCGGCCAAGGTGGTCAAGGGCAAGAAGAAGCCGGTGGCTCATGTGGCCAAGGCGCATTCGGGCAAGGCGGAAAAGCTGAGCCGGGGCAAGAAGGGCAAGGTCGAAGCCAGGAAATTGAGCCGCGCGGAAAAGCGTGCGCTGGCCCGTGCCGAAAAGCGGGGCAAGAAGCCTGAAGCCAAGCTGACGCGGGCGCAGAAGCGCGCCCTTGCGCGCAGCGGCGGCAAGCCCAAGGTTGAGGCGAAGCTGAGCCGTGCGGAAAGGCGCGCGCTGGCTCGGGCCGAGAAGAAGGGGAAAAAGGGCAAGCTGACGCGGGCGGAAAAGCGGGCTCTGGCCAAGGCGGAAAAGGCCAAGGCGGCGCCGGTTTCCAAGCATCGTATGACCCGCGCCGAACGGCGTGCAGCGGCACGCAAGTCGCGTGGTTCTTCACGCTACGCCTCGCGTCGTTCGACCTCGCGCCACAGTTCGTCGCGTCAGGCGTCGCGCGCCCCCTATGTGCCGCCGCATTACACCGCCCCAGCCCCGGTTTCGAGCGGGCCGAGCAGCGGTTTCAACGCGGCCTTTCGGGACATCCACCCCAACGGCCAGTAAGCGTTTGAACATAGCGTAAAAGGAAAGGGCGCCCAAACCGGCGCCCTTTTTATTGTCCGATATGTGCCGCCCAATCCGACGGCGGGGCCGGAAACGCATGCACCACCGGGCCAAGCGCATCGCGCAAAGGCCCCAGCCATGCGTCATAGTTCAGCCATTGCTCCAACCCGTCGCGATAGATGGGCTGGCGTACCTGCTCGCTGCTGGCGGTGCGGACGGCGCGCTTGTTTTCCCAGAAGGAGAGGCAGGCTTCCTCAAAATCCACCCCGACATAGGCGAGCAGGCGGGTCACTTCGGCCTGTGTATCGGCCACCATTTCTTCATAGATCACGCGGTGGACAGCGCCGGGCATTTCCTGATCAAAGGCCGTCATCTGCGCCACATAGTCGCGGTAATAGGCACCAATATCGGCCAGATCATAGGAAAACGCCTGGCCGCGCGCGAAATGTTGTTTCCATCCCGAAAAACAGCAGGCCATAGGATGACGGCGCGCATCAATGACCTTCGCCTTGGGCAGGATCAGGCGGATGAGGCCGGTATTCTGCCAGTTGTTGGGCAATTTATCGATGAACATCGGCCGGTCGGTCTGGCGATGCACCCGCGTCAGGTCGATATATTCCTCACCCAGCCTTGTCCGGTCGGCGGGGGACAGCGAGCGCAGCAAATCGCCATAGGAGGCAAATTCACCTTGGTCGGCGCGCGCCTTCAACCGGCCCGCAATCATCATCATTTCGGGCAATTCGTGGGTGCCCTCGATCATTGAATGGCTCGAGAGGATCTGTTCCACCAGCGTCGAACCCGAGCGAGGCAGGCCAAGGATGAAGATCGGATCGGGTGCCATACAGCCTCCATCTCCATCGCGGGCGGCATAGAATGGCGCGGTAAAGGCGGCGGCGTGTTCGACCGCTGCGTCATGCGTACCCTTTGCATTATAGGGCAATTCGGCGCGGCGCAGGGCGTTGGCGGTCTGGTAATGCCGGAACGAGGCGGCGTAATCGCCCGCATCCTCCAAGGCCTTGCCCAAGGCAAAGTGCAGGTGGAACAGATCCTCGCCGGTCGGGCCGCTGGCAATCGCAGCCTCCATCGCGGCGCGGTCTTCTGCGGTGAATTTGACCGTCTTCAAATTAGCCAACGACCACCATGCCTCGCCCATCGTGGCGGTGACGGCGATGGCGCGGCGATAGGCGTCGACGGCGGCGGGCTGATCGCCCAGCGTTTTGCGCACATGGCCCAGATTTTGCCAGACATGGGCATTGTCGGGTGTTTCCAGCAAGAGTGCGTCATAGATCGCGCCCGCGCCTTCCTGATCGCCCAGACGCACCAGCACCGAGGCTTTGAGCAGGCGGTGGCCGGGGCTTTGCATCGGGGATTGGCATAGGAGTTCAACCTGATCCTTCGCCTCATTCAAACGGTTCGTTTGCAGCAAAAGGCGGATCAGAAAGTCGCGGGCCAGATCGAAACCGGGCGCCATGGCCAAGGCTTTTTCCACCCAATCCATCGCGGCGGTCAAATCGCCCTGACGCCACAGGATCTCACCGATCAAACGTGTCGCGCTGGCGTCTTCAGGCAGGCGTTCAAGCCGCGCCATCAACATGGCCTGCGCCTCATCAAACCTGCCTTCGTTCATGGCCACGGCGGCCTTGATCAGTTCGGGATCAGAGGATGAGGCGTGGATGGCCGAGAGGTCGGCGCGCCAGGCTTTTTCCGTTTCCCCGATCTTGCGCAATTCCCGCGCCAGCAGATACCAGCCGCTGGCCACTTGCGGTTGTTGCCGGGTCAGCGTTTCGAGCGCGGCTACCGCTTTCCTGTTTTCCCCCAGCGCGCCGGCCGATTGGGCCAGTTCCCACAGGATGGGCGGCACGCCCGGTTGGCCGCGATCCAAAGCGATCAGGCGGGTGAGGGCCAATTGTTCCTTGCCCAATTGACGCAGCGCCTGACACGCGATCAATTCGGCAGGGGGCAGTTTTCCATCATAGGACTTGAGAAGGGCCTCCGCTTTGGCCAGCGCCTGGGCCGGATCGGTGCCCAGCAAGCTTGCAGCATCGGCCAGCGCCGGTCCCGGTATATTGCGGGCAACGGGTCGAGCAGCGATGGTCCCTGCAGCCATGGACGTCCTTTCAACGGGCCATTTCGGACCCACGTTCAAGGCGATGTTGTCGCGCGCTGCACCTGCGTAATCATATACGTCAGACGACGTAACCCCTCGGGACATCTTGCGCAGTTTGCGCCCTTGACTCGCCAAGTACCTATGACATTCTTCGAAACCGGACGACCGTACTAATTGCTGCATATGCGTCAGGGGCACCAACCGCAGTTGCAGCATTCAGGTCGCCATGGGGTCCAATGACGTTTTCGGCATCGGGTGGATGCATCGGTTCAAACCATGTTTGGGCCGGGTGATCCTGCTTGTCTGGCGCAATCGCCGGGACCTTTTGGCGTGTCCGCAAAACGCGTGAGTTTTGGAAATCGCGGGCGAGGATTTCGGGGCAAATGGCCAGTAATGGGGGAAGCATTACGATGATTTCAGAGTTTTCAAAAAGATCGCGCCGGGCAATTGCGCTGAGCGCCGCGACATTCCTGACGCCGTTTGCCTTGGCAGGCGCAGTGCATGCGGCCGAAGCAGAACCGGCGGCCGAACCTGCCGCAGCGGCGGAACAGGGCGGCGGTCTTGGCGACATCGTGGTTACCGCGACCCGTCGTTCGGAAAGCGTCCAGAAAGTGCCGATTTCGATGCAGGCGCTGTCGATGGAAAAGATGGCCGAACGCAACGTCAAGGGCCTCTCCGACTTTGCCGCGCTTATGCCTTCGGTGTCCTTTGCCGGTCTTGGGCCGGGCCGACAGACCGCCTATTTCCGCGGCATTGTGCCGGCGGGCGGTAACTATGCCTCGGTTGGTTATTACCTTGACGATATTCCGATCACCGGCACCAGCGTCCCCGACATTTTCGTTTACGACATGGAGCGCGTCGAAGGCCTTTCGGGTCCGCAGGGCACGCTTTACGGCGCAGGCTCGCTGGCCGGGACGATCCGTATGCTGACGAACAAGCCCAAGTTGGGCAAGTTCGAATGGGGTTATGACACCGACCTCAACAAATATGGCAAGGGCGCCATGGGCGGCCAGTTTGCTACATATGCCAACATCCCCTTTGGCGAAAAAATTGCCGCCCGTGTGATGGCGTTCTATCGCAAGGAAGGCGGTTACATTGATAACACGCCCAACAATGGCAAATTCAACAATGGTGCGTCTTCGACCTTGAATTTGGGCGATAACAATCCGTTGACCAGCTACACGCTCGACAATTCCAAGATTGCCAAGAAGGATTACAACCCGGTCACCATGTATGGCGGCCGTGTCACGGTTCTGTGGGAACCGACCCCTGGTTGGCAGATCACGCCCCAACTGGCGGCCCAGTCGCAGACCGCCTATGGCTATTTCGGTTATGACCCGCGCGTGGGCGATCTTCAGGTGCATGACTATGACCTGACCCGCCGTATGGACTCGTGGTATCAGGGCGCCTTGTCGGTCCATGGTCATATTGGTGACTTTGATGTCGTATCCTCGACCGGCTATTTCGGCCGCAAGGTTCACCTGCAGAACGACTATACCTATTACACCGTGACCTATGACGGTTTCGGCGCCGGTTATGAAAACTATCTCCAGTTCTTCAGCAAGGATGGATGTACCGGTTCGGGCGCATCGATGAAGTGCTCGAAGCTGATCAATCCGCAGCAATATTATGAAGGCTGGCGTTACGAAGAGAAGTTTACGCAGGAATTGCGCTTCTCGACGCCCAAGAGCTGGCCCTTTGATGCGACCTTCGGTGGTTTCTATCAGTGGCAGAAGACCGAAATTAACAATGACTACGGCATCCACGGCCTGTCGAATATCGCAGGCTATACGATGTCGGGCGGCGGTGACAGCAACCCTGCCGGATTTGGTATTCCCACCTCGGCGGGCGGCACGATGGTGCTGGGTACGCCGGCGGTCAAGCGCGATGCATTCTATCTCAGCGAGTCAAACAGCTATACCAGAGACGCGGCGATCTTTGCCGAAGCGCATTACAACATCACGCCCAAGCTGAAGATCACCGCCGGCATCCGTTATTTCTGGACGGACCTCAAAACGCTCGGCTTTGGCGGCGTGATGGCCACGGCCCGGAATACGACCACGACGCTTTACACACCGACGGGTGCTTATGGTTGCCCCACGCCTTTGCCTGACAATGTACGCCTGACCTGCCTTAACACCAATATGCTCGATCCACAGAGCATCGGGCGGTACAAGGAACAGGGCGAAACCCACAAGGTCGCGATCAACTATCAGTTGACGCCGTCCAAGATGATCTATGCCAACTATTCGACGGGTTTCCGTCCGGGTGGTTACAACCGCCCGCTGCGTATTCGTCGCACCGGCTTGCCAACGGTTGTGGCCTCGGTTGATCCGTTCAAGTCGGAAACACTGACCAACTACGAAATCGGCTTCAAGACGACGTGGAACAATATGTTCCGCTTTAACGCCGCCGTTTACATGGAAGACTGGAACAATATTCAGTATTCCGTGGTTATTGCGGGCACTCAGGGTGCGGGCATGACCGGCAATGCCGGTAAGGCGCGCGTTTATGGTGTCGAATATGACGCCGACCTAAAGCTGGGCAAGGTCACCATCAGCACGGCAGGCGCTTACAACAATGCCAAGTTGCAGGGCAACTTCTGCAACTTTGCGTATGACTCGACTTCGAGTTCGATCTCACAGCTGCCCTCGTGCTCTGTGGGCCAAACCACCGGGTCGCCCCCGGTCGCTACGGTGGCCGCCGTTGATGGCACGCGCCTGCCGCGTCAGCCGATCTTTAAGGGCACGACATCGATCCGTTATGACACGGATATTGGTGATTACCGCGCTTACTTCATGGGTGCCGCGCTGTATCAGACCAACGCGACCCAGGATCTCAACACGTTCAACAATCAATTGTTGGGTAATACCGCCGGCTTCACCACGTTCGATTTCACGGCCGGTATCAAGAAGGACACCTGGACGCTCGACATCTATCTGCAGAATGCTTTCGACAAGCGTGGTGGTCTGACGACCAACACCTTCTGCTCGATCACATTCTGTTCGGGTTCGTCGCGCACCTTTACGGTCCGCCCGCAAATTTTCGGCATTAAGTTCGGCCAGAAGTTCTGATCAATACACTTCTGACCTGATCCAGTTCACCCTGCGAAGGTAAACTAAAACCCCCATGGTTTGCGCCATGGGGGTGTTTTTTCAGATTGGCATGTGGTGTTCAGGCCGAGAGCGCGGCGATCAATGCGGATCGGTTGGGATTGGGCATGTCTTGGGCCAGTTTTGCGGCAAGACCGCTGGCCTGCGCAACGGCAAAGCTGATGCCATAGAGATTGCGCCTTTGCGGCACACCGGGAATGGGGCGAGGGTATCCGCTGGCAAAAAGCTGTCCATCCCGCCATTGCCAGCTTTCGCGCGCAATATCCCAATCCAGCCCGACGCCCAGTACACCGGGCAGGGATCCAGGCAGGCAAGACGCGCCATCCGCCTCGGCCGCAGCCAGAATAAGGGCGTTGGCCGCCTTGGAAATGGCCGTCGCAAACAGCGGCGCGTGCGCCACATTGGTGGTGCCAAGGCTGAGATTGATGATCGTGGCGCCTTGGCTGGCGGCAATGTCTATCGCGGTGACAAGAGCCAGCGCGCTGCCCCTCAAGGCATCATGGAACACACGGATGGGCAGGATGTCGGCCTCGGGCGCCTTTTCCTGAATGGCGGCGGTGACGGCCGTGCCGTGACCCAGGCGGTCCAGAGGTATGGCGCCTTGTTCAAGGATCACGCCGTCCGATCCAATGGCGAAACCGGGGCACAGGCGGTCCGCCATGATATGGGGGTGATCGGGATGCACGCCGCTGTCGATCACGGCGACCAGAACGCGATCAGCCATCGATCGTAACGCCATCCTTGAGCGTAATGGTCATATCGGCCAGTTGCGTCAGCGCCGGTTTGTGGGTGATGACGATCAACGTGGCATCGGGCAGGGCGCGGCGCAGGCTGGCGGCGATCAGCGCTTCGGTTTCTCCATCCAGCGCGGCGGTGGGTTCATCAAGGATCAGCGCCGAAGGTTTGCGCAACAAGGCCCGCGCCAAGGCTACGCGTTGCCTTTCCCCCGCCGACATGGCCAGACCGCGTTCCCCTACCGGGGTTTCCAAACCTTGCGGCAGACGGGCCAGCAAGCCTTCCAGCCCCGCATCATGGGCGGCGGCCACAACCGCTTCGTGGCCCGGATCGTCAAGACCAAAGGTGATATTGGCATAGAGCGTCGCGTTGAACAGGAAAGGCGTCTGTTCCACCAACAGCATCGCGCGGCGCAGATCACCCAGCGCCAGATCGCGCAGATCATGCCCATCAATCGACACCCGCCCGCCATCGGGATCGATCATACGCACCATCAGATCCGCCATGGTCGACTTGCCCGCCCCGCTTGGCCCAAGGATCGCGCAAAAGGCGCCCGCCGGAATGACGAAATGGGCGTCGCGAAGCACCGGATTGCGACCGTGCGACAGCGTGACATGTTCAAACCGAATCTCGCGCGTAATGGCGTTAAGGGGATGCGGGTTTTGCGCCTCATCCACCTCCGGCTTTGTGTCCATCAATTCAAAGATGCGGGCCAATGCCACCCGCGTCTGGGCCAATGTGGCGGAAAGGCCGAGCAGACCCTGAATGGGCGCAAAAAGCCGCTGCTGATAGGCCAGAAAGGCAACCAGCGTGCCGATTGTCATGCGCCCTGCGGTGATCTCATAGCCGCCCCACAGCATCGCCCCTGCGGTTGATGCGCTGAGCAAAGTTCCCGGAACAGCGCCAGATAGGAAAGACGTCACCTGCATCCGCAACATGGCGCGCACAAAACCACCATTGGCGGTGGCAAATCTTTGACGCTCACGCTGCTCCGCGCCCAGCGCCACGACAGTCCGCATGCCCATGATCGTATCGACCAGAAGGCTGCCGATATCGGCCCCGGCCTCGCGCATTTGCCGCGACAAGTCGGTCAGACGCTTTTGCGCGCGCAGGAAAGCCCCTACCGCCAGCGGCACCAGCACCACGCCCACAATGAACAGCCGCCAATCGAGCCATAGCATCAGCGCCACACTGCCGATCAGGAACAGCAGATTGGCAAGGGCGGCCAGCAGCGTATCGCCCGCCACGCGCTGAATGTCCGACACGTCGCTGTTAAGGCGGCTCATCAAATCGCCAAGGCGGAAGCGGCCAAAGAAGCGGGGCGACAGCTTTTGCAAATGCGCCAGCACCGCGACCCGGATGTCGAACAGCATCGCCGCCGAGAGCGAGACATGCAGCCAACTGGCCAGAATGTTGAGGACATAGGAGCCGACCGTGGCCCCCAGCATCAATCCGGCCACTTGCCACAGCACGTTCATGTCGTGGCGCATAAGCGCGCCATCGATCATCAGCTTGGAAATATAGGGTTGGGCCAGACTTAATCCCGTTGCCGCCAGACTGACCAGCACGACTGCGGGCAGGCGCGGAAGATAAGGCCGCAAATAGGGCCATAACCGTTTATAGGCGGACCATGGGGCAGGAGGTGGAGAGGCGTGTACGGCGTTATGCGGCGCGTTCAGGTCGCGGCCTCCCGTTCAATCAGTTGAAACCCGCGCAACAGATAGCGCGGCTCTGGCAAATGCGCCAGTTGTTGTGTGGTCCACGCATAGCCTTGGGACAGCGCGGCAACCTGTTCTCGCCACCATGGCGTATCGCCGCCTGTGGCATAAAATTGGCCCGAAATCTGGATATGTCGGCGCAGCGAAGCGGTCAGCATGGAATGGTAATGCGTCGCCAGCGCATCACGATCACCCCGATGGGCGATGACGGCGGCGGCCAGAATCGCCTCGCGCACGGATTGCGCGCTGCCATCGCCGCAGATCGGGTCAAACGCGATGGCCGACATGCCGCAGGCCAGCCAGTCCGGCCCGGCAAGGCGCGCCAGTTGCCGCGGGGCGGTTTCAAATCCGGGCGAACTTTCCCCCAATCCGGCAATTTGCGGAGCCACCAAAACGCTGTCTTCGAGCAATTTTTCGAGCGGCGCGCCAACACCCAGCAGCCAGCAGTCCTTCGGCCCCGAAGGGATCAGAAACAGCCAGCCCCGCGCCACAGCCTCGACATGGCAACAGGCATAATCGGCCCCGGCGCGAAGCAAGACGCGCGCCGCCATGGCCCGCCTTTGGCCAAAGCGCATCAGGTTTTCTTCGGGAAAGGGCGGGGCGCAATGTAGCGCCATGATAGGCGCAGCGACATCCACATCCGCCACCAGTTCACCGCCCAATGCCGAAATCAGGTCATTTTCCGAAACCACCACCGCGCCATGCGGCATGGTGACCGCATCGCCGCCCCAACGCACCACGCGGGTGGTGATGCGGTGATGTTGCGCAAACAAATCCTGACGGCCAAAGGCATCGCGGATCAGGCCGAGCGCCGCATCGGAAAGCATGATAACCGGCACGGGTGAACGCCGTACCGGTTCATGCGCAATCGCAAATCCGTGCGCGCGCAGCAAATGCGCGGCGCAAGCCCCTGCCAACCCGCCGCCACGCACCAATATGCTTTGGCTTGAGGACGTCGGCGAAAGGGGCTCCTCCTGCAACATGGGATTATTGCGCGAAAACCATGCCCGCCATCGTGGCGTCAGCGTCCAGGTTCCACGTCTTGTCCCATTTCAGCGTCTTGGCGTCATAGACTTCGATGTCATAGCTGGCGCCATAGATGTAGAGCTTCTTGCCATCGCTCGACATGCCGAACTGGAAACGCGAACGGCACGGGAATTCGGCTTTGTCCACGACCTTGTTCGCGCCAAGGTCAAAGTGCCAGAATTCGCAGCGCTTGTTGCCGGTCGTGCCCTGGGTGGTGACGGTATAGCCGTCCTTGCCATCGGGCGTGATTTGCAGACCCGCCATCTGATACGGAGCCGGGCCGATGGGGGTGAAATCAAAGCTCTTGGACGCCAGTTTGAAACGGCCGATGCCAAAGATCTTGTTGTGAATATACGGGTCGGCTGCGGTGAACAGCGAGACATATTCGTCATTGTTGCGCAGCAATTCCACGCCGCCGCCAAAGCTGTTCTGCTCCAGCCCCGAACCTTCGGGCTTGGCCATGTCGATGCGATCGACGACCTTGAAGTCAGAGGTGTTGAGGATGATCACCTTGTCGCGGAACAGATAGAGCAGCTTGCCATCGGGCGAGACCATCATATGTGCGCGCGCGGCGTTGAGCGTATTGTCCTCGTCGGGCAGGTCGACGGTCTTGACCACCTTCTTCTGCGCCAGATCGATGGTGGCATATTGCCACTTGCTCACCTTGTAACGATCCACCGCTTTGTCGATGGTCATCATGATGGTGTAGTAATATTTGTTCGAAGGATCGGGCACGCCGCCGGTAAAACGATATTTCGTCGTCGGCGTGTTCAGGCTGAACTTGTTGATCACCTTACGCGTCGCGGCGTCGAGAACTTCGATCCCGCCGGTCGTGTTGGTGGTCACATAGATCCGCTTGTGATCATTCGACATGCGCAGGTTGGTGGGCAGGCCCGTATCAAGCTTGATATGCTCGTTGATCTTGCCCGTGGCTTCGTCCACCACAAACAGCTTGTCGGGATAGGTGCCCATCACGATGGGGGCGGCGGCGGCGGCCACCGGCAGCGTGGCGAGCAAGGCGCCGGCCAAACGCCGCGAGAGGCGGAAAGAAATGCCAGAGCGAGAATACGTCATGCGGCAGGCTCTTTCATAAGAAAGGTCGCGAGAATGACGGGAGCAGCGCGCGGCCCGGCGTAACCCGACCGCGCGCACCCCCTCATCACGGAAAGATGATGTCCAGGCTGCGCCAGTCCTTGGCCGCCGCCGAGCAATTGCTGGCCCAATCGGGCGAGTAATTGACGTGGTCGGGCACCTGAACCGGCCAGAAGCAGGTGACGTAACAGTCATAAATGTCACGTTCGACAGGCTGGCACAGGCCCGCTGTGCCGCCGCTGGCATCCACTTCCCAACCAGGCGAAAAGGACAGGGTACAGCCCATCGGCACATGCGGGCGAACCTGTTGCAGGGCCACGACATCGTCCTGCATGGCCGCGGTTTGCGCGGTCACGCTTTCGTCAATCGCCTTGGCCTTCTGGTTGATGGGGCGCAAATGCTTCATGACAGGCCCTTTCTTTCGGCAAACTTTTCAAGGAATTCGGGATTTTGCACCGCCAGCGCCCCCTGAATTTTCAGGCAGGTGTCGGTCCATTCGCGGATCCAGTCGCAATAATGCAGATTGGCATGGCCCGTGTCGCCATAGCGGACAAAGGCTTCGTGATGGCATCCGCCCGCGCACAAAGGCCGCGCCCAACAGGACTGGCATTCATACTTGGCGCCGACATGGCCCTTGGTCAGGAATTCGCCCTGCGCCTTGCGGTCGATACCCGATGAAACGTGGCCCATCACATGGCTGTCGGCATCGGTAAAGCGATGGCAGGGCGACAGATCACCCGAAGGCGAGACGCCCAACAGGCCCAGACCCGCCCCGCAGGGGTGGCTCTTGTTGGTGCCCTGAACCAGTTCGCCAATGGTTTCCGATACGTTGGAAAAGCCGTGCATCCGGCCCTTCAACGCATAGTCCAGCCATTCGTCGGCCAGTTGATGGAATTGCTCCAGCACCGTCACCATGCCTTCTTCGCCCAGCGAATAGGCCTGTTCACCCGATTCCGTCACCGGAGCGAACCCGACTTCGTGGAAACCAATGTCTTCGCGCAGATGGCGGAAAATCTTGACCACATCGGTCACGCCCTGGCTCAGCGTCACGCGCGCCGTGATGGCGCGGGTGCGGTGGCGGGCGATCAGCTTGCGCAGCTTGGGCTCGATGACATCATAGCTGCCCTTGCCGCTTTTATAGACGCGGCGCTTGTCCTGCATCTCCTTGGGGCCGTCGATGCTGACCGTGACGCCGATTTGTTCGGTCGCCAGAAACTCGATGATCTCGTCGGTCAGCAGCGTGGCATTGGTGGTCAGGCTGAAGGTTATGGTGCGACCCTGGGCCGTGGCCTGATCCGTTGCATAGGCGACGACTTGCCGCAAAAGCGGAAAGTTCATCAAAGTTTCGCCGCCAAAGAAGGTAATATGCACCGCCGGGCGACCGCCCGATTGTGCCAGCAGCAGATCGACCGACGCTTTGGCTGTATCGATCGTCATATACTTGGGCTTGCCATTGGGCGTGGCGATCTTGTCCGCGCCAAATTCATAGCAATAGGTGCAGGCCAGATTGCACTGGTTTGTGATGTTGAGCACCAGTGCCTGAAGCGGATAATCGCCCTCCGGCTTGGCCGGGGCGGGGGCCGCGACGGTCTGATCCGAAACGATCACGCGGGCAAGGCGAAGCTCGCGCACCAGATCCTCGGCATCCACCGCGCTGTAACCCGACCCGGTCAGAGCGGCGATCAGATCAGCATGGGCCATTTCGCCTGCGTCCAGCATGGCCAGCACTTCGCCCACCGCACCGTCGAGCGCAAAGATGGCGCCCGCCGAAACGAGGTAGATGAAATCCTGACCCTGGGCGTCAAAGCGGTGGACTTCGCCGCTGCGATAGGTGTGGTTCAAAGGAACGCTCACTGATTCACCTCCGGCTGATCCCAGCGCTTATAGGCAGGCACGGTGACGACCATAAAGGCCTTGGCGGTTAGGGGCTTGCCATCGGCGCCCTTTTCCGTCTTGGCGGTCGCGGTCACCCAGACTTCGCCATAATTGTTGCGGTTCCACTTGCGTTGCGGATTGGGGCCATCGATGTTCGGCGTGAAGAAGCCAGCGGTCGAAAGCTTGCCGACGAAATTCACGTCATCATCGTAATAGACCGAGGGGAATTCACCCATCGAGAAACTGGCGTCGATCGGCCCGATCGCCACGTCATCGGCGGTGCCTGCCTTGCCGTCGGCGCCCTTGTCATAACCAATGGCTTCGAATTGCAGGTATCCCTTGGGGTGCTTCTCGCTGCCACCCAGACGCGCCAATGAGGTTTCCGGCGTGACCTTGATGTAATCGACCTTTTTATAGATCGGCAGCGCCTTTTCCAGCACCGCGCCGCCAATGGCCACGTCATGCGCGCCCACGGTGGCATCGGATGCGACATCGACGCTCAGCACGATCTCATCGGCGCTGGCCGACACGATCTTTTTCGCCACGACGCCCTTGCCCAGCGTGATGTCCGACAGGGCCAGCTTGGTGGGCAGTTTGTCGCCGATGATGTGCAATTCGGCGCCCGCCGTGCCCACCTTGACCGCGTCGGGCGTGACGCTGGCGATGGTTGGTTCGGCGGTGGCGCGGGTCAGTTTGACGTCAAAGCCGAACTCTTCATACGCGCCCCAATACCAACGACCGGCGGCCGACTTCTGATCGGGGGCGAACCACATGGTTTCGCGGGCTTCATGCGCCGGAGCGTCCGGGGCGGTCATGTCGCCCGTGCCCTTGGACTTGCCGCGCCATGAATAGCCCGAATAGACGATGCCCGTCCCCGTGCGGGTCAGGGTCGAGCCATCCTTCAAAGATTTCAACGTGATCGTGGTGGTGAAATCATCGCCTTTGGGCGCGATCACCATGGAACCGGCATAGCGACCCTTGCCCGGCAGATCGGCGGAAACCAGCCATTTGCCCGACAGAGCGGCGGGGCGCATACGCGCGCTCCACGATGCCCATTCGGCCGAATGCAGCGGGGCGGTCTTGCGCATATATTCCAGCGCGACTTCGCCCGGCGTCGGCCCCTTGGATGCCGGTGCGCCGTAACCTTGCGGCATGCCATGTTCGTCGACGCCGCGGCGATATTGCACCTCGGCCTGCGAATAGAGCGCGACGTGGAATTCCTGAAGCAGCTTCCATTCATTGGCCGACCGGCGCCAGCTCAAAGGCTGGGCAAAAGCGTGGCACGAGGCGCAGGCCGCACGCACAGTTTCATTGGGAATGTTGGTTTCATCCAGCACCCGCTTTTCGGTCAGATACATGACCGGCTTTGCCTCGTCCGGGGCCAGACCATGGCTGGCCGAGAGCGAGCGGATGACCTTTTTGGCGTCCTCGGCGGTGATGACCAGACCGTTGAGCTTGACCATGCGGTGGATCGCCTGTGCCCACCCTTCGGGCGTGGTGCGCATCCACGAAATGCGCGACAGGTTGCCCTTGCCGTCATTGGTGTGGCACGCGCCGCATTTGTCGATGACCAGCTTGTCGGTGACGGGAATGCCCGCTTCCTTTTCACCGGCCTGTTCGTCGGCCTGTGCCACGGCGGGGGCTGCGCCATGCAGAACCGCCATGCCCAAAGCCGTTGCGGTCAGCCCCAGCAGGGCCAGGCGACGACGCGCCCAAAGGCCGGGTGTCGATGGCGCGGTGGCGCCGTTATCCGAGGGATCGGACGGGAAGGCCATATCGTAAAATTCCCCCCAAGCTGGAATTCGCAAGCTGAAAGACTGTCGCGATGAATCGCCGCTTCGGGGGAAAGATTGGACGGGTGTCAAAATTCGTTCAAGCGCCTTTTCTCCTGATACGCAGTTTGGCGCAAGCCATGCCGAACAGCCCAAGAAAAAGCCCGCCTCACGCTTCGTTTGGGGCGGGCTTTTACGTTTTGTAATTCAAGGAGTTCAGGTCAATTTCAGCGGCAAATCGCGCAACCTCTTGCCCGTTGCCGCATAGATCGCATTGGCCAGCGCCGGGATCACCGGAGGCAGCGAAGGTTCACCAAGGCCCGTTGGCGGATAATTGGTTTTAAGGAACTCGACCGCAATTTCACGGGGCGCCTGCTCCATGCGGATCAAGGGGAAGTCGCCAAAGCTTTCGGCCTGAACCACGCCCTTGATTTGCTCGATCTTCTGTTCGATCAAGGCTTGCCCGATGCCTTCGTTGACGGCACCCTGAACCTGATGACGGGCGTTGATCGGGTTGATGATCTGGCTGCCAATGTCGCCGCATGCCCACACCTTGTCCACGCGCACGGTGGTGGCGTCGGTCAGGGTGATATCGACCACTTCGGCAAAATAGCCGCGATGACAGAAGTAGAAGCCAAAGCCGCGCCCGCGCTTTTCACCCTTGGCGCCGGGGGCCAGTTTGCCGCCTTGCCAATTGGCCATTTTGCACACGCCATCGATAACGGCGCGGGCGCGGCCCGAATGCATGATCGGGCGGCCCGGCACGACCGGCAATTCACGCGGCGCGCCCAATGTCCGGCGCATCAATTCGGGCAGATCAATCCAGGCGGCTTCGGCCACTTCGTCCATAAAGCTTTGATAGACAAAGGCCATGGCGTTGGATGTCGGCGCGCGTAGCCATCCCGTCGCCAGATTGGTGGGCAGATAGGTGACGCCGATTTCGGAATCGGCCAGAACATTGACCGGAAATTCGAACGGGCTCATTTCCGCCGCGCGGATCGGTTTCCCATCCTTGCCAAAGCTGACGAAATGGTCGCGGAACGCCACCAGATCGCCCTTGGCGTCCAACCCTGCGGTAAAGCGGTGCCAGCCTGCGGGGCGATAGTAATCGTTGCGCAGATCGTCGGTGCGGTCGAACAGGATCTTGACCGGCTTGCCCGGCATGGCCTTGGCCACTTGGCCCACCATGACCATATAGTCATTGAGCAACCGTCGCCCAAATCCGCCGCCGATACGCGTCTGGTGGATGGTGATATCCTCGCCCTTCATGCCCAACATGGCGGCGGTATCATTGCGGCCATTGTTGGGGGCCTGACTGGGCGCCCAGATTTCCAGCTTGCCATCGACCCAGCGGCCCGTGCAATTTTGCGGCTCCAACGTGCCATGGGCAAGGAAGGGATAGGAGTAGTCGGCGCTGACCGTCTTGGCGGCGTCTGCCAAGGCTTTGGCCGCATCGCCATTCTTGGCATGGGCCACCTGCGGCCCGGCGATAAAGGCGGCGGCGGCGGCCTTGTCGTAACCCTCGGTTGAGAAGCCGACTTGGGCTGCATCGTCCCACGTCACTTTGACGGCATCGCGCGCGGTCTTGGCGGTCCACCAACTGTCGGCGACGACAACCAGCGTGTCGAATTTGCCGGGAGGCACCGAATTGCTGTTGACCGGGATGACCGCCAATACGCCTTTACGCTTCAGCGCAGCGCCGGCGTCATGGGTGGCGATGGTGGCGCCATGGGCAGGGGCCTTGATAATCGCGCCATGCAGCAGGCCCGGCATATCGACGTCAATGCCGAACAGGGGCTTGCCCCGCGTGATGGCCACCGTGTCCACGCCGACTTTGGATTGCCCGATGATGGTAAAACGCGAGGGATCTTTCAGCGCGACCTTGGCCAGATCGGGCGCGGTTTCGCCCGCCGCGCCGCGCGCAAAGGCGGCATAGGGTGCGCTGCGTCCCGATGCCGCATGGGTGACTTTACCCGCCGCCGTGGTCAGTGTGCCAACCTCGACACTCCATTCCTTGGCCGCCGCGTTCAGGATCATCGCCCGCGCCGCTGCGCCGACTTGCCGCATGGGCAGCCAGTTGTTGGGCGTCGAATTCGACCCGCCCGCGCTTTGCACGCCAAACACCTTGTCATTGGCAAGGGTGGGTTCGATCACCACCTGATCCCACGCCAGATCGAGTTCCTCGGCAATCAGCATGGGCAGCATGGTGCGCACACCCTGACCAATTTCCGGGTTTTTGGCGCCGATGGTCACCTTATTATCCGCGCCGATGCGGATAAAGGCGTTGAGCGGCGTTTGCGCCAAAGCCGCCCCCGGCGTATCGGCCAGCGCGACATGCGCCTCGAACGCCAGCGCGCCTGCGCCAACCAGCGATGCGGCCATAAAGGCGCGGCGGTCCAATGCCGGGTTGATGGTGGGGGCGCTCATGCGGCGTCTCCCGTCACATCGGCCATTCCGGCCGCTTTCCTGATGGCGCGACGGATGCGCAAATAAGTTGCGCAGCGGCACAGGTTGCCATTCATGCCCGCATCGATCTCCTCATCACTGGGCTTTGGGTTGGCCAGCAAGAGCGCGGTGGCCGAGAGGATCTGCCCCGCCTGACAATAACCGCATTGGGGCACATCGATCTCCTGCCACATCTGCACCAGTTTGGCGCCTTGGGGCAGGGCGCTGGCGCCTTCGATCGTGGTGATCTTATGGCCCGCCGCCGCCGAAATCGGCGTCTGGCACGAACGCACCGCCTGACCGTCGAGCAGGACCGTGCAGGCCCCGCAAAGCCCCTGACCGCAGCCGAATTTGGTTCCCGGCATCTTCAATTCTTCGCGCAGCACCCAAAGCAGCGGCTTGTCCGCATCGGCGGCCACGCTCACCGGCTTGCGGTTGATGGTCAGGGCGTATTTTCCTTGGCTCACGGTTCAAGGCTCCAGCTTGGGCTTACGTCGGTTGCGGGCCGGGCGCATCGCGCACGGTTCTGCGGGTCAGGCAGGCGAAAGAACGCCGCGCAACAAAACCTGCGCCTCTCCCCTTGCGGTGATACTGGACGTGCTTCAAGATTTCGTCAAGCCGGGTGGCTGTGAAGGTTGCATCATGTGCAAGCCGGTGGCATGGCGCCGCCAGGAGAAGGAAGCCCCATGGATCTATCGGAAGACATCGTCAGCACCGCGCGCCCCGGCACCTATTCGCGCGGGACCGAGACGGTGGATGCGATCCTGAAGGCGGCTCTTTCGGTGTTGATCGATGAGGGTGCGGCGGCTTTCACGATTCGGCGCATTGCCGCGGCCTGCGGGATGAAGGTGGGCAACGTCTCCTATCATTTTCCGCGCAAGGAAATGCTGGTTCAGGTGTTGCTGGATGAATTGCTGGCCAATTATGAAAAGGTGTTGGAGGATCGCGTCCGCCAACCCGATCTGACCACGGAAGAGCGGTTGCGTCTGCTGATCGTGATCTGTCTGGAGGACATTGCAGGCAAGCGCACCACGCGCCTGTTTACCGAGCTGTGGGCGCTGGCCAATCACAATGAATTCATCGCCGACCGCGTGCGCGGGTTCTATCAACGGGTGCATGATTTCATTGGCGAATATGTCGCCGTTCTGAACCCGGCCCTGTCCGAGGATGAGGTGCGCACCGTTGCCATCTATATCAGCGCCAGCATGGAAGGTTCGACACCTTTCCTTGGTTTTGAAAAGCCTTGGGCCGACCGGATGGTGGCCTATACGTCAATTGCCGCCCATGCGCTTGTTTCACTTGCCAAAACGATCACTTCGGCAGAGATTGCCGGGATAACAAGCCAGACGGCCTGATCCGTCGGCGCCTTCCAACGCAGGAACCAGCCCGTTGCGATTGTTCGCGGTGGGCAAAGGGGGTTTGCCATGCGTTTGGGACTCATGCTTGGAAATCGGGTTGCGCCACAAGTGGGCTGGCGATGGGCGCGCGGTTGCGCCTTGCCGGTGGCCGCGGTTCTTGGCTGTGTGCAGCCTGCGATTGATCCGGTTTTCCTGACGCTGCTTTCCTCGGCCACGGGATTGGACACGGGGCATCACGGTTGGGTTGTGGGCATGACCCAGACCGCTTCGGCCATCGCGGCGCTATGTGTTTGGTGGCTGGGGCCAAGGCTGCCGATGCGCGCGGTGATCGTGCTGGCGCTGGGGGCGATGATGGCGGCGTTTCTGTCGCCACTTGCCTTGGGCCTGCCGGGCGTTCTGGCGCTGCGCGCGATGTATGGGTTGGGCATGGGGGCGGTTTATGCCCGCGCGATGGGCGGCTTTGCGTCCCGGCGGCCAACGGGTGCCTATGCAATCGTATTGTTGGTGCAATTGATGCTGGCCACATTGCTGTCGCTGGTCCTGCCGGAAATGGCGGGGCGGATGGGCGCGGGGGCGGCTTTGGCCTTTCTGGCGCTGGTGCCTCTGGGCGCGGTTCTGGCCTTGAGCGTGGCGCCCGATGAAGGCGCGGTGAAAGTCAGGTCTATGGCGCAAGGCGACACCACGCCGCGTGCGGGCTGGGCTTTGGCATGGGCCAATTTCTGGTTCATTTGCGCGACGATGATGGTGTGGAGCCTGTCAGGCGCCTTGGCGGTTCAGGCGGGGCACAGCGAAGGGCTGATCGGGCGGGCGGTGGCTATCGGCTCGCTGGTTGGCGCGGCAACGGCGATTGCGGTCATGCGCGAGCGTTTGCGGGTGCCCTTGCCGGTGACGGCCTGTCTGGTGGGGGCGGCTTTGCTGGCGCCGCTGTTCCTGACCCGGCCGGGGGACGCTTTGGGTTTTGTGCTGGCCATGGTCTTGCTCAATATCGGATCGACGGCGATCATCATCCGATGCTCGGGATTGGCCAGTGCGCTGGGACTGGACCCAAGGTTTCGCGTCTTTGTCGCGGCGACCCATAATCTGGGGATGAGCGCAGGGCCGGCGCTGGGGTCGGGCATGTTGTGGGTCTTGCCGGACGGTGGATTGTTGTTGGGCGCAGGGTTTGCGGTGGTGGCCGGTGTTCTGGCCGTGATCGTGGCATGGGTCTGGCCGGGGGCAAAGGAAGCGGGTGGTTTACGCCATTATGCGCATTGGGCAGGGCCTCGCTCTGAATCGGCGCGTTTCGTGTCATTTGCGCGCGATAAGGGGCTTGATTAAATTTTGACGCTCGTCCAACCTTTGCGAGTCTGATGCATCTTCGGGGGGATAGGCGCGGGGCAGAACACATTGCGATGCCCGCCAGTTTCCGCCGCAAACAGATTACTTTCAAGGAGGGTTACGGCCAGATGTCTCGCCAAACTTCGCAAGCTTTCGCCCTTCGCGCGGCCTGTCTGCTGATGGCCGGTGCGGGGCTGGCCATCGGGGCGGCAGGCGTCGCGCCTGCGGCTGTTCCGACCGAGCCGGAAACCGCCACGGTCGCCACGTTGCCCGCGCCCAGCCCGAAATGGTTCTATGTACGCGGCGGGTTTGACAGCGCAGGCACGCAGATCGTGGACAGCACCACCGGCAAGATGGTGGGCATGGTCGATACCAGCCGTTCCTCTGACATGGCCATCGATCCGGCGGGCAAGTTCTATTACGTGTCCGAAACCATCTGGTCCAAGGGCAATCGCGGGACGCGTCAGGATCTGTTGACCATCTATGATGCCAACAGCCTCAAGCTTCAGACCGAAGTGACCTTTCCGGGCCGCCTGATCATTGGCGCGCAGGTCAACAATTTCGCGCTCTCCGAAGATGGCAAGAGCGCCTATATCTTCAACCTGACCCCGGCGGCTTCGGTCAACATCGTCGATCTGGTCAAGCGCAAGTTTTCGCGCAATGTGGAATTGCCGGGCTGTGCCGGGCTGATGCCGATCCCCGAAGGACTGGTGTCGGTCTGCTCGGATGGTTCGCTCGCCTCGCTTAACCTGAGCGGGGGCAAGGCGGAGATCACCCGCAGCGCGCCGTTTTTTCACGCCACCAATGATCCGGTGTTTGACGCCTTCAATTACTCGATCAAGCGCAAGGAAGCTGTGTTCATCAGCTATACCGGCCTGATCTATACCGCGAAAATCGGTCTGAAGCCGGAAATCGCCGCACCCTTTTCCATTCAGGCCGCCGCCGGCCTGCGTCCGGGCGATACCAAGCCGCTTGACGTGAACTGGCTGCCCGGCGGGCGTCAGCTGACCGCGTGGCATCATGCCAGCAACCACCTTTATGTGCTGATGCATATGGGCGAATTCTGGACGCAGAAGGATCCGGGCGAGGAAATCTGGGACGTCGATTTGTCCACGAAGAAGGTGGTCAAGCGTTTCCCGCTGGAAGATCACATCGACAATATCGCTGTGACGCAGGGCGACAAGCCCAAGCTGTTCATCAACACCATGCGCAATGATGGCTATATCCTCGACCTGTCCACCTGGACGCTGGGGCCAAAGATCGGCCAGATCGGCGGCGGCATTATCGGCACGGTGGAGGCGCCCTGATGCAGGCATCGGCCATGCTTCTGTCGGTGGTGATGCTGGGCTTTGCTCTGGGGGTGGGGCTGATCTTCACCTTTGCCGGGTTGAGCCATTGGCGCCATCGCCGCCTGTTGTCGGGCGTGGTGGCCAATTATCGCCTGCTGCCTGATGGACTGGTCAATCCGGTTGCGGCGGTGTTGCCTTGGGCGGAGTTGGCGCTTGGTCTGGGGTTGCTTCTGTCGCCCGTCATGCCGGTTCTGGGCCGGGGTGCAGATTTGGTCGGGGGCGCAGTCCTGCTCCTTTTTGGCTGGGCCATGGCGGTGAACCTGCGGCGCGGGCGCGGGCATATCGATTGCGGTTGCGGTCATGCCGAATTGCGTCAGCCGTTGAACTGGTTGCTGGTGTTTCGCAATATTGCGCTGGCTCTGCCTTTGCTGGTTCTGGCGGTGTCGGGGGCGGAATTGCCCGGCGGCATGGCGCTGATGGCGGTGATCGTTGCGGCGCTGGCGGTTTGGTTGGGCTATCATCTTTTCAATGCACTGGCGGCGCTGCAATCCAGCCCGCTTTCGGCCACTTTGCTTCCCACTCGGAGATAAGAGAATGATCCTTTCGCTGGTCATTTCACAGGTTGTTTCGTGGCTGGTTATCGCCGGTCTGGTGGTGGCGCTGCTGGCGCTGGCGCGCCAGGTGGGGGTCTTGCACATGCGGGTGGCGCCGGCGGGCGCGCTGACCACGGCGGGTGGTCCCGCCGTCGGTTCGGGCAGTCCGGTGATCGAGGCCGATGACATCAATGGCCGCCATGTCCACATCGGCGGCCCGGCCAAGGATAAGCCGCTGCGCCTGTTGATGTTCGTTTCGGCCATGTGCCCGCTGTGCAAGGGGCTGATCCCTGTGGCGAAGAGCTTTGCCAAGGATGAGCGTCTCGATCTGGCCTTTATCGGTGACGATGATGTGGCGGTCCAGCGCAAGCTGATCGCGCAGCAGGGGCTTGAGGCTTATACTTTCGTCAACGGCCCGGATGTGGGTCAGGCTTTCGCCGTGGGCAAGCTGCCCTATGCGGTGTTGATGGATGCCGATGGCGTGGTTCTGTCCAAGGGGCTGGTCAACAGCCGCGAGCATCTCGAAAGCCTGATCATCGCGCATGAAATGGGCGTGAAGAGCGTGCAGGACTACATCGCCTCGCTCAAGGTCGTTGGCTGAGGCCGTTTTTTTTAGATTTTCAGCTTCCTACGGGGGTTTGCCGATGAAACTGTTCAATCCCGATGCCGCCGCCGAAAAGCTGCTGCGCCGTTTTGCCGGCGGCACGTCGCGCCGGGGTATGCTGGCCCGGTTGGGCACGGCGCTGGTCGCGGCGCCTGCTTTCCCGCTCTTGCCCGTCAGCCGCGCCGGTGCCGCCAAGCCCGATCGCAGCCCGGAGGCCAAGACCAATTTCGCCCGAAAAGCGCAAACGGTCGATGACACCAAATGCGATTACTGGCGCTATTGCGCGATCGACGGGGCGCTGTGTTCGTGCTGTGGCGGTGGTATCCACACCTGCCCGCCGGGGGCGGAATCCTCGCCGGTGTCGTGGGTTGGCACCTGTATCAATCCCGAGGACGGCAAGGCCTACATGATCGCCTATCGCGATTGCTGCGGCAAGCCGATGTGCACCCAGTGCATGTGCGACAATCAGGATCGCGAAACGCCGCTCTACGTGCCGCAACTCAACAACAACATCATCTGGTGTTTCGGTACGCAGAGCATGGAATATCACTGCTCGACGGCGGTGATGGTCGGCCCGGCTTGAGGATTGGGCGGGTGAGTATGGTCAAATGGATCGGCGCTGGCTCCTTGCTGGCGCTGCCTGTTTTGGCGGCGACGGTGGCGGCGACGCCGGACACGGCCAGAGGGATCAGCGATCCGGAACTGGCGCGGTCTGATTTTGTTGAACATTGTGGCGGTTGCCATGGGCCGGATGGGCGTTCAGCGCCTGCTGCTCTGCCCGAATTGCGGGGCAGGGTGGGGTGGCTGATGTGTACGCCTGCCTCGCGCGCCTATCTCATCCGCCTGCCCAATATCGCGCATAGCCGGATCACGGATAATGCTGAATTGGCCGACATGCTCAATTACATGATCTTTGTCGTGGGCGAACATAGCGCGCCGGTCGGGACACAGCCCTTTACCGCCGAAGAAGTGACCCGCGAGCGGGCGCATCCGATGGTCTCCGGCTCTCTGACCGCCGCCCGCGCAAAGCATGTGTCCGATGCCATTCGACAGTGTCATGCGCCGGTGTCGTTGCGGTTGAATTATCCGGGGGAGAAGAAGAGCTAGAATTTGCCTCCGGCGGGCAAAGGGCGGGGGCCCTTTGCAATCCCGTTATTGAGTGGCGCATGGTTTGCGTGCGTTGTGCCGATAAAATGAAAGCCTGCGGCGCGGAGAGGCCTAGCCCCAAAGCGCCGCAGGCTTTTAAATTTGAACGCTGCGCAGATCAGATTCCGCCGAACCCATCACGCAACAATGACAGTATCGGGAGCGCGAGGGTCTAGACCCTCGCATCATCCCTTACCCCTTAAAACGCGTGATCGATCAACACAGCCACCTGATAGAACACCGCACCGACGATCGCGGCCGCCGGAATGGTCACCAGCCATGCCACAACCAGACGCTGCGCCACGCCCCAGCGGACCGCGCTGGTGCGCTTGGCGGCGCCGACGCCCATGATGCAGCCGGTGATCGTGTGGGTGGTGGAAACCGGAATACCGAAAGCCGTGGCGCCAAACAGCAGCAGCGAACCGCCCATCGAGGCGCAGAAGCCCTGATGATGCGACAGCTTGGTGATGCGGCTGCCCATGGTTTCGATGATTTTCCACCCGCCCGACAGCGTGCCCAGACCCATGGCGACATAGCAGCCGATCACGACCCAGCCCGGAACGTGGAAGCCACCTTCGAGCATACCCTGTGAATAGAGCAGCACGCTGATGATACCCATGGTCTTTTGCGCGTCATTGGCGCCGTGGCCCAGTGAATAGGCCGCGGCCGACACCAGATGGAGTTTCTTGAAGACGCCTTCCGCGCTCTTGGCGGTGGCCTTCATGAAGATCCACGAGGTGATCATCATCAACGTCATTGCCGCCATCATCCCCAGCAAAGGCGCCAGAGCGATGAAGGAGGTGGTCTTGATGATCCCGGCCCACACGACCGCATTGGTGCCCGCATGCATCACGCCGGAACCCACCAGACCGCCGACCAGCGCGTGGCTGGACGAAGACGGAATACCCTTGATCCAGGTGAACACGTTCCACGCCATCGCGCCCACCAAGGCGCCGAAGATGACATGCGGCGTCACCACATCCTTGTCGATGATGCCTTTGCCTACGGTTTCGGCGACCTTGAGGCCAAAGAACCAATAGGCGGCAAAGTTGAAGAAGGCGGCAAACAGCACCGCCTGCACCGGCGTCAACAGTTTCGTCGACACCACCGTGGCGATGGAATTGGCCGCGTCATGCAGGCCGTTGATAAAGTCGAATGCCAGCGCCAGCGCCACAAGGGCGATGATCAAGGGCATGGCCACGATCACATGGTCCATGATGTATCAGCCTCCTTGGGCCAGTGATCTTAGGCGTGGTCGATCACGAGACCGTCGATCTCGTTGGCGACGTCCTCGAAACGGTCCACCACCTTTTCCAGGTGAATGTAGATTTCGCGCTGGATGAAGAAGGTCAGCGGGGCGCTCTGGCCATGCTGCTTGAAGGTCTTTTTCAGGCCCTTGGCATGGATTTCGTCCGACTGGCCTTCCATCTGCACGATACGCCCGGTCAGCTCATGCAGGCGCGCCGCATTGGCGTGGACATTGCGCAGCAGCGGCATGGCTTCGGCCAGAAGGCGCGAGCAATCGACGATGATGGCGGCCATGTCGCGCATTTCCTGCTCGAACTCGGTCACTTCATACAGGCTGACCGCGCCGGCGGTCTGCTGCATCTGGTCGATCGAATCGTCCATCGAACTGATCAGGCTGGTGATCGCGCTGCGGTCGAAAGGCGTCAGGAACGTCTTGCGTACCGTGGTCAGCACGTCGCGCGTGATATTGTCGGCTTCTTCTTCGCGCTCGACAATCTCGCGGATATGTTGGTTCATGCCGGCGCCGCCCTGAAGCAGGCGGGCCAGAGCGTCGCTGCCAGCGGTCAGCGTGGCAACATGGGCTTCAAACAGCGCGAAGAAGTTGCCCTGCTTGGGGAGCAGCGCCTGAAACCAGTGAAACATTCGAACAGTTTCCCTCATCAGTGCCAGACTGCGGCCCACGATTGGCTTGCCGGACGAATCGGCAAAGTCGGATGGCCGAAACCGGACCATCAGCGCGCGCAGTTCTGGCTCATCAACAAGGCCCGCCGCTTCGGAAAGCGGGAACCATTGCCGTGTCCGCTGCCCTGCTTCGGGCCATTCGTCAAGTTCGGTTGTGACGGCCAACGGAAAAACCCTCACATCCACAAGGAGTGAGGCACCCGACTTTAACTGTTTGCGATACCGGTAATCGCCCAGAGGAACTGGGCAAATCGCGCCTTCCAGCCCTGCTTCCTCAAACGCTTCCTGCGCTGCGGCGGCATGGGCGGACAGACCCTTCATCGCATTGCCTTTGGGCAAAACCCAACGCCCGGTGCCCCGCGAAGTAACCATAAGTACCTCAACAGGTGCGTCGAGCGAATCACCAACGCGTCGATAGGGCAGGCTGGCGATCTGACGAATGGGTACTATCCTTGTCATTAAAATGAAACAATAGCCAATTTGCCATGTCTCATGAGGCTCTGATCCGAACCTTGTTTTAGCCTGCAAACCTTGCCAGACACAAGCGGGCGCTATTGGTGTTCACGCGGGATGGGCAGGAGGGCCGCCTGCAACACCTTCCACTGTGCGCCGCCCTCGACCATCGCGGCGCCTTTTTGCACCGCGCGATAGGCGTCCAGAACCTTGCGCCCCGCCTCGCTCAACCTTGCGCCGGAACGGGCCGCGCCATTGGGCATGGTTTCAACCAAGGGCTGCGCCCAGCATCGGTTCATCGCATCGACCAGCAGCCACGCCCGGCGATAGCTCATATCCATCTTGCGCCCGGCGGCGGAAATCGACCCGGTGGCATCGATGGCCTCCAGCAGGTCGGCCTTGCCCGGACCCATGGCGATTTCATCGCCGCACATCACGCGGACCGAAATTTTCAGGCGCAGGTTGGACTGGTTCATCGTAATACCTCTGCGCCGTCTTGCGTCAGGCCATGATGCGCGACAAGCCCCCTAGAGCGCTTTCCACCAGCCGGCACAGGCCTTTTCCCGCTCCAACCCTTCGCGTGCGCGTTCCAGCGCCGCATCGCGCCCATGGCTTGACAGGCCCAACCCCGCGTCGAGTTGGGCCTGAAGGAGCACCGCCTCACGCCGGGAAAGGTCGAGCAGGCGTGCGATTTTGGGACCGGCCTGCACCGCGCTGGCCGTATCCTGAATATCGCCCAATGCGTCCTGAACCTGTTCCAAGGCTTCCTGATGCGCCCGCGCGACACGGCTTTTATCCAGCGGTTGAAAAAAACTGGCCGAGTAGCGCAGCTTCTTCACGTCCTTGCGCAGATCGTGCAGCGCGCCATCGCTCATGTGTGACAGGTGTTTGCGGGCGCCGCGAATGGCCTTGCGCTGATGTTCGATCATGCTGGCGGCCAAAGGTTCGACCGCCGCCCCGGCCATGGGAGAATTGAGATAGGCGCCCACCTCGAGCCACAGCGCAAAACGCAGCCACAGGCTTTGAAAACGATGCTCGCTCAGCGCTTGTTGCGCCCGCGCGGTTGCCACGGCCTCGGCACGCAGCAGCGCATGGGGCGGTTCGCCCATCCCGCGCGCCAGCACATGGAGGTCACGGGCAGGCGACAGCAACAGCGCCACCTCATGCAATTCCTTGCGCAGGGCCTTGGCCTGATCATCCTGTGCCAAAAGGTCGCGGCCAAACAGGGACAAGGCCGCCCGCATTCGCCGGATTGCCACACGCAGCTGATGGATCGCGGCCGGATCACCGCGCGCGATGACCAGCCCCAGATTGCCCACCGCATGGACCAGAGCGTTCCAGCCTATCGTCTGAAAGGCGCGCCCGGCGCTCATCCCGCGCGTTACGGCGACCGTGGTGGCGGCGACGGCCTGCGGCCCGCTGCCCTTGGCCAAAGCCTGCGCCCGGTGCGCCTTGGTGCTGATCGACCAGCCCAGTTCCGGCCCCAGCGGCATTTCCAGCGCCAGATGCAAAAGATCGGCCAGCCGCCCTTCGCACAATTCCAGTTCCAGTTCGGCAATGGGTTGGGGCGTTGTCCCGCCAGCGCGGATTTCACCTGTGTCAAAGGCCACCTCGATCACGGCCTTGCCGCGATGCAGCAGCCTTGTTTCGCGCTCGACCGCCAATTCGGCATAGGGCATCAGGCCGGAGCCTTTGCGCATCTGCTCCAATGCCTTGGCGGCGGGGGTGGGAAAGGCGGATGGGTCGGGCGTTTCCGCCTTGGCGTCAAGCGGCTGGTTCCATTCGCTGCGCTGCATCTGGCCTTTGCGGCCCAGCGCGATCTTTAACGTCTGTTCGCAACCCTTGGCCCGGCGGCGCACCCGCAAACTGGCTTTGCCCGCGGCCAGCGCACCATCGGCCGTGTCGAAATAGGTGGTGCGCAGGCTGTCACATTTTCCCGCCCCGGCCAACGCTGGGTGGTGCCGCAATTGTTCCAGCATCTTCGCGCTGGCGGCCAATTTGATTTCAATTTCTTCGGGCGCGGGATCGAGCGCTGCATCAGGCTTGGCGGCATCCTTCATGGCGTCAAGGGCACCGGTCTGGTTCATGCGATTTCCCTGGCTTTGGCGCGATCAGGATCATCCCATAGCACCGCCCATGGACCTGATCCAGCCAGCCTTGTTGATGAGGCGCATGTCGCGGCGCGATATGCTATGCAAAAGTCTGGCCATACAGCATAAAGGCGCATCCATGCCCGGTGAACAGGATCAGAGCGCGACGGTCGCCTTTTTACAGGCGCAGGGCGATGGTGTGGAAAGGATCGACACGCATGGCGCGATGATCTTTCTGGCGGGCGATCATGTTTTCAAGCTCAAGCGGGCGGTGGATCTGGGCTATCTCAATTTCGCATCGCTGGCGGCGCGAGAGGATGCTTGCCGCGCCGAATTGACGCTGAACCGGCGGACCGCGCCCGATCTCTATCTTGATGTTCGCTCCATTCGCGCCGGGACGGATGGCGCGCTGAACTGGGATGTTGGCGATGTGGTCGACTGGGTGGTGGTGATGCGCCGCTTTCCCGCAACGGACTTGTTGACCCATGTGGCCGAGCGGGGAGAACTGACCCAAACCTTGCTCCATGCGCTGGCCGATGGGGTAGCGGAGTTTCATGCGCGGGCGGAAATCATGCCTGTTACTGATGGCGCGGGGCGGATGCGCGATGTGATCATGGGCAATGAGCGTTCGTTTGCGGCGGTCCCGACTGGATTGCTCCCCGCCGCCGATGTTGCGCGGTTGCAGGAGGCCACGTTGCACGAGCTGGAAAAGGTCGCCGGCCTGCTCGACCAGCGCGCGCGGCAAGGCAAAGTGCGCCACGGCCATGGCGACCTTCATCTGGCCAATATCTGTTTGTGGCAAGGGCGTCCGGTTGCCTTTGACTGCCTCGAATTCAGCGCGGAACTGGCTACGACGGATCTGCTGTATGATCTGGCCTTTCTGTTGATGGATCTGTGGCAAAAGGGGCATGTCGGGGCGGCCAATCTGATCGCCAACCGCTATGCCGACCGCGTGGGGGAGGAGGATGGCTGGCCTGCCTTGCCGCTGTTCATGTCGGTGCGGGCGGCGATCCGCGCCCATGTCGGCGGGGCGACGGCCGCACGGATGGCGGGGGCGGCGCGCGAGGAAAAGGCCGGGGAGGCGCGGGCCTATCTCGATGCGGCGCTGCAATTCCTGACGCCCGCCGCACCGGCCTTGATTGCGGTGGGGGGATTGTCGGGAACGGGGAAATCGACACTGGCGGGCGCCCTTGCGCCGAAAATGGGCGCGGCGCCGGGCGCGCGTTGGCTGCGTTCGGATGTCATGCGCAAGGTTTTTGCCGGGGTCGCGCCCGAAACGCGCCTTTCCCCCCAATCCTATACGCGCGAGGCCAGCGCGCAGGTCTATGCCGCGATGACGGATCGTGCCCATGTCATGCTGGAAAGGGGATGGCCGGTGGTGGTCGATGCCGTTTTCGCTGCGCCCGACGAAAGGGCCGCCATCGAAGATATGGCGCGCAAGGCGAATGTCCCTTTCCTTGGCCTGTGGCTGGAGGCCGATGGGGCGGTGATGCAGCAAAGGGTCGATGCGCGGCGCGGCGATGCGTCGGACGCGGATGCGGGCGTGGTGGCGCGGCAAATGACCTATGATTGCGGCGACCTGTCGGCTTGGCGCAGAATTGCGGCGAATGGATCGCGCGATGCGGTGGTCGCACAGGCGCTTGCCGCCACACAGCACCTGTTCATCTTGCAAAAGTCATAAGTCTCACCAGATCACGTGACGGCGCTCCTTGCGCTTTATGGAGTGAGAAAGATGAAAAAGTCTGGCCTGTGGCTGTTGGCCCCTCTGGCCTTGATGATGGTTTCAGCGCCTGTTCTGGCCGCCGAACCCAGCGTGCGCGATGTCTATGCCACCGCCCGCGCCGGACAGGTGGACAAGGCCGTCACCATGATGGACGAGGTGTTGAAGGCCCACCCCAACAGCGCCAAGGCCCATTACGTTCAGGCCGAATTGATGGCCAAGCAGGGCCGCATTGCCGACGCCCGCACCCAATTGGCGGCGGCTGAAAAGCTGGCGCCGGGATTGCCGGGTATTCAGCCGCAATCGGTGGCCGCTCTCAAGGCCCAGTTGAACGGCGGGTCGGTGGGAAACGGCGCCGTCACCACGACTGAGGCCCCGCGCCCGGCGCAATCGCGCGGGATTTCGTGGGTTGGCATCGTGCTGATCGGCGCGCTGGTCTTTGGCGTGCTGGCCTTTTTCCGTCGTCGCAGCCGTCAGGCAGAGGCCTATAACGCGTCCATGGGCGGGGGGTATAACCCCAATGTCGGCCCGATGGGCTATGGCCCCCAGGGTGGCCCCGGTTTCGGTGGTCCCGGTTTCGGTGGTCAGGGTTACGGCGGCTATCCTCCGCAGCAGGGCGGCGGCATGGGTTCGTCGATCCTTGGCGGTCTGGCCACGGGCGCGGCGGCCGGTGCGGGTTTTGCCGCGGGTGAGAAAATCATCGACGGCATGTTTGGCGATCACAAGGATGAAACGCGCCGCGCCGTGCGCGATGAAAATACCGGTTGGGGTTCGGGCAACACCAATCAGGACATGGGCGGCAGTGACTTTGGCATTTCCGACGACAGTTCCTGGGATTCCTCGGACGATAATGGCGGGGACTGGTAAGCCCCGCCGAAATCAGGCCGAACGCTGGGCCTCGTTCCAGCGTTCGCGCTTGCGATAAAGCGTCGAGGGGCTGACCCCCAGAATGCGCGCGGCGCCCGGAAGGCTGCCATGCGCGGCCTGAATCGCCCCTTCGATTGCCAGCTTTTCGATTTGATCCAGCGTCAGCCCCGCCAGCGCCTTGTAGAGCATTTCATGATCGGTGGCGGCAAAGGCGGGCGCTTCTGTGCCGGGTTCAACGGCCTGGGGCGTTTGGCCCACAGGCGTCGGCGGCACAGCGGGCAGAGCGCGCAGAGGCAATTCCGGTCCATCGAACAAAAGGGCGGCGCGGCGGATCACATTTTGCAGCTCATGCAGATTGCCCGGCCACGAATAGGCTTCGAGCGCAGCAATGTGGTCCGGGCCAAGCGCATTGAATTTCTTACCTTGTTCACGGGCAAAGCGGCGCAGGAAACTCTGCGCCAGCGCCTCGATATCGCCGCCGCGATTGCGCAGAGGGGGCAATTCGAGGGGGACGACCGCCAAGCGGTAATAGAGATCCTCACGAAATTCGCCGGAGGCCAGTGCCGGCAGCATGGGGCGGCTGCTGGAACAGATCAGGCGGACGTCGACCAGCGTGCGCCCGACCATCCCGCTTTGCAGGAAACGCAGCAGGCGGCTTTGCAGGGCGAGGGGCAGCGCGCCTACTTCATCAAGAAACAAGGTGCCGCGGTCGGCCGCCCGCAGGGCGCAGGGTCCGCTTGACGCAGTAACATCGGCAGCAGGGTCGCCAAAAATGTGCCGCTCGATCTGTTCGGGCGCCATCGCGTGGCAGGACACCGTGACAAAGGGGGCCGATGAACGTGGCGATGCGCGATGGATCGCTTCGGCGCAGGCGTGTTTGCCGGTCCCGTTTTCGCCCATGATAAAGACATTGGCCCGGCTGGAGCCCAGATATTTGATCTGGGAATAGACCTCGCGCATCGCGCTCGACCCGCCGATCAGGCCGTAAAGGCCCGATGCCGGGGAATCATCATGAATGGTTTCGCCATGCGAGGGGGGGGGCTCGATAGCCATGGGTGTATCCTTGTCCGTGTTTTACGCGTGCCACGCGCGCACGCATCAACCATTAAGGATCCTTAATGCAGGTAATTGTCCTAATAAATTGCAAAGCATTTTGGCAATCTAGTATAATAAATGCCTAATGTTCTAAGCGCTTTCACCCAGTGCGGATACAGTATGAATTATGGATTCGGTAAAATGAGCAAGTAGCGCGACCAAAGGTTTGACGAAAACAAAGGCTTTGAACGTCGCCAAGCAGGCAGGCAAAGCATGCCCCGCGGCCCGTGACAAAGCGGCATAATAAGGGGGCATGTTTTGACCGTGAGCGCAGGTGCCCTAAATGGCCGCGCAAAGGGTAGGCCGTCGAAATTGGGGCAGAGGTCTGTCCGCCCCAATCGAATTTAGGCTGCTGCGACCAGCATTCTTTCGCGCGCGATGGTCTGCATCGCCTTTTGCAGCTTTTCAAAGGCGCGCACCTCGATCTGGCGCACACGTTCGCGGCTGACATTATAGGTCTGGCTCAATTCTTCCAACGTCTTGGGATCATCGGTCAGACGGCGTTCGAACAGGATCGCACGCTCACGTTCGTTCAGGCTTTCCATCGCCTCGGCCAACAGCGCGTGGCGCCATTGGGCCTCTTCGGCATTGGCGACGGTTTCATCCTGCAACGGCCCCTGATCGGCCAGCAGGTCTTGCCATTGCCCTTCGCCTTCCTCGTTAAAGGAAACGTTGAGCGAAGCGTCCCCGCCCATCATCATCCGGCGGTTCATATTGACCACTTCGGCCTCGGACACGCCAAGGTCGGTCGCGATCTTCTTTACATCGTCGGGATGAAGGTCGGTGTCTTCAAAAGCGTCGATGTTCTTCTTCATGCGGCGCAAGTTGAAGAACAGCTTTTTCTGTGCGGCCGTCGTGCCCATCTTGACCAAAGACCACGAACGCAGGATGAATTCCTGCATGCTGGCCTTGATCCACCACATGGCATAGGTGGCCAGACGGAAACCCCGGTCGGGTTCGAATTTCTTGACGCCCTGCATCAGGCCGATGTTGCCTTCGGAGATCAGCTCGCTCATCGGCAGGCCGTATCCGCGATAACCCATCGCAATCTTGGCGACCAGACGCAGGTGGCTGGTGACAAGCTGACGCGCGGCATCGGGGTCCTGATGCTCGGCATAGCGCTTGGCCAACATGTATTCCTGCTCCGCCGTCAATACGGGGAACTTGCGGATCTGCGCCATATAGCGGTTGAGCCCGTCCTCACCAGAGGGGAGTGCCGGCATGGCGGGCAAGTTGCTGTCCTGAGTCATAGCAGTCATCGTCCTTCAACTTTGTCAGCACGCGCATTGACGGACCCTTAACAGGCATCCCTCGGCGGCGGCCACGGTGAGCCTTCCTTGCCCCCCGGCCCAATGGCACCGGAAAGCAGGGAAGATACCGGCTGGTCAGCTAGACAACTGCCCAACCGGTCAGAGAGTTCCCGCATGTCGGCGGGCAATTCGCTGGTAAAGCGTAGTGTTTCACCAGTAACCGGGTGTAGGAAACCGAGAACAGCAGCATGCAATGCCTGACGCGCAAAGCCAAGCTCTGCCAGGATTGGTTTTTGCGATTTCTGTGATCGGGCGTACACGGGATCACCCAAAAGCGCGTTGCCGATGGATGACATATGCACGCGCACCTGATGCGTGCGCCCGGTTTCGAGCCGGCATTCGACCAGGGCCGCCCGATCCAGCGACTCGAGAACGCGGTAATGGGTGACGGCATGTTTGCCGCGCCTTGGGCTTGCGTCATCGCCCTCAATGGTTTCGCCGCCCGGTTTGATCAGGATTTCGGGCATCAGGGCCATACGCTTGCGGTCGGTGGGGTGGCGCGCGATGACGCCGCGCAACGTGCCGCGCGGCGGATTGGGAATGCCCTGTGTCAGGGCCAGATAGGCGCGTTCAATCGAATGGTCGGCAAATTGTCGGGCCAGCCCTTCATGCGCCAAATTCGTTTTGGCCACGACCAACAGGCCCGATGTGTCCTTGTCGATGCGATGGACGATGCCGGGGCGGGCCACGCCGCCGATGCCCGACAATTGCCCCTTGCAATGATGCAGCAGCGCATTGACCAATGTGCCATCGGGATTGCCCGCCGCCGGATGGACGACAAAGCCTGCGGGCTTGTCCACCACGATCAGATATTCGTCCTCATAAACGACGACCAGGGGAATATCCTGCGCCACCGCATCCAGCGTGGCCACTTCGGGCAGGGTAATGGTAAAGCGTGCGCCGGGCGCGACCTTCATCGATGTTTGCGATACGGGGCGGCCGTCGACGGTCACTCTGCCTTCCCCGATCAGCGCCTTGATTCGCTCTCGCGACAAGGCTGCGTCGGGCGGACAACTCTCTGCCAGCGCGCGGTCCAGACGGCCGCCGCTTGAAATTGTCCCTTGTACGATGCTTTCCCCCATGCTCATTCTGCTGCAAATGGGCATGGAAATTCACTTGGCAAGAGGAATCGTTGCCGCAATCTGTGGAGAGGCGGCCAAGACCCACCCCTTAGAGGCCTGCGGCCTGTTGCTGGGCCATGGGGGGCGGGTGGCGGAAATCCGCCCTTGCGCCAATGTCGCGCCCGATCCTGCGCGCCATTTCGAGATCGATCCGCAGGCTTTGATTGCCGCCTTGCGCCATCAACGATGCGGCGGGCAACAGGTCATCGGCTATTATCACTCGCACCCCACGGGCGAATCCCTACCCAGCGCGACGGATGCCGCCATGGCCGCGCATGACGGACGCGTCTGGGCAATTTGTGGTGGAGAAACGGTCAGTTGGTGGCGCGATGGGGCCAATGGCTTTGAAGTGCTTTCCACGCGCGAAGATGAGAGTTAAGGGATGCGTAACGGCGCCCTGTTACATCCGGGTCATCATCGGGCGCCATCCGGGAAAAAGTAGAAAATGTCCGATACGATCGACCGTGCCATTGCCCTCGAACTTGCCAGCCTTCTGTGTTCGCGCCTGTGCCATGATATGCTCAGCCCGGTGGGCGCGCTGTCGAACGGTCTTGAATTGCTGGCCGAGGAAAAAGATCCGGCGATGCGCGAGCGTTGCTTTGAATTGCTGGAACAATCGGCCCGTACCAGCGCGAACAAGCTGAAATTCTATCGTTTGGCCTTTGGCGCGGCGGGCGGTTTTGGCGATATGATTCCCGTGGCCGAACCGCGCGCGCTGATCGAGGCTTTGCTTTATGGCAAGGATCGCGTCAGCGTGAATTTCGCGCTGGGCAATGACATGTTGCCCAAATCGGCGGTCAAGACGCTGCTCAACTTTGCCCTGATCGCGATTGACGGTCTGGTGCGCGGCGGCACGATCGATATCGCCGCCGAAGTGCGCGAGGGCGCGGCCGAATTGGTGGTGCGCGCCGCTGGCCCGCGCATCGCCTTTGATCCTGCCATCGGTCTGGCGCTCGAAGGGCGGCTTGAACCGGGCGATCTGTCGAGCAAGACGGCCCCTGCGGCCATGTTGCAGGTGATGGCTACCGGCCTGGGCGGCAATATCCAATATGCGCTGAGCGATGAAGCGCTGGTGATGGGCGCGGTGATCCCTGTCGGCTGATGATATTGGAAATGGGGAGAATTAAGGCATGAGCGAATTGGTCCACCGCGAATGCCTCTCGCCCAATTGCAATGAACGCAAATTGCCGATCAGCATGGTCGTGCTGCATTATACCGGCATGCAGACCATGCAGGAGGCTCTTGACCGCCTGTGTGATCCGGCCGCCGAAGTGTCGGCGCATTATCTGATCGATGAGGATGGCACCATCATCCGCCTTGTGCCCGAGGAAAAACGGGCATGGCATGCCGGGCGTTCCTATTGGCGCGGCATCACCGACGTGAATTCGGCCAGCATCGGCATCGAGATCGTCAATCCCGGCCACGAATTCGGCTATCGCCCCTTTACAGATGCGCAGATGGAATCGCTGATCCCGCTGCTCTCCAGCATCATGGCGCGGCATAATATAGAGCCGGCCAACGTGGTGGGCCATTCCGACGTGGCCCCGGCGCGAAAGCAGGACCCGGGCGAATTGTTCGAATGGGAATTGCTGGCCCGCTATGGTCTTGCCCTGCCTACGCCCAAGCCGCGCATCCGGCTGCTGCATGAAAATCCGGGGGCGTTCTACCTGTCCCTCGAACGCTTTGGCTATGACATCACCGATGGGCGCGCCGCGGTGGCTGCATTCCAGCGCCGTTTCCGCCCGCGTATCGTCGATGGCGAGTTGGACGGTGAGGTGGGGGCTTTATTGTTCGAACTCCTGATCGCGCGGGACGCGGCTGAGGGCGAGGATTGGGAATGTGGGGAGGATGACTTTCCCTATTAAGGTTTAGGGTGCCTCCGGCGGGCAAAGGGCGGGGGCCCTTTGCAATCCCGATAATGTCAGCGTTGCGCCGGACGCTGCGTAGAAGTTTTAAAGCCTGCGGCGCGGAATGCTCTTTCCTATCCGCGCCGCAGGCTTTCTATCCTGACCCACTAAATCCGCCTCGGCAAACCATCCCCCAAAACAAAAAAGCGCCGCCTCCACACAGGAAGGCAGCGCCTTTTTTCCAACCCGCAGGCCGGAGGCCAAGGCCCCCGACCCACGCGATGATTACATCTTGATGTTCACGCCCGCGCGGAATTCGCGGCCCACCAGACCGGCATAGTGCCAGGTGGTGAGGAAGTTCGGCGCGCTGGAGTAGGCGGCGGGAGCCACCGGAGCCTTGGCGTCGAACACGTTCTTCACAATGCCATAGACGGTCATGCGATCATTGATCTTGAGCGTCGCGTTGAAGTCATTGTTGATGAACGGGCTGACATAGCAGAAGTTGTTGCCGGTGCCGTACAGGTTCTGGGCACAGCTGGTGTCCGTGCTGGCCTGGTCAGCCGCGGTTTGCTTGATACGGCCCACATAGTAGGTCGTCAGGCTGAGCGAGAGCTGACCGATTTCCAGCGTGTTCTGCCAGTTGCCACGGATGCGCGGCGTGCCATTGCCCGACGACAGATCGTAAGGGCCATAGGTCCCGGCATAGCGCTGGAGCGTGCCGCCATTGTTCAGGTCATAGCGGATGACGTAAGTGGCTTCGACGCGGCTGGACCACTTGATGTTATGCGGCAGGTTGATCTTGGCGGTGGCTGAGAAATCAAGGCCCGACGTGACCGAGTAGTTCGCATTCACATAAGGCACATTGATGATCAGCACGCGCGGCAGAGCGTTCGGATAGAGCGGGTCGATCGAATCGACCGAGTTCACCGAATAGCCCGGACCAACGGCGGCCACGGCGGCCTGGGCGTCGGCCAGGTTGGAGGCGCCGAAATAGGCGTTCACGGCCTGACCGGCGAGCGGACCCGACACGATCAGGTTCGACTTCTTGATGTTGTAATAGTCGGCCGTGAAGCTGAACCAGCGCGTCGGCTGGGCGATCATGCCCAAGGTGAAGCTGCGCGAGTTTTCCGGCTTCAGGTTGGGATTGCCAACCGAACCGCGACCCAGGTTATAGACGTTGTTATAGGCGTTGTTCGCCGCTGCGCCGCCATGCTGGTTGACGAAGTTGGCCGGCGGGGTGGTCGAAACGAAACCGGCATACTGGCTGCGCGGGCCCGATTCGGCAAAGGTCGGGGCACGGAAGCCTTCCGAATAAGTGCCGCGGAAAGCCAGCGCCTTGATCGGCGTGAACTTCACCCCGATCTTGGGCGAGAACTTCGAGAAGCCTTCCGAATAGTGGTCGAAACGGCCCGAGAAGTTGGTGTCGAGCATGCGCGAGAAGGGAGCGTCGATTTCGAAGTATGCCGCCGACACGGTGTGCTGGCCATAGGCCGAAGCCGTGGTCAGGCCATAGGTGTCGAGCGCCGCGTTCTGATTGCGGTTTTCCAGCTTTTCAGCGCGGATCTGACCGCCGATAGCCAGCTGAGCCTTGCCGCCGGGCAGATCGAACAGCGCACGCGTCATCGAAGCGTCAACGCCATACATTTCCGAATAGGAAGGGGTCGTCTTGTCGGGCGCAATGAAGTTGCGCACGGCGTTGCTGTTCAGCGACGGGTTGACGAAGTTGTAGGCGCCCGTGTTGATCGCGTTCATCAGGTTGGCGATGTTGAGCAGGCCGTGCTGAGTCAGCTTCAGGTTGTCGCGGGCATAGACGCCTTCAACGCGCCAATCGGTGCTTTCGCCGATCTTGCCGTTCAGGCCCGAGGTGAAGCGATACACATCATTGGTGCGTTCGCTGCCGGCGGCAATGTCGCCGAACATGTAATAGATGCGGGCCGCGTTCGTGGCCGGGTCCACCGATGTCGATGTCGCATAGGGGTTGTTCGGGTTGAGCTGACGATCAGCCGCCGTGGCGCAGTTCACGCCCGCCGCGCAGATGTAAACCGGCAGCACGATGCCCGGGTTCGACGAGGCCAGCGTGGGCGAACCGCCAAAGGGCTGGGTGGCGCGGATGGCAGAAGGCGTGCCCATGATCGACACATAGCTGCGGCTCCAGCTGCCGGTGACATAGCCTTCGATGCTGTCCGAGACGCGGAAGCTCAGGCGGCCGTTGATCGAATAGCGTTCCTGAAGCGGGGCGATCTGGCGATACTGGTTGACCAGATCGTATTTGCAGCCCGTGCCGTTCGACGCGGTGAACGTGCCGCCGGCGCAATTGGCGAGGCCGAGCGCCGTGTATTTCGCCGAAGTGCCGTCGGCCAGAGCAACGCCGCCGGAAAGCGGGTTGTTCAGGTCGCTCTGCGTGGTGCGGGCGACATAGGCAGTCGGCACGTTGCGGGTCATCGAGGAGTCGTCGGCATTCTTGTCGAGACCGCCGATCGAGCGAAGATCCTGGGTGTTATAGGGGAAACCGCGGCTCTTGTTCGAGATGCGGCCGTTGTACTGGTATTCACCGTTCAGGTAGAAGTTCCAGCCGTCGTCCTGATAGTTGCCAAAGCCGACCGTCGCGCTCAGGCGGGTGTAGCGGCCATCGCCACGCTCGCTGATGCCGCTTTCGGCATTGCCTGCCACGCCGTTGAACTGCTTCTTCAGCTTCAGGTTGACCACGCCGCCGATCGCATCCGCACCATAGCTCGACGAAGCGCCGTCCTTGAGGACTTCGATCTTGTCGATCAGGCTGAAGGGGATCGAGTTGAGGTCGACATAGGCGTTGTGCCCGTCGTCGTTCAGCGGGAAGTTGGCCGAACGCAGACCGTCAATCAGCACCAGCGTCGAGGACACGCCCAGACCGCGCAGCGAAACGGCCGAACCGCCCGCCGAGAAGCCCGACTGGAAGCCCGAACCGATCGAGCCGGCGCCGTCAGCCGAAATCGAGCGGATCGCGTCGGCAGCGGTGGTGATACCGGCCTTGATCAGCGATTCCGACGTCAGCACGGTGACCGGCGAAGGGGTTTCGGTGTTGGTGCGGCGGAACATGGTGCCGGTCACAACAATGGTTTCGGGTTCGGCGCTGACGGCGCGGCCCGCAGCGGGTGCGGCCTGCGCAAACGCGGGGGCCGAAGCCAGCGTGGTGACGAGCGAGAGAGCAGCCACGCCATTGCGCAGCCAAGCCCCACGAAGGTGCTTAGATTGGTTCATAATTGGTCTGTTCCCCTGAAAACGCGTACGAAAACGGACAAGGCCCCTTTGCGTTTTCTTCAGTACGATGGCGCTCTAGACACGCTGTTTGGGGGGCGTTGCAATCAGGATTCGTCACATTTGGAAACATGTCAGTAATAGTGTGTCGCCGCTGCAACATAAGTGTAATGCGGTATGGGTTTATTCTGTCGGCGTGGCGACACGGTGTTGCGTGGTTAAAAATCGCAGAATTCCGCCATTTACTGACGTTAATGTTAGTATGAGTTTCGGGTGTTTTGAATTGGTCTTCAAGAAATCCACAAGTTTTTTTCACCTGCCCGATGACTTCCTTTCGCGCCCAAACGCTGCTAGCAGCGGCGGCGTCAGGGGGCGGGGCAGCCGCGTCAGGAGTGATTCCTGCCGAGGAAAGTCCGGGCTCCACGAAACAAGGGTGGCGGGTAACGCCCGCCGGGAGGAAGGAGCAATCCGACCTTCAAGGGAAAGTGCCACAGAGAGCAAACCGCCGAACGGGCTCTGGCCTCAAGGTAAGGGTGAAAGGGTGCGGTAAGAGCGCACCGCGATTCTGGCGACAGAATTGGCAAGGCAAACCCCACCCGGAGCAAGACCGAATAGGGGCAACGCGTCCATCAGGACAGGCGGGTTTCGCGCCAGTTGCCCGGGTTGGTTGCTAGAGCGCACTGGCAACAGGGCGCCAAGAGGAATGGCTGCCGCTGGCCGCCGCGTCGGAAACGATACGAGCGGACTTCACAGAACCCGGCTTACAGGCCCCCTGACATATACGTTCCAGCGCGCCGGTGCCGCAAACCTTGGCCGGATGGTCAAGATGCACCCAACAGGCCAAGAAAAAGGCGCCGGAACCGTTAAGTTCCAGCGCCTCTTCGTAGATCCTGCCGGTCAGCCTGTTTGGCCGGGAATGGCCGCAAAACCAGCGAGGCAGGGTCTTTTATAGCCTTATTTCGGCGAAAGCACCATCAACATCTGACGGCCTTCCATGCGCGGATAGGCTTCGACCTTGGCCAGTTCGGCCGCATCTTCCTGCACGCGCTTGAGCAGGTTCATGCCCAGCTGCTGGTGCGAGAGTTCACGGCCGCGGAAGCGCAGCGTCACCTTCACCTTGTCACCTTCGCCGATGAACTTGTGAATGGCGCGCATTTTCACGTCATAGTCGTGATCGTCGATATTGGGACGCATCTTGATCTCTTTGATCTCCTGCGTCTTTTGCGACTTGCGGGCAAGGTTGGCCTTCTTCTGTGCCTCATAGCGGAACTTGCCCACATCGAGGAACTTGCAGACTGGCGGATCGGCGTTGGGCGACACTTCGACAAGGTCAAGCCCGGCTTCGAAAGCCTGCTCGATCGCCTCGCGCGTGTACATGATGCCGAGGTTTTCGCCCTCGTCATCAATCACGCGCACGCGTGGCACATTGATCATCTCGTTATAGCGAGGCCCGCTTTTCACGGGGGGCGCCATACTGCGCCGGGGAGGGGGGGCTATAGTCTACTCTCCATAAGACATTTCTGGATGAGCGCCTTTAGATCGAATCACACGACCATGAAAGCGCAATTTCGCCACAGGCGCGGCAAAATCGCGAAACTTTTGTTTCAAATGGTCCAGACGGGCATGGTGACCGCTTTTTGTGCGGCGCACAAGATCGCTTCGGCGCGTTTTGCGGGCTGTATGGCGGCAATCAGATCCGGATCGGCGGCGTCCATGCCCCCTGTCAAAGTGCCAAAAGCGGGAAGGATCAGCCGATTCTCGCTGCGCAGCGCGCAGGGGCGGCTGATCATGCGCCCACGGACCCGCAAACGCAGCTTGGGATGATAGTGGCCCGAGATTTCCATCCCCGTTTCGCCTGCCATGGCCTCATGGCGCAGGGCGATGCCGTCGATCCGCAATTCATCGACAACATCCCCGGCCATCGCATCGGCCAGATGCGGGTCGTGATTGCCCACGATCCACACCATGTCGAGTCGCCGCGAAAGTTCGGCCAGCAGGCTGCCTGCTTCGGGCTGCATTCGGGCGGGGCCTTCATCATCGTGGAAATTGTCGCCCAGACAAAATATCCGCCGCGCGCCTGTCACCGTCGCTGCCGCGCTCAACCGCTCCAGCGTTTCCTGACTGTCATAAGGGGGCAGCATCTGGCCGCCTTGTGCGTACCAGCTTGCCTTTTCCAGATGGGGGTCGGCGACCAGCAACGCTCCTTGCGCGGGCCAATAGACAGCCCGGCTGTCGGATATCATCCATTCCTGATCGGCAAAGGAAAAGGGGGCAAACTGCATCGCGGCCATCCGGCCCTCTTGCCGCGCCCGCCCGGCGGTGGCAAGCGGAGGCGCAATCTATCCCCATGAGAGGCCAATGTGACCGACTGGACCCCCTATACGCAGCGCGCCAAGACCTGGTTCGAAGCCTTGCGCGATGCCATTTGCGCCGAATTTGAAAAGATTGAGCGCGAGGCGGGTTCCGACGCCAGTTTCCAATACAAGCCGTGGACCCGCGATGCGGTGGCGGGCGAGGCTGATACGGGCGGCGGCGTTCAGGGCCTGATGAAGGGCAAAGTGTTTGAAAAGGTCGGCGTCAATGTCTCGACCGTCCATGGCGCGTTCAGCCCGCAATTCGCCGCCACCATCAATGGTGCCAGCGTGGAAAACCCCGGCTTTACCGCCACGGGGATCAGCCTTGTCGCGCATATGGCCAATCCGCATGTGCCTGCCGTGCATATGAACACGCGCTTCCTGACCACGACCAAGGCGTGGTTTGGCGGCGGGGCCGATCTCAATCCGCCCTTGCCTTATGATGAGGATACGGCTGATTTCCACGGGGCCTTCAAGGCGACCTGTGATGCCCATGGCGAGGGTTATTACGAGCGATACAAGGCATGGGCGGACGACTATTTCTATATCCCCCATCGCAAGGTCCATCGCGGGGTGGGCGGCATTTTCTATGACCATCTGGAATGCCCCGATGAAGCGGGCTGGGAAGCTAATTTCGCCTTTACCAAGGCGGTGGGCGAAACGTTCCTGTCGATCTTTCCGCAACTGGTTCGCCGCCGGATGGGCATGGAATTTGACGCCGCCCAGAAGCAGCAGCAGCTTGAATGGCGCGGGCGTTATGCCGAATTCAATCTGGTCTATGACCGGGGCACGTTGTTCGGGCTGAAGACCGGGGGCAACATCGACGCGATCCTGATGAGCCTGCCGCCCGAAGCGGTGTGGAGCTGATACGGGAGCAAAAGCTGGGCTGTTGCGTTTAAGGCGCGGATAATCGGAAAGGATCGGATGATGGGTAAGGTTTTGACGGCTCTGGCTTTGGCCGGAATGGTGGTTCTGCCCGGCGTTGCCACGGCCAAGGTTGCGCCCAAGGACAAAGTGTTGGCCAGCGCGGCCTTGATGAAGGGCGATGCGATGCCCGCCGGCCTTGCCTCGATTGTCGAGAGTAAGGGCAAGCTGGGCCTGAAGCTTTCCCTTTCCGGCCTGCCTGCCGGCGTTCATGCGGTCCACCTGCACATGCGCGGCGTTTGTGAAGTGCCCGGCTTTACCTCGGCGGGCGGCCACCTGAACCCGGCGGGGCATCAACATGGGCGCGACAATCCGATGGGCGCGCATATGGGCGACATGCCCAATGTCACGGTTGGCGCCGATGGTACGGCCGTCGTGACCTTGCCGCTGGAATATAAGGCTGACGATCTGCTGACCGCCTTGTTCGACAAGGATGGCGGGGCCGTGGTCGTCCATGCCGCGCCCGATGACTACAAGACAGACCCCACCGGCAATGCGGGCGGGCGGATCGCCTGCGGGGCGTTTGTTCGGGGGAGTTGAGCGAGGGTTAAAGGCAAGGTTTGCCTCCGGCGGGCAAAGGGCGGGGGCCCTTTGCAATCCCATTATGGGGTGGTGCCATGGTGGCAGGCGTTAGGTGATCCGCGAAGCGGTTTATATAGCCTGCGGCGCGGCGAAGTTGCGCATCGGAAAAGTCCGGCGCGCGACGATGACGGTATCGGGATTGCAAAGGGCCTTCGCCCTTTGCCCGCCGGAGGCAATTCCTTCTTCCGGGCACAAACCCCCTTGCCCTTACGCTTTTCACCCCCCACAGTTATCCAACGATGTTGCGCCAATATGAACTTGTCGAAAGGGTAAAGGCTTACGCGCCTGATGCGGATGAGCAGATGCTCAACCGCGCCTATGTTTATACCGTCCAGAAGCATGGCAGCCAGAAGCGCGCCAGCGGCGACCCCTATTTCAGCCACCCGGTCGAGGTGGCGGGCCTGATGACTGAGCTGAAGCTGGATCAGGACACGATCATCACCGCGCTTCTGCACGATACGGTCGAGGATACGCTGGCCACGATTGACGAGGTGGAAAAGCTGTTCGGGCCGGATGTGGCACGGATGGTCGATGGCGTGACCAAACTGTCCAAGATCGAGGCGATGAGCGAGAAGGAGCGCGCGGCCGAAAACCTGCGCAAATTCCTGCTGGCCATGAGCGAGGATCTGCGCGTCCTGTTGGTCAAGCTGGCCGACCGGCTGCACAATATGCGCACGCTCCATTACATCAAGAGCGAGGACAAGCGCCGCCGCATCGCCAAGGAAACGATGGATATCTATGCCCCGCTGGCCGAGCGCGTGGGCATGTATGAGTATATGCGCGAGATGCAGTTGCTGGCGTTTCAGCAATTGGAACCCGAAGCCTATGCCACGATCACCGGCCGTCTGGCCCAGATCCGCAGTCAGGATCACGGGCAGGTGGACGCGATTGCCCTGTCGATCAGCCAGGCGCTGACCGAGGCGGGGTTGAAGTGCAAGGTATGGGGGCGTGAAAAACACCCCTATTCGATCTGGCGCAAGATGGCCGAACGCCATGTCAATTTCGACCAGATCACCGACATCATGGCCTTCCGCGTGCTGGTCGATAATGTCGAGGATTGCTATCGCGCCATCGGCCTGCTGCACACCACGTGGCAGGCTTTGCCGGGGCGGTTCAAGGACTATATTTCGACGCCCAAGGTCAACGGCTATCAAAGCCTGCACACATCGATGATCTATGAAAAGGCCATGCGGATGGAGGTGCAGATCCGCACCTGGAATATGCATGAAACCAATGAATACGGTCTGGCCGCGCATTGGAGTTACAAGCAGGGCGGCGTGATGCCGGACTCTCAGGTCGGCTGGCTGCGTGATCTGGTCGAGGTGCTGGAGGCCAGCAACGACCCGGAAGAACTGCTCGAAAACACGCGGATGGCGATTTATCAGGATCGCATCTTCGCCTTTACGCCCAAGGGCAAGCTGTTCCAATTGCCCAAGGGCGCGACCCCGATCGACTTTGCCTATACGGTCCATTCCGATCTGGGCAGCATGGCTGTGGGCGCGAAGATCAACGGGCGGCATGTGCCGTTGCGGACCGCTTTGGCCAATGGCGATGTGGTGGAAATCATCAAGAGCCGCAGCGCCAGCCCGCAACTGGCATGGTTGGGCTTTTGCGTCACGGGCAAGGCGCGGGCCGCCATCCGCCGCGCGGTGCGTTTGAAGGAACGCGCCGAATTGGCCAGCATCGGGCGCAAGCTGTTTGACGAGATCATCGAGCGCCTGCCGACCAAGGTGGGCAAGAAGGCAACGGCTGAGGCGGTTAAGCGTCTGGGCCTGAAGAATGAAGAAGAGCTGATGGCCGCCATCGGCACGGCCAAGCTGGACGACCGTCAGGTGATGGAGGCGCTGGTCCCCGGATCGGCGCGCGACATGCCCGAACCGGAAAGCTGGCCCAAGCAGGAGCGGGCAATCTCGATCAAGGGGTTGACGCCGGGCATGGCGTTCCACCTTGCCGAATGTTGTCACCCGGTGCCGGGCGACCGCATCGTGGGCCTGCGCAAACCGGGCGTCGGGGTGGAGGTCCACTCGATTGCCTGCGACGTGCTGATCGAAGGCGGAGACAAGGACTGGATTGACCTGTCATGGGGCGACCGCAGCGTCGGGGCCGTGGGGCGCTTGCGCTGTATCCTCTATAACCGCCCCGGCACTCTGGCCGAGGTGACGGGGATCTTTGCCGCCAACAAGGCCAATATCACCCAGTTGCAGAATGTTCAGCGCGACGAGCTTTTCGGCACCTATGAGGTCGATCTGGAAGTCAGCGATCTGGCCCACCTGACGCGGATCGTGTCCAGTTTGCGGGCCAGTGATGCGGTGTCGCAGGCGGATCGGTTGTAGGGTTTAGATTTTGCCTCCGGCGGGCAAAGGGCGTGGGCCCTTTGCAATCCCGTTTTGGGGTGGTGGGTGGTTCGGGATGTCTGTTTTTGGGCGATGAATTTAAAGCCTGCGGCGCGGTAAACTTGCGTTGAAAAGGGCCCCCGCCCTTTGCCCGCCGGAGGCACCCCTTTCAAACCCTACCCCAACAACCCCTCATAACACCCAACCACCTCGGCCAGCACCGACAGGGCCAGCACCGACGGCGTGCGCGTTGCCGGGATCAGGCCGATGGGGGAATGCAGCCGCGCCAGATCATCCGCCCCAAAGCCCAGCGATCCCAAAAGTTCGAGCCGATTGGCCCGCGTTTTGGCGCCGCCCTGTGCCCCGACATAGAAGGCACCGGTTCCCATTGCCCAGGGGACAAGAGTGCGTTCCCATTCATGGTCGTGGAACAGGACGGCGACAGCGGTCCATGCGTCGGGCGCCCATCCATCGGGCAGGGCGGGGGGCTGTCCCAAGGACATCGTGGCATCGCCCGCCTGTCCATGGGGCGTGGCCAACATGACCTCGATCCCCTGCGCACGTCCCATGGCGGCCAGAGTGCTGGCCTCTGGCCCGCTGCCCAAAACCAACAATCGCAACCGGGGGAGGTAGCGGCGGATGAACCCTTCGCCCAACGGCAGGTGGGCAATCTCACGGCGGTTTAAAGCGGCCATTGCCTGATGCACGGCGGCGGCATCGGGCGCGGGGTTGACCATGACCTCGACACCCGATCCACAGGGCAGGCGGATGTCGATGAAGGGTGATCCCGCGCCATAGCGCAACACGCGCGGCGGCCCGCCCGCCTGCGCCTCACGCATCAGCGCCGCTTCGAGACAGCCGTCCGCCAATGACCCGACCATCGTACCATCGGGCAGGACGGCCAATTGCGCGCCCCATCGCCGTGACCAGCTGCCATCGATACCGACAACGCTGCACAGCGCGCCGCCATGGGCGGCCACCGCCGCCAGCGCGGCATGATCATCATCTACATGCAAAGACATGAGCGGCGTGTTAGCCCATCGCCTTGCGGATGAAAACTGCGCTGAAGGGCGGCAAATGCGCCGCGCCGCCGCCATTGACCGAGAGCATCAATTCGCCGCGCGGACAGGCGTGGCGAATCGCATGATCGCCAAGGTTGAAGGCGCAATGGACATGTTCATCGCCAAACCGGCGCGTGAAATGCAGCAACATGCCATGGGTATGCACATCCTCCATCGCCCCCATCCGCAAGGCATCGCACCCCCGGCGCAGCGCCAGCATCGCGCGGGTCCAGTTGAGCGGGCTGGCCGGATCGGCCTCCTGCGTGGCGGCGGCGCGAGCGATATTGGCCTCGGACAGGGGGAGCCATGGTTCGCCGGTGGTGAAACCGCCATGGGGCGCGTCCGATTGCCACGGCATCGGCGTGCGTACCCCGTCGCGCGACAGGGTCAACGGCCAGTTGGCGATTGCCTCTGGGTCTTTCAGCAGATGGAACGGGATTTCATCCTGCGTCAGCGCCAGTTCCTGTCCCTGATAAAGAAAGATATTGCCGCGCAGGCTGATCAGCAGCGCCATGGTCAGGCGCGCATAGGCCGTCAGATTGCCTTCTCCCGCCCATCGCGAGATGTGGCGCGGCGCATCGTGGTTTTCAAACGCCCAGCTGGGCCAGCCCTCGCCCGGCACATCATGCCATTGGGCCAGCGACCCCTTAATCCGCTGCGGCGTCAGTTCGGGGGCGTAGAGAAAGTCGAAGCTGTAGGCGCTGGAAAGGCGCGCATCGCCCGCCGTGTAATCCTTCATCAGCGCGACGGCGCCATCGCCGCCAACTTCGGCCACGGTAAAGATCGCGCCATATTCCCCGCAAAGCGCGCCGATCCGTTCGACGAAGGGAACGGCGGCGGGGTGGTTCTGGCTGTGGATCTTGTCCTGAAAGTCAAAGGGGCGGGTGCGTTGGTGGTGGCCCTTTGACACGGGATTATCGCGGAATTCGGGATCGAAAAACGCATGGTTGAGCGCATCGAGCCGGAACCCGTCCACCCCGCGATCCAGCCAGAAGCGCATGACGTCAAGGCAGGCGTCCTGAACCGCGGGATTATGGGCGTTGAGCTGGGGCTGTTCTTTCAGGAACTGGTGATAGTAATATTGCTGGCGCCGGGCGTCCCATGTCCATGCCGGGCCGCCGAACACCGATTGCCAGTTGTTGGGCGGCGTGCCGTCGGGATTGGCATCGTGCCAGACATACCAGTCGCTATAGATGCTGTCTTTCGAGGCGCGGCTGGCGGCAAACCATGCATGTTGATCGCTGGTATGGGCAAAGACGAGGTCGATTGTCACCTTGATGCCCAATTCATGGGCGCGGGCGATCATCGCGTCGAAATCGGCCAGCGTCCCGAAAATGGGATCAACGTCGCAATAATCGGCCACGTCATAGCCATAATCGGCCATCGGGCTGGTAAAAAACGGGCTGATCCAGATCGCTTCGGCGCCAAGTGAGGCGATGTGATCGAGATGCGCCGTAATGCCGGGAATGTCGCCAATGCCATCGCCATTGCTGTCGGAAAAGCTGCGCGGATAGATTTGATAGATTGCCGCGCCGCGCCACCATTGCGCGGGCTTGGGTGCCCAATCGGGTGCTGGCGCTTCGACATGTTCGACGGGAAGAGACTCAGTCATCGCTCGGCTCCACAATAGGAGGGAATGGGGCGGCCAAGGCGGGCCTGAACATGCGCAATGTGGCATTGCTGCGCCGCAGCGCCAAGTGCATTGCATTGCGGCGGCATACGTATGACCGGCCCATCATGATCGACAGTACGAGAAATTGCGACAATAGTTTGCATGACACCTTGTCGTTCCGGGCAAAGCTGGCCTAGTCTCGATAAACGGAAGCGACGCGAATACACCTGTGCGGCAAGAAGAACGCAAGGCGCGACGTTGAAGGGGGGGAGAGGACAGGACGTCAGCGTCTCGGGCGGCCATTAGGCATGTTCGGGCGTCATGGGGAGTATCGTTGCATGAGCCAGTCCCAAACCAAATCCCCCGCAGGCACCGCGCCATTGTCAGGCACGCCTTCCATCAGCGATCTGATCATCGATGTCCTGCGCCACCGTGTGGGCAAGGATGAACGCGCCGCCAAGCCCCATGACTGGTTTCAGGCCGCCGTTCTGTCCGTGCGCGACCGGATCATCGACCGCTGGTTTGAATCGACCCGCCGCACTTATGAAGAAGAAGGCAAGCGCGTCTATTACCTCTCGATGGAATTCCTGATCGGGCGTTTGATGCGCGATGCCTTATCCAATCTGGACGTCACGCGCGAAATGGAACATGCGCTGCGCGACCACGGTTTCGAATTGTCGCAGCTTGAAGAACTGGAGCCGGATGCGGCGCTGGGCAATGGCGGTCTGGGGCGGCTTGCGGCCTGTTTCATGGAGAGCCTGGCCAGTCTGGACATCCCGGCCTATGGCTATGGCATCCGTTACGTCAACGGCATGTTCCGTCAGCGTATCGATGATGGCTGGCAGGTGGAATTGCCCGAAACATGGCTGGCGCATGGCAATCCGTGGGAATTTGACCGCCGGGAAAGCGCCTATCGCGTGGGCTTTGGCGGTGAAGTGATCGAGGGCAATGGCGGCGTCGTGTGGCACCCGGCCGAACAGGTCGAGGCCAGCGCGGTCGATACGCCGGTGGTCGGCTGGCGTGGGGCGCGGGTCAATACGCTGCGTCTGTGGACGGCTTGGGCGCTCGATCCGCTGCGTTTGGATGCGTTCAATGCGGGTGACCATGCGGGCGCTTTGGCCGAACAGGTCAAGGCTGACAGTTTGGTGCGCGTTCTGTACCCCGCCGACAACACGCCTGCGGGTCAGGAATTGCGCCTGCGTCAGGAATATTTCTTCTCCAGCGCATCTATTCAGGACATTTTGCGCCGCCATCTTCAGGCCGACAATGATGTGCGCAATCTGCCCAAATATGCCGCGATTCAGTTGAACGACACCCACCCCAGCGTGGCCGTGGCCGAACTCATGCGCCTGCTGATCGACGTGCATCATCTGGAATTTGATGAAGCGTGGGAGGTGACCAAGGCCACCATCGGTTACACCAACCACACGCTGCTGCCCGAGGCGCTGGAAAGCTGGCCGCTGCCTTTGTTCGAACGACTGCTGCCGCGCCATATGCAGATCGTCTATGCGATCAACAGCCGCGTGTTGCGCGAGGCGCGCCGTGCGGGGATGGGAGGGGAACAGATTTCCTCCATCAGCCTGATCGACGAACATGGCGAACGCCGGGTGCGTATGGCCAATCTGGCCTTTGTCGGCGCGCATTCGATCAATGGCGTGGCGGCGCTGCACACAGATCTGATGAAGACCACGGTCTTTTCCGACCTTCACAAGCTGTATCCCACGCGCATCAACAACAAGACCAATGGCGTGACCCCGCGCCGCTGGCTGCAACAATGCAATCCGGGCCTGACCAAGGTGATCCGTGAGGGGATTGGCGATGCTTTCCTTGACGATGCGGAAAAGCTGGCCGATCTCAATGCTCTGGCGGGCGACGCGCAATTTGGTGAACGCATTGCCGAGGTGAAGCGCGCGAACAAGGTGGCGCTGGCCAACCATCTGAAACAATTGATGGGGGTGCGGCTTGATCCTGACGCCTTGTTCGACGTTCAGATCAAGCGCATCCATGAATATAAGCGCCAATTGCTCAATCTGGTCGAAACCGTCGCGCTGTACGACCAGATCCGCAGCCACCCGGAAAAGGACTGGGTGCCGCGCGTCAAGATCTTTGGCGGCAAAGCTGCGCCAAGCTATCACAATGCCAAGCTGATCATCAAACTGACCAATGACATCGCACGGCGCGTGAACAGCGACCCCAGCGTGGGCGGGCTGCTAAAAGTTGTGTTCGTGCCCAATTACAATGTCAGCTTTGCCGAACGCATCATCCCGGCCGCCGACCTGTCCGAACAGATCAGCACCGCCGGCATGGAGGCATCGGGCACCGGCAATATGAAATTTGCCCTGAACGGCGCGCTGACCATCGGCACGCTGGATGGCGCGAATATCGAGATCAAGGACCATGTGGGCGATGAAAACATCGTCATCTTCGGCCTGACCGCGGATGAGGTGAATGACAAGCGCGCCAATGGCTATAACCCCCGCGCCATTATCGAGGGCAACCGCGAATTGCGTCAGGCCGTCGAAGCCATCGCCAGCGGCGTGTTCAGCCCCGATGACCGCGATCGCTACAAGGGATTGATGGGCGGTCTTTATGACAGCGACTGGTTCCTGGTGGCCGCCGATTTCGAAGCCTATGCCCAGGCCCAGCGTGACGTCGATGCGCGCTGGCTGGACGAGGCGGCATGGCGCAAGGCGGCCATTCACAACATTGCCAATGTCGGCTGGTTCTCTTCGGACCGCACGATCGGCGAATATGCGCGCGATATCTGGGGCGTGAAGTAAAGCCCTCGAATACATAAGGACAAAATTTTACGTGAAGCCCGACAAAACCGCCATTGCCGCTCTGCTCGATGGCACGCATGCTGACCCCTTTTCCCTGTTGGGGCCGCATGAAGGGCCGGGCGGCACATTTGTCCGGGCGATCCTGCCCGGCGCGCAGGTGGCCTTTGCCTGCGCGCTGGACGGGACGGAATTGGGCGAACTGGCGCTGGTCGATGATCGGGGCCTGTTCGAAGGGGTGATTGAGGGGGCGCCTCAACCTTTGCGTTATCGCGTGGGGGCCTTGGGCGCGCATTGGTTTGTCGAGGATGCCTTTTCCTATGGCCCGGTGCTGGGGCCGCTCGACGACTATCTGATTGCCGAGGGCAGCCATCTGCGGTTGTTCGACAAATTGGGCGCGCATTGCATCCGCCACGAAGGCAGCGATGGCGTGCATTTCGCGGTCTGGGCGCCCAATGCCTCGCTGGTTTGCGTGGTGGGGGATTTCAACGATTGGGACCACCGCAAACATCCGATGCGCCGCCGCGCCGACATTGGCGTCTGGGAAATCTTTGTCCCTGGCGTGGGCACGGGCGCGGCCTATAAATTCCGCATCGTGTCGGCTGATGGCACGGTCCTGCCGCTCAAGGCCGACCCGTGGGGCATGGCCAGCGAATTGCGCCCGTCCACCGCCAGCGTCACCGCCCATCCGGTAAAACTGGATTGGGGCGATGAAGGCCACCGCGCCCATTGGGCCAGTATCGACCCCCGCCGCGCGCCCATCAGCATCTATGAAGTCCACGCCGGATCATGGATGCGCGATGATGAGGACTGGTTCCTCGATTGGGACGCCATGGCGGAAAAGCTGATCCCCTATGTGGTGGAAATGGGCTTTACCCATATCGAGTTTCTGCCGATTGCCGAACATCCCTATGATCCGTCATGGGGTTATCAGACGCTGGGCCTGTTTGCCCCGTCGGCGCGTTTTGGCCCGCCCGAAGGTTTCGCGCGTTTCGTCGATGGCGCGCATCGGGCCGGGGTGGGCGTGATCGTCGATTGGGTTCCGGCCCATTTTCCCACGGACGAACATGGGCTGGCGCATTTCGACGGCACTTCGCTGTATGAGCACGACGACCCGCGCCTTGGTTTTCACCCGGACTGGAACACGGCCATCTACAATTTCGGGCGGCGCGAGGTGTCCTCGATGCTGGTCAACAATGCGCTGTTCTGGGCCGAGCGCTATCATGTCGATGGCTTGCGCGTCGATGCGGTGGCCTCGATGCTGTACCGCGATTACAGCCGCAAGGCGGGCGAATGGATCCCCAACGATGCGGGCGGGCGCGAGAATTGGGAAGCGGTGGATTTCCTGCGCGCGGTCAACCGGGCGGTCTATGGCCAGATACCGGGCTTTTTCACCGTGGCCGAGGAATCGACGGCTTGGCCGGGCGTGACGCTGCCTGCGGTGGATGACAATCGCAATGCACTGGGCTTTGGGTTCAAATGGAACATGGGGTTCATGAATGACACGCTGCGCTATATGGGGCGTGACCCGATCCATCGTCAGCATCACCACAATGACATCACCTTTGGCCTGATGTACGCCTTTGCCGAGAATTTCGTGCTGGCCATCAGCCATGACGAAGTGGTCCATGGCAAGGGCAGCCTGATCAACAAGATGGCGGGCGATGAATGGCAGAAATTCGCCAATCTGCGCGCCTATTACGGTTTGATGTGGGGTTATCCGGGCAAGAAACTGCTGTTCATGGGGCAGGAATTTGCCCAGCTTCGCGAATGGAGCGAGGAGCGCAGCCTCGATTGGGACCTGTTGGCCAATCCCGCGCATGAAGGGATGCGCAGCCTCGTGCGCGATCTCAACCATGCCTATCGCGCCACGCCCGCCTTGCACGCCCGCGATTGCGAGGGTGAGGGTTTCCAATGGCTGGTGGTTGACGACGCCCTGGCCAGTGTTTTCGCATGGGCGCGCCATGCCGGAGATGAAGCGCCCGTTGTGGTGGTCTGCAACATGACGCCGCAGGTGCATGGCTCGTACCGCCTGCCTTTGCCGCGTGATGGTGTGTGGCGCGAAATTATCAACACCGATGCAACCATTTATGGGGGCAGCGGGTTGGGCAATATGGGTCAGGTTGTGGCCGAAAACGGGGCGGCATTGGTCACGCTGCCGCCATTGGCCACGATTATGCTGGAATGGACCGGGGCAGCATCAGAAGCGGGAGAGTAAAATGCGCGATAGTTACAGCCAGCCATTGGCACGCGAAGCCATGGCCTACGTTCTGGCTGGCGGGCGGGGAAGCCGTCTGAAAGAAATGACCGACAATCGCGCCAAGCCTGCGGTCTATTTCGGGGGGATGAGCCGGATCATCGACTTTGCCCTGTCGAATGCGATCAATTCAGGGATTAGACGCATCGGCGTGGCGACCCAGTACAAGGCGCATAGCCTGATCCGGCACATGAACCGTGCGTGGAATTTCATGCGCCCGGAACGTAACGAAAGCTTCGACATTCTGCCCGCATCGCAGCGTGTGTCCGAAACCCAGTGGTACGAAGGCACCGCCGACGCCGTTTATCAGAACATCGACATCATCGAGTCTTATGGTCCCAAATATATGGTCATCCTGGCGGGCGATCATATCTATAAAATGGACTATGAACTGATGCTGCGCCAGCATGTGAACAGCGGCGCGGATGTGACGATCGGTTGTCTGGTCGTCCCGCAAAAGGAGGCCAGCGGTTTTGGCGTGATGGCGGTGGATGGCAATGACGTTATCACCGAATTCGTCGAAAAGCCGATCAATCCGCCCGAAATTCCGGGTAAGCCGGGTTGGTCACTGGCGTCGATGGGCATTTATGTGTTCGACACGAAATTCCTGTTCGATCTTCTGCGCGAAGACGCGGTCAACCCGATCAGCACGCATGACTTCGGCAATGACCTGATCCCCCAGATCGTCAAGGGCGGCAAGGCGGTTGCCCATCGCTTTACCGAAAGCTGTGTTCGTGCGGCCGACGAAATCGGTGAATATTGGCGCGATGTGGGCACGCTGGACGCCTATTTCGAGACCAACCTCGATCTGACCGATACGGTTCCCATGCTCAACATGTATGATCGCGACTGGCGCATCTGGACCGATCAGGTCGTGGCCGCGCCTGCCAAATTCGTCCATGATGATGAAGGGCGCCGGGGCCATGCGATCCGCTCGTTGATTTCGCAGGATTGCATCGTGTCGGGGGCGACGGCCTATCGCTCGCTGCTGTTTACCGGGGTGAAGATGGGCAGTTGGTCCGAGGTGAATGAAGGGGTGATCCTGCCTTACTGCAACATCGGACGCCATGCTAAACTCTCGCGCGTCATCATCGATTCGGGTGTCCGCATTCCCGAAGGGCTGGTGGTGGGCGAAGACCCCGAATTGGATGCCAAGCGTTTCCGGCGCACTGAAAATGGCGTTTGCCTGATTACCAAACGGATGATCGATGCGCTCGATCTTGATTAAGGGAAAACTGACGGCATGACCCTTCGTGTCCTTAGCCTGGCTTCCGAAGCGGTGCCCTTTATCAAGACCGGCGGCTTGGCCGATGTGGCGGGCGCCTTGCCCGCTGCGGTTGCCCCGCATGGCGTGACGATGAGCGTGATGTTGCCGGGATATCCGGCGGTGATGGCCCGGTTGTTGAACCAATACCCGGCGCCCAAAGGGAAACGCAGCAAATCGGCGCCCAAACATGGCGAGCCCAAGGTTTTGCATGTTTGGGATTCGATTTTTGGCCATGGCGCGCGGCTGCTGGCCGGGACGCTGGATGGCACGGCCGATGGTCCGTTGCTGCTGGTTCTGGATTGCCCGGAACTGTTCGATCGTCCCGGCGGGCCCTATGGAAATCAGGCGGGACAGGATTGGTCCGATAATGGCCTGCGCTTTGCGGTCTTTTCGCGGGCGGCGGCCGATGTCGCGGGCGGCGCGGTGGAGGGGCTGGAATACGACATCCTCCACGCCCATGACTGGCAGGCGGGTCTGGCCCCGGCCTATCTCAAATTCGCGCCCTATGGTGGCCGTCATGTGCCCAGCGTGATGACCATCCACAATATGGCGTTTCAGGGCCATTTCCCCGCCGCGCTGTTCCATCAGATCGGCCTGCCGACACAGGCATGGGCGGTGAACGGGGTGGAATATCACGGCGGCGTGGGTTTGTTAAAGGCAGGGCTGGAATCGGCCCATGCCATCACAACCGTTTCGCCCACCTATGCGCTGGAAATTCGTGAGCCGCATTTTGGCATGGGCCTCGAAGGACTGATCCGCAGCCGTGGCGCGCAGGTGCATGGCATCGTCAACGGTATCGATCCGGTTGAATGGAACCCGGCCACTGACACCGCCATTAAAAGCCAATTTTCCGCCCGCGCTCTTGGCAAAAGATTGGCCAACAAGCGCGCGCTGGAGGCTGAATTCGGCCTTGATCGCGACGATGGCCCGCTGTTCATCGTGGTCAGCCGGTTGACCTGGCAAAAGGGCATGGATGTGCTGGCGCAATGCCTCGATCATCTGGTCGGGCTGGGCGGGCGTCTGGCACTGCTGGGGTCGGGTGATGCGGCGCTGGTGGGTGAATTGTCCGCCGCCGCCGCGCGCCATCCGGGGCGCATTGCGGTGCACATCGGCTATGACGAAGCCTTGTCCCACCGGATGCAGGCGGGCGGCGATGCCATCCTCGTGCCCAGCCGGTTTGAACCTTGTGGCCTGACGCAACTCTATGGGCTGGCCTATGGCTGCATTCCGGTGGTGGCGCGCACGGGCGGGCTGGCCGATACGGTGGTTGACGCCAATCTGGCCGCCGTCAAAATTGGGGCCGCCACCGGCGTCCAATTCGAAAAGGTTGATTATTTATCGCTTTCGGGCGCAATCACCCGTGCAATCTCGCTCTATTCCCAGCAAGATGTGTGGCGCGCAATGCAAAAGGCGGGAATGTCTTCCGACTTTACTTGGCGTCAATCAGGTGCCGCCTATGCGCATTTATACAGATCCATCGCTTTGGAGAATTCGCCAGCATGACCGCGACGACTATCACTGCCCAAGTGATCACCCATGAAACCCAGCCGATTGCCGGGCAAAAGCCGGGCACATCCGGTCTGCGCAAGAAGGTGAAGGTTTTCGCACAGCCCAATTATGCCGAAAACTTTATCCAAAGCGTGTTTGACGTGGTGGAACGCCCGGCCAACGCGACTTTGGTGATCGGCGGCGATGGCCGCTATCACAACCGCACCGTGATCCAGCAGGCGATCCGCATGGCCGCCGCCAATGGCTATGGCCGTGTCCTGGTGGGGCAGGGGGGGATCCTTTCGACCCCGGCGGCCTCCAATGTGATCCGTCAATATGGCGCCAGCGGCGGCCTTGTCCTGTCGGCCAGCCACAATCCAGGCGGCCCGGACGAAGATTTCGGCATCAAATATAATATCGCCAATGGCGGCCCAGCGCCCGAAGGCGTGACCGAGGCGATCTATCAGCGCACGACCGAGATTACGCAATGGAGCGCGGTGGAAACGCCGGACATTAATCTCGACACGCTGGGCGTGGTCGATGTGGCGGGCATGGCGGTCGAGGTGATCGACAGCGTGGCCGATTATGCGGCGTTGATGGAAAAGCTGTTCGATTTCGACGCGATCCGCGCGGCGGTGGCGGGCGGCCTGACCATGAGCTTTGATGCGATGCACGCGGTCACTGGCCCCTATGCGCATGAAATTCTGGAAAAGCGTCTGGGTTTTGCGGCGGGGACGGTGAAGAATGGCGTGCCGCTGGAGGATTTCGGTGGGCATCATCCTGATCCCAACATGGTTCACGCGCATGAATTGTTCGAAACCATGTTCGGCGCCGATGCGCCCGATTTTGGCGCGGCATCGGATGGCGACGGCGACCGCAACCTGATCGTGGGCAAGGGCATTTTCGTCACCCCTTCGGACAGTTTGGCGATGCTTGCGGCCAATGCGCATCTGGCGCCTGCCTATGCGGGCGGGTTGAAGGGTATCGCCCGTTCGATGCCGACCAGCGCGGCGGCCGATCGCGTGGCGGAAAGCCTTGGCATTCCTGCGTTTGAAACGCCGACGGGCTGGAAATTCTTCGGCAACCTGCTGGACGCCGGCATGGCCACGATTTGCGGCGAGGAAAGCGCCGGGACCGGCAGCGACCATGTCCGCGAAAAGGATGGCCTGTGGGCGGTGCTGCTGTGGCTCAACATTCTGGCCGTGCGCAAACAGTCGGTGGTGCAGATTGCGCAGGAGCATTGGGCAAAATTTGGCCGCAATTACTATGCCCGCCACGATTATGAAGGTCTGCCGACCGAGGCTGCCAATGCGCTGATGGCCGAATTGAACGCTGCGCTGGCCGCTTTGCCGGGGCAGGTGTTCGAAGGGCTGACGGTCGAAACCGCGGATAATTTTGCCTATACTGATCCGGTCGATGGTTCGATCTCGACCAATCAGGGCGTGCGCATCCTGTTCGTGGGGGGCAGCCGCATTGTTTTCCGCCTGTCGGGCACGGGGACCGAAGGGGCGACCCTGCGCGTCTATCTGGAACGTTATGAGCCGGTGGGCGGTGATCTGGCGGGTGAAACGCCGATCAAGCTGGCCGATCTGATTGCGGCGGCTGATGGTATTGCGGGCATCACGCGCCACACCGGGCGGACAGAGCCGAGCGTCATCACCTGATGGCGCGATACGGCGCTTGGGTCGATGGGGGCGCGACGCATTTTGCGGTACGCGCCCCCTTGGCCGATGCGGTCTGGCTGTGCCTGTTCGAGGGGCGGGCCGAGGTCCGTATGGCGATGGAGCGGGCGGGTGCCGATTGGCGGCTAACCTTGCCGGGGGATCGTGCCGGCGCCCATTACGCCTATCGCGCCAGCGGGGCGTGGGACCCGCAGAATGGCAAGTGGTTCGACCCCGCCAAATTGCTGGTCGATCCCTATGCGGTCGAATTGGACCGCCGCTTTGTTCAAGATCCGCGACTGGCGCGATATGAGGCTGAAACCTGCGACATCGTCCCACGCGCGATCGTGCCGGGCGAAATGGCGAAAGTGCCGCTGCAAAAGCCGTGCTTTTCCGCTGGCGGGTTGATTTATGAGGTCAATGTCCGCGGCTTCACGCTGCTGCACCCCGACATTCCAGAGGCGCAGCGCGGGACGGTGGCGGCGCTGGCGCATCCTGCGATTATCGCGCATCTGAAAAAGCTGGGTGTGGGCGCGGTCGAATTGATGCCGATCACGGCGTGGATCGACGAACGTCATTTGCCGCCCTTGGGCCTGCGCAATTTCTGGGGCTACAATCCGGTGGCGATGATGGCGCTGGACCCCGGCCTGTGTCCGGGCGGCGTGGCGGAATTGCGCGAAACGGTGGCGGCGCTGCGGGCCGAAGGGATCGGGGTCATCCTTGACCTTGTGTTCAACCACACGGGGGAGAGCGACGTTCTGGGCGGCGTTCTGTCACTGCGCGGGCTGGACAATGCGGCCTATGCCCATGCGCCCGCCGGTTATATGATCAATGATACGGGATGCGGCAATACGCTGGACTTTGCCTATGCGCCGGTGCGGGAATTGACGCTGGCGGCGTTGCGGCATTTTGTCGAATATGCCGGGGTGGACGGGTTCCGGTTTGACCTTGCGCCGGTGTTGGCGCGGGGGCCGGAATTTGACGCCCACGCGCCGATCTTTGCCGCGATGGCCGCCGATCCGGTTTTGGCGTCCCGTGTGATGATTGCCGAGCCGTGGGATATCGGGCCGGGCGGTTATCAATTGGGGCGGTTTCCGGCTAATTGGCTGGAATGGAACGATGCGTTTCGTGATGATGTACGCCGGTTCTGGCGCGGCGACGGGGCGCTGGGTTCGCTGGCCACGCGCCTTGCGGGCAGCGCGGATGTGTTTGGCGAGCAGCATTGCCGCAGCGTCAATTTTCTGGCTGCGCATGACGGTTTCACTCTGGCCGATCTGGTCAGTTACGAACATCGTCACAATCTCGCCAATGGCGAGGGCAACCGCGATGGCCATGGCGAGAATCTGAGCTGGAATTGCGGGGTTGAAGGGGCGAGCGACGATCCGGCGATTCTGGCCAAACGGGCGCAGGACATGCGCGCTTTGCTGGCCACGCTGTTTGCATCGACCGGGACGATCATGTTGACGGCCGGCGACGAATTTGGCCGCAGCCAGCAGGGCAACAACAACGCCTATTGTCAGGATAGCGCGATCGGTTGGGTCGACTGGTCCGGGCGGGACGAGGCGCTGGAGGATTATGTCGCCCAATTGTCGGCCCAGCGCAGGGCGGGGGATTACGCGCAATTTCCGCGTGTTGGGCGATGGTTGCGGGCCGATGGCGCGCCGATGCAGGCCCATGACTGGGAAGCGCCGGGGGCGGGCTATGTCGCCTATGTTTCGGATGACCCCGACAGGTTGCGCGAATTCTGTATCGACCGCGAAAACAGGCGCGTGGAAATCATTTAAGATATATCTTGAATGATTTTTAAAACCTCCTACATTCGGCTCATGATCGAATTCAAGGAGTATGACATGTTCGGAATGAACATCGGAAAGCACAGAGGCCGCGGCGGTCGCGGTTTTGGCGGGCGCGGATGCGGGCCTGAAGGTTGGGGGGGCGAACATCGTGGCCGGTTCGCCGCCGGTTTCGACGGAGGTTTTGAAGGTGGTCCGTTTGGCAAGGGCGGCTTCGGCGGTGGTCGGGGTGGCTTTGGCGGCGGCGGCGGCTTTGGTGGCGGTCGCGGTGGATTCGGCGGCCGCCGGGGCAAGCTTTATGATGGCGATGAATTGCGCCTGCTTGTCCTCTCGCTCTTGGCCGATGCGCCCCAGCACGGTTACCAATTGATCCGCGCCTTTGCCGAAAAATCGGGCGGTGCCTATCAACCCAGCCCCGGCGTCCTCTACCCGTTGCTCGTAATGCTCAGCGAAATGGAACTGGTGGTCGAAGTTGACACCGCCGGCAGCAAGCGTCGCCTTTTCGCGATAAGCGAAACGGGCCGGGCGGAAATCGAGGGCAAAGGTGAACAGATCGAGGCTCTGTTTGGCCGTCTGACCGCTTTGGCGGCACAGGCCGAGCGGACCGATGGCGCCCCGGTTCGGCGCGCAGTCCACAATTTGCGTGCCGCGGTGATGGAACGTTTGGGCCGCGACGGCGCATCGTCGGAATTGCCGTTTGAAGTGGCGCGCATCATTGATGAAGCCACGCAAAAAATCGAACGGCTTTGATGAAAACGGGCGCCGAAAATCTTCACCTCTCGGCGTCCAAATCATTCCTATTCAGCGCGCTGACAGCCAATTTGTCCGATAAGCGGGAACAGCGCAAAATTGCGCATTGTGGGGCCGGGGCCGGCAAAGCCAAGGAACAGTGGAGTTTGCGTTGATTCTTGGCGCAGATCACCTTTTCTGATGCTTGCTTTTCCCGCCACTTTGCGGGCATGAGCGCCCACGAAATTGAGGGGCGGGATGATTCTGAAATCCCGATCCTTTCGCTTGTAAGAGGATGGAATGACGATGTCGCGACTGTTTACCCCCGCTGCCGCGCTGTTGGCTGCTGCCACGATGGCCATCGGCTTTGCCGCTCCTGCTGCTGCTGCCGGTGACCCGGCCAAGGGCGCGGCTTCGTTCAAGACCAAGTGCCAGCTGTGCCACGTCGTTGGCGCGGGCCAGAAGGGCACGATGGCTCCCAACCTGCTGGGCGTGGTTGGCCGCAAGGCTGGCGCCACCGATTTCGCGATGTATTCGCCCCAGCTCAAGGCTTTCGGCAAGGCCTGGACGCCTGCTCTGATCGATCAGTGGATTGCTGGCCCGACCAAGCTGGTCCCCGGCAGCCGTATGGCGATGGTGGTTCCCGATGCGGCCGAACGCGCCAACATCGTGGCCTATCTGGGCACGCTGAAGAAGTAAGCCTTTTTCAGGTTTCGGAAATTGGGGGCGGGTGGCTTTGGCTGCTTGCCCCCAATTTCGTTTGCGGACCCTTTGGCATGATGATGGGCGGGTGCTAAACAGGCGACGATGGAAAGAGGCTCCCCTCGGTCGCGCATGGGCGCAGCGGTTCTGGCGGCCGGGGTTCAGGCGCTGGTGCTGATGGCCTTGCTTGCCTTGGGCGATGGCGTCCATGGATTGCAAAAAGGCGCGGCCAGCGTGCTGGAAAGCGTCGATTTTACCCTGCCGCCGCCAGAAGCCAAACCGGAGCCCAAACCTTCACCCCAACCTCGGGCCGCCGCACCCAAAGGCGCCGCAGGGGAAAAGGCCGTACCGCGTCCTGTCATCGCGCCCAAACCTGTCATCATCCCGCACCCTGTCGTGGCCCCGCCTGTTGCCAGCACAGGCGCAGCACTATCATCAGGCGCCAGTGTGGGCAGCGGCACGGGCGCTACGGCTGCGGGCGACGGCGGCGGGGCGGGAGGCAGCGGTCAGGGGCAAGGCGGCGGCGGTCCGGCGGTCAAGATAGCCGGAACGATCACCGCCCGCGACTATCCCCGCGAAGGGCGCGAGGCGCGGATTGGCGATTATGTTATCGTCGCCATCACGGTGGGCGCGGACGGCCGCCCCACCGCATGCCGCATCCATCGGTCCAGCCGAGATCCGGCGGCGGATACGTTGACATGCCGGATGGTGATGGAACGGTTTCGTTTCAATCCGGCCCGTGACGGCAACGGGCGCGCCATTGAATCGATCTTTGGGTGGAAACAAAGCTGGTTCCTGTGAATTGGAATTTGCGGCGCTTGGGTTTGCCGCGCGCTTGAATTATGAACGAGCGTATGATCGCCCATACTATCCAGCTTGCCCTTGCCCCGGTTTTCGTCCTGGTGGCGATTGGCAATATTATGAACATCCTTTCGACCCGCCTTGGCCGGATCGTGGATCGTGCCCGCGCGTTACAGAAACTCTATGGCGAAACCACCGGGGCGGCGCATGACATTGTCGTTCTGGAAATGCGTCAGGTCGATCTGCGTATCGAATTGAACACCAAGGCCATCCGCCTTTTGGTCATGTCGGGCCTTGCCATCGGGACGACGGTGGCGATCCTGTTTCTGGAAGAGATGGTCAATGTGCCGTTGGAACGGGTGGCGGCGGGGGGGTTTCTGGTCGCGGTGCTGTTGCTGATGTGGGGCCTGTGGCTGTTTCTGCGCGAAACACAGGTGGCGGCGGCGATTTTGCGAATCCCTGAAAAATATCTGGAAACGCACCGCGAATTGTAAACCGTTTGCGCCGCGTTCCCGTGCTTACTTATTGGTCGCCGCAGGGCCGCTGCTGAACGCGTCGGCGATCGAACAGGCCGCTGGGCCAAGGATCACGATAAACAGCACCGGCAGAATGAACAGGATCAGCGGCACCGTCATGATTGCGGGCAGGCGTGCGGCCTTTTCTTCGGCGCGCATCATGCGCTCGTTGCGGAATTCGGCCGACAGCACGCGCAGAGCCGAGGCCAGTGGGGTGCCGTAGCGTTCGGTCTGGATCATGGTGGTGACCACGCCGCGAACCGAATCGAGGTCGACGCGATAGGCAAGGTTTTCAAAAGCCTGACGACGCTCGGACAGGAATGACAGTTCGATGGCCGTCAGCGCGAATTCATCGCCCAATTCGGGATAGGCGCGCCCCAATTCCTTGGCCACGCGGGTAAAGGCGGCGTCCACCGTCAGACCCGCTTCGGCGCAGATGACCAGCAGGTCGAGCGCGTCGGGCAATCCTTTGCGAATGGCGGCGGTGCGTTTGGTGATCAGGTTCTGGACGTAAATGTCCGGCCCTTTATAGCCCAGGCCCACGGCGGCGGCGAAACCCATGAACTTTTTAAAGTCGGTCCATTCGGGAAAATAGTTCATCCAATAGATGACAATGGCTGCCAGCCCGCCCAGAATGATGGGCGCCACCATGCGGCCAAAGATGATGGCAACGGCCCATTCCTTGTTGCGGATCCCGCCCTGCGCCAACTTTTGCTGGGCATCGGCCAACTGGCTGTCCTGCAACACTTTCAATTTGTTGAGGATCGAGCGGATTGCATCGGTCGTGTCGGAACGGCGCACGATCTGGGCGCGCTTTTTGGGGGCATTCGAAACGATGCCCGCCTTTAACTGTTCGCGGCGTTCGTTAAGGGCCTTGACCCGCTTTTGCATCGGATCGCGAACGGTCAACGCCGCATAAATGGCCACCATGACCATGACGGCGGCCACCGCGGCCAGAAACGTGCCAACAACGATAACGTCAAAGCCCAGGATATGAGGGTGTGCGACAGTCGGTTGCATCACATGCCCCCCATCAGATCTCGAAGCTGACCATTTTGGCCATGATGAACACGCCAATGCCCATCCACGTCAGCCCGCCAAGGCCCGTGATGATCAGGCGATCATCGGCAAAGAAACCGGCCAGATATTGCGGATTGACCCAATTGATCATCATGAAAACCATGAAGGGCAGCGAGCCGACGATATAGGCCGAGGCTTTGGATTCCGAACTCATCGCGCGGATTTTCAACTTCATCTGGGCGCGTTTGCGCAGCACATCGGCCAGATTGCCCAGCGTTTCGGCCAGATTGCCGCCCGTTTCGCGCTGGATCGCGATGGTGATACAGAAAAAGTTGAATTCGGCCATGTTCAGGCGGTCGGCGGTGTCCTGCAACGCCTCGTCCATGCTGCGCCCGATCTTGATGCGTTCGGTCACCAGCTTGAATTCCTGACCCACCGGGCCGGGGATTTCGGACGAGACGATGCCCAGCGTTTCCGTCACCGGCAGGCCAGAGCGCAGGCCGCGCACCAGCAATTCGATGGCGTCGGGAAATTTCGTGGTGAAATCGTCATAGCGCTTCTTGATGAGATAACCCACAACCAGATGCGGCAGGCCCGCACCCGCCATGACGCCCACCATCAAGCCCAGCATCAGCGATCCGGTCTTCATCCACAGCAACAGCATAATGACCAGCGCCAGCCCGGCCGAAACCTGAATATACTGCTGAACTGTCCACGGCTTTCCGGTGCGATGCAGGCGAAGCGCCAGCATTTCCATCTGCGAACGCTGACCATCGCCGCTGCTGACCATCGGCTTGCGCTGGGCCAAAGCGCGGCGCATCTGGGCCTCGACCTTGTCGGTTGCGCTTTCGGAATGGCGGAAACGCACCGATTGCAGACGGCGCGCACCTTCCTTGGCCGGCGACGGCCCGCCAAAGGCCAAGGCGAGCAGCATCAGCAGTCCGCCCGCCCCAAAGGTGATCAGCAATATCTGGACCGTGTCCATCGCCGTGCCTTATCTGCCTTGCGGAACGGCCATGCCGCCCCGGTTTGAAATTCAGGCTTTCGCCTTGTCCTTGGCGCTGTCTTTCTTGCCCAGCAACGCCTTGAAATCGATCATGTCGAGCAGCGATTTACGCTCACCGCCGCCCTTTTCATCCTTGGTATCGGCATCGACCAACGCCTTGACCGACAGCGCCAGTTCGCGCAGCGCCGAGCCCGCCTTGGTCGCGCGATTGGCCTCGGCAAAGGTCTGGCCCAATTTGGCGCAATGGATCGCGGCCTTGATGTCATAGGGAATGACGACATTGATTTTGCGTTCGATCGAGGCTTCGAAATCGGCGCGGCTGATTTCTGCCATGCCCGTTTGAACGCGATTGGCCACCACCATGATCTGGGTATGGGGCGCATTGGCGCGCAGCCAGGACAGGATGCGGATCGCATCGCGCGCACCCGCCAGCGTCAATTCCGTCACCAGCAGCACGACATTCACATCGGCCAGCAAATGCGGAAAATTGATCAGCATGTTGCGCGGCATGTCGATGACGGTGTGTTCAAAGGCGTGGCGGAATTCTTCCTCCAGCCGGACAAAGGCCGAGCCATCGGTCAGTAACGGATGGCTGATCGGCGCCTCGGCCGACAACAGCGAAAGGTGTTCGCCCGCCCGGATCATCGCCCGTTCGATGAACAGTCCGTCGATACGGCTGGGGTTTTCGATGGCGTCGGTCAAACCGCGCCCCGGCTCCAGATCCAGCGCCAGCGCGCCGGTGCCGAAATGGATGTCCAGATCGAGCAGGGCGGTGGGTTGCTTGTGATCGGCCGAAAACAGCCAAGCGATCGAACTGGCGATGGTGGATGCGCCCACGCCGCCGCGGGTGCCGATGACCGCCGTGCTCAGATGCGGCGTATCGGTGTTGTTTTCGGCCTGACGCGGGGCGCTCAGCATGTTCTGCGCCTGAACCAGTGCATCGCGCATCAGGCCCGATGACAGGGGTTTGAGCAGATAGTCGTGAATGCCGCTGCCCAGCAGGTCGCGGTAGAGGCGCACGTCATTGACCTGACCGATGGCGATCACCACCGTGCCGGGTTCGCATACTTCGGCCAAGGCATTGATATCGCCCAGCGGGTCACCGCTTTCCGACAGGTCCACCACCAGGATCGAGGGTGATGAGCTGACCGAGAGCGACTGAATCGCGCTGCGCAAACCGCCACGGACGCATTTTTCCGGCGGCCAACCGAAATCGGCGGCCAATGGGCGCATGACATCCAGCGTCGCCTCGTCGCAGACATAGGCGGCAAAGCTTTCGCGATTTTGCGCCGATCCCGGCTTCCATGGTGCGTTCATGGCTTAACTGCCCCCTCCGGTTGAAACCTTCTTGACCGAACTGCCGCCATCGCCCGACGGCTTGGCCGCGCGATAGGCATCGATGGCCTTGTTGCTGGTCATCACGACGGTTTGCCCATTGGATTTTGCCCCGGCCAGCAGGTGGTCGGGATCGGCCACCATCGCGGCCAGATTGCCGTTGACCGCACAGCCGTAATTGTGGCTGGTGGCATTGTTGAAATTGGTTTCGCTGTTGTCGGCCCAATTGGGGCAATTGGGGACGCTGGCCACGGCGCGCGTCACGACGATGCGGGCCAGTCCCGCATTCACATTGCCTTCGCCGATGGGCACTTCGCGGCTGATCTGAATGCCGCGGCGCGACACCAGTTCGGACAGGGCCAGCATGGTTGCCTCGCTTTTGAGCGGATCATCCACCGCCACGCGGTCGCCATAACGCAGGCCAAGGGCGTCAAACCAACCCGACACGCGTTTCGATTCGGCATTGGACAGGCCGCCCGGACCCGTGATCACGTCCAGCGAATAGCTGTTATGGCTGACAACCGGCTGGTTGACGCTGGTCAGCATCCGGTTGGTGGGCACGCCGCCGCATCCGCCCAGCGCCGCGATCAGCCCCAGCGTCACCCCGCCCATCATCAGGCGATGCCGCGAAGAAGAAGTCATCTGTTTCATCATCGCCTCGCTCAATTCAGGCTAAAGCCGGGTTGGCTGATTTCGCTGGCCACGGCGCGCTTGCCCGCCTTGGTCTTGGCGGCGGGCTCGTCGGCCTCGCTCACTTTCTTGGCGGGGGCGGCAGGGCTTTCCGAGGGTTTGAGGGTCGGTTTGGGGCGATCCTCGCCCTTTTTGCCGTCGCTCAGCATGTTGGCCGCCACCTGTTGAATGTCATTGGCCGTCTGCATCCCGTCGGTGGGCAATTTGATGTCGCCATCATTGACGGGTTTGACCAGATAAGGCGTGACCACGATCACCAATTCGGTCTCGCCCTTCACAAAGCTGGTCGATTTGAACAAAGCGCCCAGCACCGGCAAATCGCCCGCGCCCGGCATTTTCTGGATCGAATTGCTGGCCTTATTCGACAACAGGCCGCCGATCATCATGCTTTGCCCCGAACCCAATTCGACCGAGGTTTCGGTGCGGCGGGTGGACAGGGCCGGGATCGTATAGCCGTTGAGCGTGACAGAACCCTCGCTCGACAATTCCGAGACTTCGGGACGCACGCGCAGGCTGATCCGGCCATCGGACAGGACCGTGGGGGTAAAGCTCAGGCTGACGCCATATTTTTTGTATTCGACCGAAACCGTGCCCAGACCTGACGAGATGGGAATGGGAAATTCACCGCCCGCCAGAAACTCGCCCGTTTCGCCCGACAGCGCGGTCAGATTGGGTTGGGCCAGTGTGGTGACCAGACCGATCTGTTCGCCCGCATCCAGCGTGCCCAGAATGTTCAGACCGAACAATGAACCTGCCCCGGCCAATGTGGTGGCGGTCGAAAGCGCAGAAATCGAGGTGCCGCTTGCCGTCGCGCCGGTCGCATCGGTATAGGTGGTCTTGCCGCCCACGCCCATCGGCGAACCGGGGACATAGGTCGAGGCCGCCGAGCGACCCTGCGACACGCCGAACTGGAACCCGTTGCTGCCATTGGCGATGCTGGTCAGGTTCACGCCCAATTGCTTGGACAATGAGCGCGAGACTTCGGCGATGCGGACCTGAAGATTGACCTGAAGCGGGGTGGCCGTTTTCAGGCGGGTGATGACATTGGCTTCCTTGCCAAGGAAGGCCGTGACAAGGCGCTGGGCCTCTGCGGCGTCTTCGGGGGCGGCGACGGTGCCGGTCAGAAGATAGGTGGCCGAGCTGAGCGTGGCGACATTGATGCGCGATTCGGGCATCGCGACTTTCAGCATCTGATCGACGCTGTCGATGTTGCTGGCCACGCGCACATTGGTGGACCAGATCACCTGCCCTGCGGCATTGCTGGCATAGATCGTGGTTTCGCCCGCGCCGCGACCATAGACGTAGAGCTGATTGTTCGATTTGACCTGAACATCGGCGATCTTGTCATCGGCGACAAAGACATCCTTCATCGCCGAGGGCAGATTGACCAACTGGCCGCGGCCAAGGGCCACCGCCATCGCGTTGGACGGCGCAGAGATCGACACCGGCGAATAGGAATGGGTCATCACCGGGCGGCTGGGCGGATTGGCCGGGGCGTTGACGGGCGCGGATCTGGCGACCGTCTTTGCCGCCACCTTTCCCTTGGCCGGGGCCGCGACCAGAGCGGCAGGCGCAAGGCCCGCAAGGCACACGGACGCCAGAGCCAGAGCGGTGAGGGGGCGCTTTTTAAAGCGAGCGTTGAGGCGGGGATTCATCGGATAGCCTCTCAATCTCAAGGTTGGCCAAGCGGGCCGACGGCGCCGCTGCCAAATGCATTGCCCGCAGCGCCCATGCCGTTGGCAACCGCGCCGTTCTGGACGCCGAAGGAAACGCTCTGGCTGTCACGACCGCGCATCACGCGAACGCCATTGTTGTTCATCGGGCGGGCCACGGCCGGGCCGCCCATTGCGGGGGCCGCCGATGCGATGGCGGGCGTCATCGCGGGCATGGTGCGCTTTTGAAAACGCGAAACTTCGCCGCCGGTGGTGACGGTGTCGCCGCTCATTTCCACCGGACGGCGGGTGGCGGCGGCCAGAAGGCGGCTTTCGTCCGCCTTGGTTGCGCCATCGGGCAATTTCACTGCGCCATTGGCAATTGCACGGTCCAGATCGCCCTGATTGTCGGCAAGGCTGCGCAGCGTCAGGCTGAGCGCGCCCACGGCCTGGGCCACTTCGATCTTTTCGGCGATCTTGGGCGTGACTTCCAAGGTGACGGTGTGGAACGTGCGCACCACGGTCTTGCCCTCGGCGCTCTGATTCTCGGTCGATTGGTCGGTGGCCAGAACGCGCAGATTGCGAAGCACGGTTTCCGTCACGTTAAGCGCCTGGGCATCGGAACCGGCGCCGCGAATGGTTTGCGTGAGCATGATATCGACCCGGTCGCCCGGAAAGATGAACCCGGCCACGCCCGACTTTTCCGACACGGTGATTGTGACCGCACGCATCCCCGCGCCAAGCGCGGCGGCAAGGAAACCGCGATCGCCGGGCGCCACCAACGAACCCTGCGTCAAGGGCTGGCCCGCGGTGATGGGATAGCGCACGACCGTGCCGATCAGCTTGTTCATATCGACATTGCCGTCGACGAAATAAGCTTCCTTCATCAGGTTCTTGGGCCATTCCTGAAAATTGACCGCATCGGCCGTGATGATCGTGCCGGGGGGCAAGGCGCGCTGGGCCACCAGCACCTTGGGGCCGGTGGGCGCGACGGGCAGGGCGGCCTGCACCGTAGGGGCCACGTTTCCGCCCGACAGCATGCTGCGCGCAGCGAGCGCTGTGCCGATCGCGATGACCATCGCGCCTATCAACAGCATCAGCCTACGTCTATCCATCGCGGAACAAGCCCCTTACGCATTATCGGCAGAACGACCGGAAATATCCGGTAAATTGGTTAACATTCGATCACTCATGTGATCACCCGGCCAGAACGGTTCCCGTTGCCGGAAATAAATAGCCCGAAGCGATCACCCACAGCCCGCCAAGGGCAATGGCAATCCCATAAGGAACAGAGGGTTTGTGCTTGTCGCGGCGCGCCACATGCCATGCGGCCAGAACCACCGTCAGCACGCCCCCCGACACCGCCATCACCATCAGCAATTGCGCAAACCACACAGGCTTGATCCACAAGGCCAGCGCGACCAGCAATTTGACATCGCCGCCGCCCATCGCCCCAAGGGCAAAAAGCCCCGCCAGAACCACAAAAGCCCCGCCCGCCAGCGCCAGTTGCCACCCGATTTCGGCCAGCCCCATATGACTGGCCCACCAGAACAGCGGGGCGGCCAAAGCGATGATGGCGTTGAGTTCATTGTCGATCTGACGCCGCCGCATGTCCGTATAGGCCGCCACCAGCAGCGCGATTGCCAAGGCGGCAAGCAAACCGTAGGACATAGAGAAGGCGGGCATGCGGTTACCTCTGAACGTATCAAAGGCTCGCTTTAAAGGTCATCACTTACCAAACAGTAACCAACGCAAGGCCCGTAAATGCTGGACAAGGGCACCGACCGGGGGGTCATGCTGCAAAAGGCGAAAAGAGGCGCTAATGGAACTTCCTGATGGCTGCGTTGAACAACTATGGATAAGTTTGGATGGGTGGCCTATTCGCCGGATCGACCTTTTCCCGACGCATGAGGTGCGCGGCAGCCTTTTGTTCATGCCCGGACGGGGCGATTTTTATGAAAAATACCTCGAATCGCTCGAAGAATGGCGCGATTCGGGCTGGCATGTGACCAGTCTGGACTGGCGCGGACAGGCCGGGTCCGGGCGTTTGGGCATGGATGCAACGACGGGCCATGTCGATGACTTCGCCGTCTGGATCGAGGATCTGGCGGCATTTTGGCAACAGTGGCGCGCAGAACGCATCGGGCCTGTAGCCTTGATCGGCCATTCGATGGGCGGACATCTGAGCCTGCGCGCTCTGGTGCAAGGGCGAGTCGATCCCGATGCGCTGGTGCTGTCGGCGCCGATGCTGGGCTTTGCGGCGGGCGGCGCGCCGTTCTGGGCGCAAAAGGCGTTGGGCTGGACCATGCTGAAATTGGGCGATGCGCGGCGCCCCGCGTGGAGCGGCGGCGAAAAACCGGCCAGTTCGCTCCATGCGCGCAAAGGTCTGCTGACCCATGACGCAAGGCGGTATCAGCAGGAAGCGGACTGGCGCGAGGCGCGGCCCGAATTGGCGATGGGCCCGGCCAGTTGGGGCTGGATGGTCGCGGGTTTGCGGTCGATGGAGACCTTTATGGCGCGCGGCGCGCTGGAACGGGTCGAAACGCCGGTGTTGATCCTGTCCACGGCCGCCGATGGTCTGGTGTGTCATAAAGCGAATCTGAAGGCCGCCCGCCGATTGCCCCATGGCGAGATTATGGCTTTCGGGCGCGAGGCCGCGCATGAAATCCTGCGTGAGGTGGACGCGGTGCGCGGCCCTGCCATGGCGCGGATCGAGGCATTTCTGGACACCCATGTCGCCAAACCGGTCAGCCCGGACTTGACCCACGCGCTGTGACCGGCTTGGGATAAGGGAATGAGCCAGAAGTTTGATATTGCGATCGTGGGCGCCGGTATGGCGGGGGCTTCGCTGGGCGCGCATTTGCTGGCGCGGGGCGCGGGGTCTGTGGTCATGCTGGAGGGCGAGGATCGCCCCGGATACCATTCCACCGGACGCAGCGCCGCCTTTTGGCAGGAAACCTATGGCGGGCCGCAGGTTCAGCCATTGACGGTGGCCTCCGGGCCGGTGCTGGAAGAACTGGGGTTCCTGCATCCGCGTGGTGGGCTGCATCTGGCGCGGGCGGAGGATGTGCCCGCGCTTGACGCCTTTGCGCAGGAATTTGCCGAGGTGGGCGTCGATCTGCCCCCCGTGGATCGCGCCGGGATGGAGGCGCAGGTGTCTGGGCTTGATCCGCAATGGGTTGCGGGTTTGGAAGAGCCGTCATGCCGAGACATCGACGTGGCCGGGTTGCATCAGCATTACCTTGGCGCCTTTCGCCGCGGTGGTGGCGAAGTCTGGACCCGCGCGCGTTTGGCCTCGGCCCGGCGTGAGGGTGATTGGGTGCTGGGCCTTGAGGATGGGCGCGAGATTCGCGCCGGGGTGCTGGTCAATGCGGCGGGCGCCTGGGCCGACGAGGTCGCGCAGATTGCGGGCGCGAAACCCGTGGGCATCCAACCGTTACGGCGCACCATGGCCCAGATCCGGGTTTCTCCAGAGGCGCGGGGCGATATGCCGCTGATCATGGATATGGCCGGGACGTTCTATTTCAAGCCAGAGGGCGGGCGGCTGTGGCTGACCCCGCATGATGAAACGCCCGTGCCGCCCTGCGACGCCGCGCCCGAGGAAATTGATGTGGCGATTGCCATCGACCGGTTCGAAGGCGTCGTCGACTGGCGCGTCGAGGCGGTCGAGCATCGCTGGGCGGGGTTGCGCAGTTTCGCGCCGGATCGGTTGCCGGTTTACGGTTGGGACCCTGTGGCTGAGGGCTTTTTCTGGTGCGCGGGGCAGGGTGGGTTTGGTATTCAAACCGCACCTGCTGCGGCGGAGATGGCGGCGCGGTTGTTGTTGGGGCAGGAGGCCGGTGAGGTCGATCTGGGGGTGTTTGGGCCGGGTCGGTTTGTTTAGAGGGGTTTAGGTGCCTCCGGCGGGCAAAGGGCGGGGGCCCTTTGCAATCCCGTTTCTGTTTTATGGCGGCGGCGTGGTGTATTGGGGTAAAGTGGCGGATTTTGAAGGCCGCTTCGCGGCTGGAGAATGGCGGGAAAGTTAGCGGGAGTGGACCCTATTTTCCATGAATTATGCTCAGGACTGTTCCGTTGCGGCGACAGAGCCGTATGATTGCCACGCCACCATCCGAAGCAGGCGGAAGATGGCCCTCAACAGTCCAAACGCCATCTTGAAGTTTTGCGGTAAGGGGAAATTCGGCTAGAATTTTTTGAGCGCCATAGACCTCCCCAAGATATATATTCGCGATGTTTTTGGCGATTGTTCCTGTAGGGATGACACCGCGCTTAGGCGTGTAAAGCGCAACAGCTTTCACGCACTCCACAGGCTCGGCCTGCACAGCTTGCGGCAGAAGTAACATTGATGCCAAGAGTAATTTCTTCACCTGCGCCCCCTGCTGCCACACGTTTTTTGCATGGGTAACAAACGTCCGAAATAGCACCGCGTCCAGACTGTTTCTTTTCGTCCCGCGCAGCGGTTTATCTGTCTTTTCCGACATCGCCTCCAAACGCAACTCGGCAATTCCGCCGCCACGCCAACAGTAACGGGATTGCAAAGGGCTGTCGCCCTTTGCCCGCCGGAGGCATAAACCAAACCGGCCTACCGCCCCGCCCGCAACGCCGCCGCGCCTGCAAAAGGCGTCAGCGCCACCAGCACCAAACTCGCCGCGCCCGCCAGCGCCAAGCCGCTTTCGCCGCCGATGGCCAAGGAACCCGCGCCGAAGATCAGGATCGGCACGCACAGGGGGATGAACAAAAGGCCCGCCAGCGCCGCGCCGCCTTTTAGCCCTGCGGTGATGGTGGCGACGGATACGCCCACGGCGGCGAGGCCCGGCGTGCCCGCCAGCAGGCCCAGTTCGACAAGGGCGATGGTGCGCGCGTCGAGGCCGAGCAGCGCGGCGGCGGGCAGGGTGGCCAGCATGAGGGGCGGGGCGAAGGAGAGCCAGTGGGCCAGCAGGCGCAGGGCGACGATGACTTCCTCGGAGATGCCGCGCAGGGACCATTGCTCGAAGAGGCCCGCCTCGCGGTCGGGTTCGATCAGGCGGTCGAGCGGCAGGATCGCGGCCAGCAGCGCGGCCAGCCAGATGACGCCGCCGCCCACGCGGGTGAGGAGTTTAGGGTCCGGCCCGACGGCAAAGGGGAAGATGATGGCGACGGCCAGGAAGAAGAGGATAGGCAGGATGATCCCGCCTCCGCCACCATTACCCAGCACCAGAAGGCGCAGATCGCGGCGCAGGATGGCGAAAAGCGCGGCGCCTTTCACAGCGCGTAATCCGCAAGATTGAGCTGGGTCAGATCAGCGATCCTCAGAGATTGGTGTGAGGCGATGATGCATGCGCCGCCTTTCCGACAATGACGGGCGATCATATCCTCCACCATGGCGCAGGCGGCGACATCCAGCCCGTTGAGAGGTTCGTCCAGCAGCCAGTTGGGCGCGTCCTGTCCCACCAGACGAGCAAGCGCGGCGCGTTTTTTCTGACCGGTGGAAAGGTAGCGTACCGGCACATCCAGAAGATCGGCCAGCCCCAGCGAGGCCAGCACATCGCGCTCCACCGGCCCATCGACCCGCGCCCAGAAATCCAGCGCCGCGCCCAATGGCTGGCCCAGGTCCAGCCCGTGACGTTCATCCATCAGCGCCAGCGCCCCGTCCCACGCGATCGTGCCGAGTATGCCGGTGGCCGGGTCATGGTTGGGCGGCAAAAGACCCGCCAGCATCCGCATCAGGCTGCTCTTGCCCAAGCCGTTGGGGCCAAGCACGTGCAGCGCCTGTCCGCGCGCCAGCGTGAAGGAAAGGCCGGAAAACAGCCAGCGGTCCCCCCGGCGGCAGCACAGATCGGTGGCGGTAAGGGCGTTGGCTTGCATGATGGCGTGGCGATAGGCAAAACTTGACGAATTGCCAAGGGATCAGGGCCAATTGTCAGAGGGACTTATGGACGAAATTCAGGGATGGCGGATAGAGAATGGCGCGCTTTGCCGCGACTTTACCTTTGCCGATTTTGCGCAGGCGTTTGGCTTTATGGCCCGTGTCGCCTTGGTGGCGCAGCAGCAGGACCATCACCCCGAATGGACCAATGTCTATAACCGGGTGTCGATCCGATTGTGGAGCCACGATGTCGGGGGCGTCACGGGGCGGGATCGGCGGTTGGCTTTGGCGATTAATGAGATGGTCGAGAGTTTGCCTCCGGCGGGTTAAGGGCGGGGGCCCTTAACAATCCCGTTTTTGGGGTGGGTTTGATACGGGCGTTGTTTTGGCGGATTGAAAGCCTGCGGCGCGGTGAACTTGGATCTGACCTGCTCTTACAAAGCCGCATTATTATAACAATGCCACGTAAAGATTGCCGCCGCCCCCCGATGCGGTCGCCATCCTTCGGCCAGCACGCGGGTCTGCTTCTCACTGGGCCGCTCGTCCAGTCTCAGCAATTTGCCCAGCCCGATCTGCACCGCAAGGTCGCCTGCGGGCCAGATGTCGGGGCGCCCTTCGGCAAAGAGAAGATAGATTTCCGCCGACCACCGCCCGATGCCTTTGATGCGGGTGAGTTGGTTGATCGCTGCCTCGTCATCGGCGGGCAGCAAGGTGAAGTCGAGTTCGCCCGCCAGCACCAGCTCGCACAGGGACCTTGCATAGGACTGTTTCTGGCGCGAGAGGCCGCAGGCGCGCAAAGTGTCAAAATCGGCAGACAGCAGGGCCGATGGATCGGCTTCCTCACCCACGACGCCCACCAGTTTGGCCCACATGGATGATGCCGCCGCCACCGAAACCTGTTGCCCGACGATCGTGCGCAGCATGGTGGCATGACCCCGCGCCCGGATGCGCGGTTCGGGAAAACCCACGCGCGACAGCGCATCGGCAATGCCCGGCGTCGTTTCGGCAATGGCCCGCAGGCCCAATTCAATCGCTTCGGCAGAAAGTCCCATTGGCGCCCGTTTCATAAATCAGAATGACAAAATTTTGCGCGATGCCGCCAGTTGCAAAAGCGGCTTCTTGCCGATAGCAGCCTTGTCAAAGCGCCGGTTGCTTTGCGCTTCATACAGAGGGATTTGATATGCCGAAGCTGGTGATCGTCAATAGTGCGGGTGAAGAAAAGGAAATCGAGGCCCAGACCGGCCGCACCGTGATGGAAGTGATTCGCGATGCAGGTTTCGATGAAATGCTGGCGCTGTGCGGGGGCTGCTGCTCTTGCGCGACGTGCCATGTGCATATTGATCCGGCCTTTGCGGACAAGCTGCCCGCGATTGGCGAAGATGAAGACGATCTGCTGGACAGCAGCGACCACCGCGACGGCAATTCGCGCCTGTCGTGCCAGTTGCCCGTCACGGACGCCATCGACGGCATGCGCGTGACGATTGCCGAACCGGACTGATTGGGCCGGACTAAAAGCCTGACTTTAGGGGTGCCTTGCGCAAATGCATTGCACGTTGCGTAAGGCACCCCTACCTAGGGCGCATGACGAAAGCGCCCGTTTATCAAAGCACCCTCGATCTGATTGGCAACACCCCGATGGTCCTGTTGAAAGGGCCAAGCGAGGCGGCAGGTTGCGAGATCTGGGGCAAGTGCGAATTTGCCAATCCGGGGCAGAGCGTGAAGGATCGCGCCGCCTTGTGGATCATCCGCGATGCGGAAAAGTCGGGCGCGTTGAAGCCCGGCGGCACAATTGTCGAAGGCACGGCGGGCAATACGGGCATCGGCATTGCGCTGGTGGCCAATGCACTGGGGTACAAGACGATCATCGTCATGCCCGAAACGCAGAGCCGCGAGAAAATGGACACTTTGCGCGCGTTGCGGGCCGAGCTGGTGCTGGTGCCGGCGGCGCCTTTCAGCAATCCGGGCCATTTCGTGCATACGTCGCGCCGTCTGGCCGAGGAAACCGAGGGCGCGATCTGGGCCAACCAGTTCGACAACACGGCAAACCGCAAGGCGCATATCGAATCGACCGCACCGGAAATCTGGGCGCAGATGGAAGGGCGGCTTGATGGCTTCACCTGTGCGGCGGGGACCGGGGGCACGCTGGCGGGCGTGGGCCTTGGGCTGAAGGCGTTTGACGAGAACATCACCATTGCCCTGACCGATCCCTATGGCGCGGCGCTGTACAACTATTACGCCCATGGCGAGTTGAAGGCCGAAGGCAGCAGCGTGGCCGAAGGTATCGGGCAGGGGCGCATCACCGCCAATCTGGACGGGGCGCCGATCGACACGCAATTCCGCATGTCGGACGCCGAAGGGCTGGAATGGGTTCGCCGCCTGTTGGCCGAAGAGGGTCTGGCGCTGGGCCTGTCGAGCGGGATCAATGTTGCGGGCGCGGTGGCGCTGGGCCGCAAGCTGGTGGCCGAGGGCAAGCAGGACGCGCGCGTCGCCACGATCCTGTGCGACACGGGGCTGCGTTACCTTTCGACCCTGTACAACAAGGCATGGCTCGAAGCGAAGGGGCTGCCGGTCTTCCCTTGGTTGGCGTGATAGGGTATCATAGGGCGTAATGATGGACGCCACCCGCCCCACTCCGGCCGATCCGGCCACTTCGGAATTCGAGCGAACCCCGCGCGAAATCCGTGCACAGATGGTGCAGCGGCTTCAGGTCGGGCTGTTCGGCCTGTCGCTGATGCTGCTGTTGGTGGGTCTGGCCAACATCATCATGGACAATGCGCGGCGCAATGACGCCGCCGTTGCCAGCGCGCAGGCCAGCACCAGCGCGGGCACGACCAGCGATCCTCTGGCCGATATAGGGGTCATCCCGTCGCCTGACGCGGGCAAGCCCGATGCGGGCGCTTCGCCGCATGTAACGCCCGCCGCGCCGCGCTGATAAGGGGCTGGCGCGGGAAATCCTGCCCCATCGGGGAAATCATGCCACTTGTGGGAAAGCCTGCCACCGGATGGATTCCGGGCGTGCTTGCGCGATTCCGGCTTTTACGCGCGGGAAAAGGTGGGAATCGCGCGGGAATCGCGAATCTGTGATGCGGGAATCGGCGGGAAGAGGCGTTCGACAGCCTTTCCAGTCTTGGGGAATTTGCGGGAGAGCAGCGCCGAATGGGTGTGTTTCCGGCGCTTTGGTAAGATTTTGGTAACATATGAAGATGGTGAATATCTAATTATATCATTGAAAAAATGACTTTTTTTCATTCTTTTCCACAAAGTGGCAGATTTTCCCGCAAAGTCCCTTTTCTGCCCGCAAAACCCGCGATACAACATGATTATCGGGTAGAGTTTCAGCCGTCCTAATTGGGGCTTACGGTGTGGCCACTGCGCTGCGCCTTACGGCGAAGCTTTGTCCGAACGTGTGGGGCTTTCTTCGCAAAGGTATTGGGCAAAGTGACTGGCTTTCCGGTCATTTATATGGGGCAGGGCTTTTCGCCGAAGGGCGACAAGGAACGCTTCGTCCTGCCCGCCGATATCCGCAAGATCGTCGCCGAAGCCAGCGACAACATCAACGAAATGCTGGTGGCACGCCATGAAGAATGGCCCTGCCTGTTTGCCTGCGGCACGTCGTACAAGACCCAGCTTGCCGAGGAAATCCGTGTGAAACATGCTGCCGATGTGGCCGCCGGTCGTCCCTCTACCCGGGCACGCGACGCGCTGGTCTTCGGCAATCTGACGCGTGTGGCTTTTGACAATTCGGGCCGTTTCATCCTGCCCGCCCATATGAAACAGCAGGCCAGCATCACCGACGCGCTCTATATCCACGGCACGATGGATTATTTCACCCTGTGGTCGCCCGAGGTTCTGGCCGACATGGCGGGCGATGAATGGATCGGCCCCAAGGCGAGCTGTGAGTCCTATATGGCAGCAGCGAGGGGCCGCAAATGAGCCTTTTGGCCGCCATTCCGCATGACGCCCCGCACATTCCCGTGCTGCTCGATGAAGTCATCGGCGCGTTGGCCCCGGCAGAGGGTAAGGTCATTGTTGACGCGACGCTGGGCGCGGGCGGCTATACGCGCGCGCTGCTTGAAGCGGGCGCGACGGTGCATGCATTTGACCGTGATCCCGATGCCATTGCGGCGGCGCGCGAATGGGGTGCGGCCTATGACCGCCTGATCCTGCACCCGCGCCGCTTTTCCGAGGTGGGCGATGCGCTGATGCAGGCGGGCGTCACGGCCATTGACGGTCTGGTGGCCGACATTGGCGTCTCCTCGATGCAACTGGACCAGCAGGGCCGCGGCTTTGCCTTTTCCAGCGATGGTCCGCTTGACATGCGCATGTCGCAGGAAGGGCCGAGCGCGGCCGATTTCTGCAACGAGGCGGCCGAGGAAGAGATCGCCAACGTCCTTTACAACTATGCCGAAGAGCGCCAGTCGCGCCGCATTGCCCGCGCGATTGTCGCGGCGCGCCCGTTGGAAACGACCGGGCAACTGGCCAATGTCGTGCGTCGCGCACTGGGTTATAAGCAGGGTGCGCCCAAAGATCCGGCCACGCGCAGCTTTCAGGCCATCCGCATCCATGTGAACGATGAACTGGGCGAACTCGAAGCGCTGCTGGCAACGGCGGAAAGCCTGCTCAATCCGGGCGGGCGCCTGGCCATTGTCAGTTTTCACAGCCTCGAGGACCGCATCGTCAAGCAGTTCTTCAAGGACGCCAGCGGTGTGGCCAGCGCCACATCGCGCCACATGCCGATGACCGCAAGCGCGGCACCGGCTGTCTATACCGCTATTTCCAAAGCCATCCGTGCAGGCGAAGTCGAATTGACGCGCAACCCTCGCGCGCGTTCGGCCACCCTGCGTTTTGCCACGCGCACCGAAATTCCCGCCCGCCCTGTCCAGCCCCGGAGGTCCAAGTGAATCTGACCCGCGATCGCATGCATACGATCGGCTGGGGCATGTCCCTGGTCATTTGCCTTGCGCTTACTCTGGCGCTGACGTTCCGCGTCAATGCGGTGAAAAGTCAGGTCCGTCTGGCCGAAAGGCAGATCACGCAGTTGAAGCAGGAAAAGCTGTTTTTGGAGACCGAGTTCGAAACCCGCGCCAGCCAGCAGCAGCTTAAAGCCTTCAACGACGTGGATTTCGGTTATCAGGCGCCCACCGTGGGCCAATATCTGGAAAGCGAGCGCCAGTTGGCCGCTCTTGGCAAGCCGCGTTCGCCCGATGCGCCCGATCCGATCCGCGTGGCTTCGGCCGATGCGGTCAACGCTTCGGTGCGCACAATGATGGCCGTCGAAACCAAGCCGGCCTCGCCCTTTGCCGCCCTGACCATGGAGAGCAAGTCGGAGGCCACCCCCAAGAAGGGTAAGAAGACTGCCGATATTGCCGCCCAGCTTGCCCGTTTCTCTGGGCGCGGGTCGCAAACGGGGCACCGTGAATGAGCGCGCTGGTGGTCAGGATGAAGGATCATATGGTCGGTGGTGCCACCCCGGCGGGCGCATCGCCCCTTTCCGGTCAGGCTCCGGGGCAGGCCCGCGTGATGAAGAATTTGCGCAGCCTTGCTCTGGCCCAGGCGCGCTTTCGTGCGCTGTGGGTGCTGGTCGGCTTTGCCATGCTGATGTTGGTGGCTTTGCTGCGCATCGCGCATCTGGGCATTTCTGATCCGGGCCGTCCGGGGGGCGATGGTGCCTTGGCGGGCCTGCCGGATCGTGGTGATATTCTGGACCGTAACGGCGTGCCTTTGGCGCGCGCCTTTCCGGCCTATGCGCTCTGGTTCAATCCCAAGGCGATGGGCGAGGGATCGCCTCTGGTGCGTTCGCCTGCCGAACTGGCCGCCGCGCTGGTCAAGATTTTCCCTGATGAGGATGTGACCGAACTGACCCAGCGTCTGGCCTCGGGCAAGGCGGGCTATCTGCGCCGCCGTATTCTGCCCGAAGACGCCAACCGCATCCATGCTCTGGGTGAACCCGCGCTGGAATTCCCGCGTGAGGCCGAGCGTTATTATCCGCAGGGCACAATGGCCGCGCATATCCTTGGCTATGTCGACAGCAAGGGTGTGGGTCAGGTCGGCATGGAGGCGGTGTTCCAGAAGCAATTGACCGATCCGGCCACGCGTGGCCAACCTGCAACGCTCTCCATCGACGCTCGTGTACAGGGCGCTCTTGAAGACGAATTGATGTGGGGCATGACCCGTGCGCAGGCCAAAGGCGCGGCGGGTATCGTGCTGGACGTGGACACGGGCGAAGTGATGGCGCTGGCCTCGCTGCCCAGCTTTAACCCCAACAACCTGCGGCCGCAGGATATTTCGGACAGCGATCCCACCAAACAGGCCAATATCTTCAACCGCGCGACCAATCAGACCTATGAACTGGGCAGCGTGATGAAGCCGATTGCGGTGGCCAGCGCGATTGATGCCGGTATCATCACCAATCTGGCCAAGCGTTATCCCGCGGGGCCGCCGCTGGAAATTGCCGGGATCACCGTGCATGACCATGAAAACTATGGTTCCAGCCTGAATATCATCGAGGCGCTGATCCATTCCTCGAACATCGTTCTGGCGCAGGTCGGCGATCAATTGGGCGCGCAGCGGATGCAGTCGACGCTTAAAGCGCTGGGCTTCAGCGAGCGTCCCTATATCGAATTGCCTGCCCGTGGCCGCCCGACCTGGCCGCGTGGGGACAAGAATGGCGTGTGGTCGCGCGTGACGACGGTGACGGCCTCCTATGGCCACGGCTTTGCCATCACCCCGTTGCATCTGGCCAGCGCCTATGCCGCGATGGTCAATGGCGGGATCTGGCGCCCGGCCACGCTGCAAAAGGTCGCGCCCGATCAGGTGCCCGCCGGTCGCCGTGTGTGGCAGGCCTCGACCAGCGCGCGTATGCGGCAATTGTTGCGCTCGATTGTGGATGTGGGCACGGGGCGTACCGCCAATGCCGTCGGCTATCGCGTGGGCGGCAAGACCGGCACCGCCGAAATCGGCGACGCGCAGGGCTATCACCATGACCGCGTGGTGGCGACCTTTGCCGCCGCGTTCCCGATGGACCGCCCGCGCTATGTCGTGATCGCCACGCTGGACCAGCCCAAGGCCAACGCCGCCACCAGTTTCCAGCGCACCGCCGCGTGGAACGCCGCCCCCATCGTAGGCCGCGTGATCCCGCGTATCGGGCCGCTGCTGGGCGTGATGCCGGATGCGACGCGCGATATCGACATCAGCGATATTGCCCCGCTGATCGCCAATGGAGATGGCGAATGAGATTGTCCGACCTGATGCAAGGCATGGACAAGGTTGAGGCCGGTGACGTGGACGTCACCGGCTTTGCCATTGATAACCGCAAGGTTGCGCCGGGCAATGTGTTCGGCGCTTTCGTTGGCGCCACGGTCAATGGCGAGGATTTCATCGAGCAGGCCGTCAAGGCAGGTGCCGTGGCCGTCGTCGCCCGCCCGCAGGCTCGCGCCGACATCGAGGCAGCGGGCGCGATAGCCCTTGTCGATGAAAACCCGCGTCGTGCCTTTGCCCGTCTGGCCGCGCCTTTCTTTGCGCCCTTGCCCGAAACCGTGGTGGCCGTCACGGGCACCAATGGCAAGACCAGCACGGTTGAGATGCTGCGCCAGATCTGGCGCATGGCGGGCCATAGCGCGGCCAGTATCGGCACTCTGGGCATTACGACTGCCGATGAGGTGACCTATACCGGCCTGACCACGCCCGATGTCGTGACCTTCCTTGCCAATATGGCGGGCCTTGCGCGCGAAGGGGTCAGCCATGTTGCGTTTGAAGCATCGAGCCACGGCCTGTCGCAATATCGCAGCGAGGGGCCGCGCGTCATGGCGGCGGGCTTTACCAATCTGAGCCGCGACCATCTCGACTATCACGCGACGATGGAGGATTATTTCGTCGCCAAGATGCGCCTGTTCGACGAAGTGGTGGTGGATGGCGGAACCGGCGTGATTTGGGCCGATGATGCGTGGAGCGAGCGGGCCATCGCCCATGTCCGCCAACGTGGCCTGCGTTTGATGACGGTTGGCGCGGCGGGCGATACGATCCGTCTGCTGGGCCGTGAACCGGGGCCGTTGGGGCAGGTTTTGACGATTGTCCATGATGGTGTGGAGCGGAAAATCAACCTGCCGCTGATCGGCGCCTATCAGGCGGCCAATGCGCTGGTGGCGGCGGGATTGGCGCTGGCAAGTGGTTTGACGGCGGGCCAAGTGTTTGATGCTTTGGGGCGTCTTGCCCCGGTGCGTGGGCGGTTGGAGCGCGCGGCGATCAATGGCGCTGGGGCGCCTGCCTATGTCGATTACGCCCATACGCCCGACGCGCTGGAGGCGGCGATTGCCGCCTTGCGCCCGCATACAAAGGGCCGCTTGATCGTTGTGTTTGGTGCGGGCGGCGATCGTGACGCGGGCAAGCGTGCCCCCATGGGCCGCATTGCCGCCGACCTGTCCGACATTGCGATTGTGACCGATGACAACCCCCGCGGCGAAGACCCCGCCGCCATTCGCGCCGCGGTGATTGCGGGCGCTCCGGGCCGTCTGATCGAGGTCGGCAATCGGCGCGATGCGATTTTTCAGGGGACAGCGCTGGCGAAAAGGGATGACATCCTGCTCATCGCAGGCAAAGGGCACGAACAGGGGCAGATCATCGGGCGCGGCAACGAGGCCCGTGTTCTGCCATTTGACGATGTGACCGTGGCGCGCGAAGCGTCCGGGGAGAAAATGTGATGGCGGCAAAAGCGAAACTGCGGGAATGGCCTGTGACGGCAGAGGATGGCAAACCTCTGGCGCTTTGGACTTTGGCGCAAGTGGCCGAGGCCACGGGCGGCGTGGCCCATGGCGAGGCGCAGATTTCCAATGTCGCCACCGATTCGCGTGAAATCGTCGAAGGCGGCCTGTTCTTTGCCATGCGCGGCGAGGCGATGGACGGGCACAAGTTTATCGACAAGGCGTTCGAATTGGGCGCGGTGGCGGCTGTTGTGGAACAGCCGATCGACCGCCCGCATGTGCTGGTCAAGGACAGCTTTGCCGCGCTTCAGGCTCTGGCCCGCGCGGCGCGGGGGCGCATCCTGCCCGAAGCGCGGGTGATCGGCGTGACCGGGTCGGTCGGCAAGACCAGCGTCAAGGAAGCCATCTTTGCCGCGCTGGAACGTTCCAGCCATGGCCGCGCCCATCGCAGCGTCAAAAGCTATAACAACCATGTCGGCGTGCCTTTGAGCATGACCCGGATGCCGCAGCGCACGCTGTATGGCATTTTGGAAATGGGCATGAACCACGCGGGCGAGATCAGCGATCTGACCGCTTTGGCCCGCCCGCATATCGCGGTAATCACCACGATTGCCCCCGCGCATATCGAAAATCTGGGCAGCGAGGAGGCAATTGCCGACGCCAAGGCCGAGATTTTTGAAGGCTTGCAAGGGTTTGAAGGTGCCGAAGGCGGCATCGCCATCATCCCGGCCGACAGCCCGCATTTCGAACGTCTGCGCGATGCGGCCGTGGCGCGCGGGGCGCAGGTCATGTCCTTTGGCCGCGCGGCCCATTCCGATATCCGTTTGCTCGATGCCTTGCCGGGCATGTTGGGCGGGACGCTGGTGACGGTGGATCTGGGCGATTCGCGCCTGTGCTATTCGGTGGCGATGCCGGGCGAACATTGGGTCATCAACTCGCTGGCCGTGGTGGCGACGGTGCGTGCGGTGGGCGGCGATCTGGGCGCGACGGGCCTTGCCTTGGCCGAGATGCAGGGGTTGGCCGGGCGTGGACAGCGCAGCGGCATCCGCACCGCCGATGGTGGCAAGGCGTTGATGATCGATGAAAGCTATAATGCCAATCCGGCCTCGATGCGCGCTTCGTTGGCGGTGCTGGGGGCCGAACATGGCGTGGCGACCAAGGGGCGCCGCATCGCCGTGCTGGGCGCGATGAAGGAATTGGGCGATTTTGGCCCCTCGCTTCACGCTGCTCTGGCCGAGCCGATGATGGCGGCCAAGGTCGATTTTGCCGTTCTGGTGGGCGATGAAATGGCCGCTTTGGCGCAGGAGTTGGGGAAATCAGCCCAAAGCGCGCTTGGCAAGGCCATCCCCTTCGCCCATTGCAAAAATGTACAGGAAGCCGCGAGCGCTCTGGCCGACTATGGTTTGGTCAATGGTGATGCGGTGCTTGTCAAAGGATCAAACTCGGTGGGGCTGGGGGCGTTGGTTTCCTCGCTTGCCAAACAATAATTGACGGGTCGCCATGCTCTATCTCCTTGCCCAATGGTTCCATTTTCCGGGTTTGGCCAACCTGATCCGCTATCAGACGTTTCGCGCGGGCGCGGCTCTGGCCACGGCGCTGCTGATCGGTCTGATCATTGGTCCGCGTTTTATCAACATGCTGCGCATGAAGCAGGGCAAGGGACAGCCGATCCGCGAAGATGGGCCCAAAACCCATTTGGCCAAGCGCGGCACGCCCACGATGGGCGGGTTGATGATCCTGATCTCGCTGATGGGCTCGGTCTTTTTGTGGATGGATCTGTCCAATCCGCTGGTCTGGGCGTGTATCGCGGTGACGGCGGGCTTTGGCCTGATCGGTTTCCTTGACGATTATGACAAGGTCAAGAAGCGTTCGACCGCAGGCGTTTCGAGCAAGGCGCGCCTGATCGGGGAATTTCTGGTCGCGGGTGTGGCCAGCTGGATCATGGTCGCCCATATCGGCAAGACCGACCTCTATCTGCCCTTTTTCAGCAAGGTCTATGTGCCGCTGGGGCCGATCTATTTCCTGTTTTCCGCCTTTGTCATCGTGGGCGCGGGCAATGCGGTCAACCTGACCGATGGGCTTGACGGTCTGGCGACGATGCCGGTCATTATCGCGGCGGGCACTTTTGCGATCATCGCCTATCTGGTGGGCCGCGTGGACTATGCTGCTTACCTTGGCATTCCCCATGTGCCGCGCGCGGGCGATCTGGCGATTTTCTGTGCGGCCATCATGGGGGGCGGTCTGGCCTTCCTGTGGTTCAATGCGCCGCCGGCGGCTGTGTTCATGGGTGATACCGGGTCGCTGGCGCTTGGCGGCGCTCTGGGCGCGATTGCCGTGGCCAGCCATCATGAAATCGTTCTGGGCATTGTGGGCGGCCTGTTTGTGCTGGAAGCCGTATCGGTGATCGTTCAGGTTTTCTGGTACAAGCGTACCGGCAAGAGGGTTTTCCGCATGGCACCGATCCATCATCACTTTGAACAAAAGGGCTGGGCCGAACCGACGGTGGTGATCCGGTTCTGGATCGTGTCGATCATTCTGGCCCTGATCGGCCTTTCGACGCTGAAGGTACGATGATTACCGCGCCTGCCATGACCGGGGCCTTTGCGGGCAAACATTATGCCTTGCTTGGGCTGGCGCGCAGCGGACAGGCGGCTTTGGCCTCGCTGCTGGCGGGGGGTGCCAGTGTCATGGCGTGGGACGCCAAGGAAGAACCGCGCGCCGCCGCCGCCAGCGCCCATGCGCAAGCGGTCGAGGAAGGGCGCCTGACCTTTGGCGATCCGGTTGCGGCGGATCTGAAAGGTTATGCCGGGGTTGTCGTCTCGCCCGGTGTGCCGATCAATCGCCACCCCATCGCCGATGCGGCCCGCGCGGGCGGTGCGCCTTTGGTCTGCGATATCGAATTGTTTGCGCAATGCCGCGCATGGTTGCCCGCGCATAAGGTGATTGGCATCACCGGGACCAATGGCAAATCCACCACGACGGCCCTGACGCGCCATTTGATCGAGGCGGCGGGCATCCCTGTCCTGATGGGCGGCAATATCGGTCTGCCGATTTTGGGGCAGGAGGCGCTGCCCGCTGGCGGCGTCTATGTGCTGGAACTCTCCTCCTATCAGATCGACCTGACGCAGAGCCTCGATTGCGAGGTGGCGATGTGCCTCAACGTCTCGCCCGATCATCTGGATCGCTATGATGACGGCTATCCCGGCTATGTCGCGTCCAAGGCGCGGCTGTTCGGAATGCAGGCGATCGGCAATCTTGCCATTGTCGATTATGCCGCCGAGATGGAGGATGACATCCTGCGTTTCGCGCCGCAGGGGCAACCGTTCCAATTTATCGATGGCGTCGATCTGCCCGGCAATCAGGCCGAATGGCCATCGCTGCAAGGTCCGCATAACCGCGCCAATGCGCAGGCGGCGGTGGCGGCGGTGCGCGCGCTCGGCGTCGATGATGCGGTGATCGAGGCGGGGCTGAAAAGCTTTGTCGGACTGCCGCACCGGATGGAGCGGGTGGGGCAGGCCGACGGCGTCCTGTTTATCAACGATTCCAAGGCGACCAATCCTGCCTCGACCGCGCCCGCTCTGGCGGCATTTCCGCCTGCCGATGGGCATAAGCGCATCCATTGGATTTGCGGCGGTTTGCCCAAGGGCGATGATCTGGACGAATGCGCGCCGTGGTTCGGCAATATTGCGGCGGCCTATACGATTGGTGATGCAGGGCAGCGTTTTTCGGAAATCCTCTCGCCCTATATGCCGGTCGCACGCGCCGAAATGATGTGCGAGGCGATCCGTCTGGCCAAGGATGCGGCGCAACCGGGCGATGTCGTCCTGCTGTCCCCGGCCTGCGCCAGTTTTGACCAGTTCCGCGATTATGAGGCGCGCGGCGAGACGTTCCGCCAGATTGTCGAAGTCCTCACCTCGCCCGAAGGCGGAGATTGCGTCTGATGGCAAGCCTGCCCCACGAAGATCCGGCGGCCAGCACACGCTATGTTCCCGGTTCGCGGGGCGGCGCCAAACAACGCAAGACAAGGCGCACCGACTGGATCGTGTGGTGGCGCGAGATTGACCGCGTGCTGCTGGTGCTTGTGCTGGCGCTGATGGCGATCGGCACGCTGGCCGTGGCGGCGGCAAGTCCGGCCAGTGCGCGCCGCCTGTCCACCGCCAAGGTGAAGCTGGACGACCTCTATTTCTTCATGGCCCATATTCGGTGGCAGGCGCTGGGCCTGATCGCGATGCTGGGCGCCTCGCGGCTCAGCCGGGATATGGCGCGGCGTTGCGGCATCGTGCTGGGCATTGCGATGATGATCGGGCTGTTGTTGGTGCCGATTGTCGGCACGACGGTCAATGGCGCCAAGCGCTGGCTCAATCTGGGCATTTCGCTTCAGCCTTCCGAGTTTCTGAAACCCGCCTTTGCCATCACGCTGGCGTGGGTGGTTTCGTGGAAATTGCGCGATCCGCGCATGCCGGTGATAATGATCTGTACCGGGGTGATGGGGCTGGTCGGCTTGCTGCTGATGCTTCAGCCTGACTTTGGTTCGGCGGTGCTGTTTGGCGCGGTGTGGTTTGTGATGATGCTGATCGCGGGCCTGCCGGTGCGTTGGGTGCTGGGGGTGATCGGCGGCGGCGTCGCGCTGATCGGTCTGACCTATGCTTTTTACGAAAACGGGCGTCATCGTATCGATGCGTTCCTTGGCGGCGGCACGGCCTTTGACCAGGTTGACCTTGCGCGCCACACGCTGGTCGCAGGCGGCTGGACGGGCAGCGGACTTTGGCTGGGCACGAAGAAGCTGGGCCTGCCCGAGGCGCATACCGACTATATTTTCTCGGTCATTGGCGAGGAATTTGGTCTGTTGATGTGCGCCTTGGTGGTGGTGCTTTATTTCGCGGTGGTGGCGCGGGTGCTGATCCGCCTGTCGGATGAGGAAGACCTGTTCACCGTTCTGGCGGCCAGCGGCCTTGTCGCGCAATTGGGCGGTCAGGCCTTCATCAACATTCTGGTGAACCTGCAACTTTTCCCGTCCAAGGGCATGACCTTGCCGCTGATTTCCTATGGCGGCTCCTCGACGCTGGCGCTTTGTCTCAATGTCGGGTTCCTGCTGGCCATTACGCGGCGAAACCCCTATCTGAAACGCGATCCTTTCGCCCCGAAAGGGCATCCTGCGATCCTGAGCCTGTTCAAATGACCATGCAAAATGAACCCAGAGTTTCCCGTCATTACGTTCTGGCCGCAGGGGGCACCGGGGGGCATCTGATCCCGGCCTTTGCGCTGGCGGCGGAATTGCACGCACGCGGCCACCATGTCGCGCTGATCACCGACGAACGCGGGGCGGCCATTCCGGGCAAGCCGGATTATTTGACCGCGCATGTGCTGCCTGCGGGCCGGTTGCAGGGGAAAAACCCGCTTCTCTGGATCAAGGGGCTGCGCGCGATCTGGGCGGGGCGGGCGATGGCGTTGCGCCTGTTCGACAGTTTCGCTCCGGCCTGTGTGATTGGTTTTGGCGGTTATCCGGCGTTGCCCGCTTTGCTGGCGGCGACTTCGGCGGGCATTCCGGCGGTGATCCATGAACAGAATGCGGTGCTGGGCCGGGTCAACCGGTTCCTTGCGGGCCGGGTTCAGGCGATTGCCACCTCTTGCCCCGATGTTGACCGATTGGACGCCAAGCATCACGCCAAGGTCGCTCTGGTTGGCAATCCGGTGCGTGAGGAAGTGCTTGAGCTGCGTGATCAACCATTCCCGGCCTTTGGCGAGGATGGCTTGCTGCGCGTGCTGGTGACGGGCGGATCGCAGGGCGCGCGTGTCCTGTCTGAAGTTGTGCCCGATGGTCTGGCCATGTTGCCGACCGCTTTGCGCACCCGGCTTCAGGTGATCCAGCAGTGCCGCCCGGAAGACATTGACGCAGTGCGCGAACGTTATCGCGCCCATGACATTCCCGCCGAACTTGGCACCTATTTCGAAAATATGGCCGAGCGTCTGGCCGACGCGCATCTGTTCATCGGGCGCGCCGGGGCCAGCACCATTGCCGAATTGACCGCCGTTGGGCGCCCCGCGATCCTGATTCCGCTGCCCATCGCAACCGACGATCATCAGGCCGCCAACACGCGTGAGATCGTGTCGGCAGGCGGCGCGCGGGCAATCCGTCAGGACAAGTTTTCCGCCGTTGAATTGGCCAAGCAAATTCAGGCCATCGCCAAGAGCCCCGAGGCCTTGGCCAATGCCGCCCATGCGGCGTGGAATTGCGGTCGGCCCCACGCGGCCACCGATCTGGCCGATTTGGTCGAAGGTTTTGGGCAGGCGCCCTTGATGGATGTGATCCGGGTCGGCCACGGGGCCGAAGCTGGTTTTAAGGAGCAAATTGCGTGAAGGGCGTCGCGACCGATATTGGCACTATCCACTTTGTCGGCATTGGCGGCATTGGCATGTCCGGCATTGCCGAGGTGATGGCCAATCTGGGCTATAGCGTCCAAGGGTCGGACATCGCCGAAAGCTATGTCGTCGAAGGTTTGCGCAAGCGAGGCATCAAAGTGATGATCGGCCACGCGGCGGAAAACGTCGGCGATGCGGCGGTGGTGGTCACCTCTACGGCGGTGAAGCGTGAGAACCCGGAAGTGGTGGCCGCCCTTGAGGCGCGCATCCCGGTGGTGCGCCGCGCGGAAATGCTGGCCGAACTGATGCGGTTGAAAAGCACGGTGGCGATTGCCGGCACGCATGGCAAGACGACGACGACCTCGATGGTGGCCGCGCTGCTGGATGCGGGCGGGGTGGACCCCACGGTCATCAATGGCGGGATCATCAACAGCTACGGCTCGAATGCGCGTTTGGGCGCGTCGGACTGGATGGTGGTCGAGGCGGACGAATCGGACGGCTCGTTCCTGCGTCTGGACGGCACGATTGCGGTGGTGACCAATATCGACCCGGAGCATCTCGACCATTACGGCTCGTTCGACAAGGTGAAGAGCAGCTTTGTCGAATTCATTGAAAATGTGCCGTTCTATGGCGCGGCTGTGCTGTGCATCGACCATCCCGTGGTGCAGGCGATCATCCCCAAGGTGCGCGACCGCCGCGTGATCACCTATGGTTTTTCGGCCCAGGCCGACGTGCGCGGTGAGGCCGTGACCCCCTATCCGGGCGGCAACCGCTTCACCGCCGTGCTGCGCCAGCGCGACGGCAGCTTCCGCCGGATCGAGGGTATCGAATTGCCGATGCCGGGCCGCCACAATGTCCAGAATGCGCTGGCGGCGGTGGCGGTCGCGGTGGAAATGGGCGTTTCGGAAGATGTCATCCGCACCGGTTTCGCCAAATTCGGCGGGGTCAAGCGCCGCTTTACCAAGGTGGGCGAGGTTGATGGCGTGACCATCATCGACGATTACGGCCACCACCCGGTCGAAATCCGCGCCGTTCTGGCCGCCGCGCGCGAGGGCGTGCAGAACCGCGTGATCGCCGTGGTTCAGCCGCATCGCTTCACGCGCCTGCGCGATCATATGGATGATTTTGCCGCCGCCTTTAACGATGCCGATATCGTCTATGCCGCGCCGGTCTATCCGGCCGGTGAACAGCCGATCGAGGGCGTTGATTCGGCGGCTCTTGTCGCGGGCATCAAGGATCGCGGACATCGCAGCGCGCATTTGATTACTGGCGCTGACAATCTGGCGCAGGCTCTGGCCGGACAGGTTCAGCCCGGCGATATGGTCGTGTGCCTTGGCGCGGGCGATATCACCAAATGGGCGGCGGGATTGGCCGACGCCATTCGCGCGCAAAAGGCGCTCTGATGGCTTTTCCCGAAGTTGGTCAGATCAAGGTTGCGGGCAAGCTGACGGCGGATGCGCCGTTGGCTCCTTTGGTGTGGTTCAAGAGCGGCGGGCGGGCCGAATGGCTGTTTGAGCCCAAGGATGTGGCCGATCTTTGCGCATTTTTGGAGCAATTGCCGCCGCCGGTGCCGGTGATGGCGCTCGGCTTGGGGTCGAACCTGATCGTGCGCGATGGCGGGGTGCCGGGCGTGGTGATCCGGTTGGGCAAGGCCTTTGCCCGCGTGGAAAAGGTTGACGATCTGACGCTGGAATGCGGCGGGGGGGCTTCGGGCATTCTCGTTTCGTCCACGGCGCGCGATCATGGCATTGCGGGGCTGGAGTTTCTGCGTTCGATCCCCGGCACGGTGGGCGGATTTGTCCGCATGAATGGCGGGGCTTATGGGCGCGAGGTCAAGGACATTCTGGTCGATTGTGACGTGGTGATCCGCAGCGGTGAGATCGCAACCCTGCCTTTAAGCGAGTTGGGTTACACCTATCGTCATTCCGATCTGGTTGATGGCTGCACCGTGGTGGCGGCGCGGTTTCGCGGCGTGCCGGGCGAGGCGCAGGCCATTCAGGCCGAAATGGACCGCATCAGCGCTTCGCGCGAGGCCAGCCAGCCCTTGCGGTCGAAAACCGGGGGCAGCACGTTCAAGAACCCAGATGGCGCGCGCGCATGGGAACTGGTCGACCGCGCCGGTTGCCGGGGCCTGACCCTAGGCGGGGCACAGGTCAGCGAAAAGCACACCAATTTCCTGATCAACACCGGCGAGGCGACCAGCGCGGAGATCGAGGCGCTGGGCGAGGAAGTGCGCCGCCGGGTGCTGGACCAGTCTGGCGTCAGCCTTGAATGGGAAATCAAGCGGGTTGGTGAGCCGTGAGCTATCGCCTATGGTTGCGTCTCATGGGGCTGGGCCTTCTGGCTTTGGTTCTGTGGGGCAGCCTTTGGGCAGGGTTTGAGAATTTCAATATTTTAAGCGCCATGGGCAGAACGGATTGGCCGACTGCTCTTGCCTATGTTCTTGTCAACTTTGCGTTTGTCGCTTTGGCACTTTGGATGCTGCGCGGCGGGCCAAAATTAATTCGGGAAAAGAAGTGAGCATCCCCAAACTTCATGTCGCGGTATTGATGGGCGGTTGGTCGTCCGAGCGCCCTGTCTCGTTGATGAGCGGCGAGGGCGTGGCCAAGGCGCTGGAATCGCGCGGGCATAAGGTGACGCGCGTCGATATGGGCCGCGATGTGGCGCAGGTTCTGTCCGCCGCCGCACCCGATGTGGTGTTCAACGCTCTGCATGGCACGCCGGGCGAGGATGGCACGGTGCAGGGGATGATGGACCTGCTGGGCCTGACCTACACGCATTCGGGGACAACGACCTCGGCCATTGCGATTGACAAGGAATTGACCAAGCAGTTCCTGGTGCCCCATGGCATTCCGATGCCGGGCGGGCGGATTGTGAAGTCCTCGCAATTGTACGAGGCCGACCCTCTGCCGCGTCCCTATGTGTTGAAACCCGCCGCCGAGGGCAGCAGCGTCGGCGTGGCGATTGTGACGAATGAGGGCAATTACGGCAATCCGATCGCCCGCGATGTCGAAGGGCCGTGGCAGCATTTCGATGAATTGATGGCCGAGCCTTTCATTCGCGGGCTGGAATTGACCACCGCTGTGATGGGCGACCGGGCGCTGTGTGTGACCGAGTTGAAACCCAAGACCGGTTTTTATGATTTCGACGCCAAATATACCGATGGCCTGACCGAGCATGTTTGCCCTGCGCAGATCCCCGACGAGATCGCGGAAAAGTGCAAGGAACTGGCGCTGCGTGCGCATCAGATCCTAGGTTGCAAAGGCACCAGCCGGTCCGATTTCCGCTGGGATGATGAAAAGGGCGTCGATGGCCTGTTCCTGCTGGAAATCAACACCCAGCCGGGGATGACGCCCTTGAGCCTCGTGCCCGAACAGGCGCGCTATCTGGGCATGGATTACGAAACTTTGGTGGAAGCGATTATCGAAGAAGCCCTGAAAGACGCCGGAAAGCTTTAATCTATGAGCCAGACCATCCGCCGGGGCGGATCGAGCGCCCGCAAGGTGGCCGCCAAGGCCCAATCCGCCCGCAAGGTGGAGGCCGCACGCGCGCGCACCGGATCGGTGATGGATCAGATCATGGCCCATTTGCCCATTACCGAGGCGCAGTTGCACAAGGTTTTTCTTGTGCTGATTCTGGCGGCGGCGGGTGTGGTGCTGTGGGTGGTGGCCGGGCTGGCGGGGGTGCCCTCTCTGGCCGAACAGCGCGCGGCCAGCCTTGCCACGCAGGCGGGTTTCGCGGTGCGCCGGGTCGAGGTGCATGGCGTCAAGCAATTGAACGAGCTGAAGGTTTACGAGCGCGTTCTGGGCACGCAGGGCCGTCAGGCGATGACGCGCATCGACCTTGAGGCGATCCGTCAGGATCTGATGACGTTGAGCTGGGTCGAGGATGCGCGGATTTCGCGCCAGTTGCCCGATACGCTGATCGTCGACATTACCGAGCGCAAGCCGCAGGCGGTCTTGAAGCAGCATAATGAAGATGGCAGCGACAGTTTCGTGCTGATCGACGCGACCGGCCATGAATTGCAGGGCATCAGCGCGGGCCGTGTCGGCGGGCGTCTGGTGCTGGCCGGTGATGGGGCAGAGGGGCAGATGGCCGCGCTCGAAACCTTGCTGGAGGCGGCGCCCGCGCTGCGCGGTCAGGTGGCCGAGGCAGAGTGGGTCGGGCATCGCCGCTGGAACCTGACGTTCAAGAGCGGTCAGACATTGGCCTTGCCCGAAGGGGCGGCGCAGGGTGCCAAGTCTTTGCAGGCCTTTGCGCGGATGGACGGCACGAACCAGTTGATCGGCGGCAAGGTTCTTGCCTTTGACATGCGCACGGGCGACCGGATGTACATGCGTTTGCGCGGGGATGTGGACCCGAACAATCCGGCGGCCTCTTTGGCGACCGGTGGCGCGCCGGTGGCTTCAACAGCGGCGCCCGTGATTGCGGGCGCGGCGGCCGGGGCGGTTGCGGCCAAGGCGGTGGCGGTCAAGAGCGAGGCGCCCAAGGTGGAGGCTAAGCCGGTGGTTCACAAGGAAACCGCCAAGCCAGCGATTAAGCCTGCTGCCAAAGCCCCAGTGAAACCTGCAGCCAAACCAGCGGTCAAGCCAGCTGTTCATAAGGAGGCTGCTAAACCGGCAGCCAAGGCGCCTGCGAAGACTATTGCGAAACCGACGGTTAAGACTGCGGTTAAGCCTGCTGCCAAGGCCGCGACCAAACCTGCGACGAAATCCGTCGCCAAGCCGGTGGCGAAAACCACCGCCAAACCTCATGCCAAGAGCGGGGAGAAACACTGATGCCCGCACCGCGCATCGCCCGCGTTTTTGGCGCGGTCAATATTGGTTCGTTTCGCATCTCGGCCCTGATCGCAGGGCGGGCGGAAAATGGCGACCTGATGGTTTTGGGCAGCGCGCATCGCGCCGCACAGGGGGTCAAGCGTGGCTATGTCGTGGATATGCCTGCGGCCACCTATGCCGTGCGCGACGCGATCGAGCGCGCCGAAAAAATGGCCAACACCAGCGTTTCTGGCGTATGGGTCGGGTGTTCGGGCGCGGGTCTGGCCAGTCGGATCGCGCATGTTGAAAATGAGATCGGCGGACGGCGCATCGAATCGGATGATATTCAATCGCTGCTTATTGGCGCGCGTGAAGTGATCCAGCCGGAAGGGCGGATGGTTTTGCACGCCAGTCCGGCGCATTATACGCTGGATGGCGCGCATGGTGTGACCAATCCCAAGGGGCTGCACGCTGAAAAGCTGGGCGTGGATATTCACGTCATGTTGGCCGACGGCGCGCCGGTGCGCAATTTGACTGAGTCGGTTCAGAACGCGCATCTGGACGTCGAGGCGGTTGTGGCCAGCCCGATGGCCACCGCTTTGGCCTGTTTGTCACAGGAAGAGCGGGAACTGGGTGTCGCATTGGTCGAATTTGGCGGTGAGGTTACAACCGTTTCGGTTCATATTGCCGGGATGCTGCTCGAATTGCGCACGATTCCGATGGGGTCGGGCGATATTACCGACGCCATCGCGGGCGCATTGGGCATCCGCCGTTTTCAGGCCGAGCGTTTGAAATGCGTCAATGGTTCGGCCATCGCCAGCCCGGCGGACCATCGCGAGATGATTCCCGTCCACGGTCCGGGCGAAGAATTTACCGGACAATTGGCGCGCCATGCCGACGAGAAAAACCGCATCCCGCGCGCCGAATTGATCAGTATCATCACGGCCCAACTTTCAACCTTGATGGATGAAATTTCCAAAGTGTTGAAGCAAATGGGTTTTGCCGGAGTGAAAGGCGCGCAGGTCGTGTTTACCGGCGGCGGGGCCGAACTGGCGGGGCTGGCCGATTTTGCGCAAGGGGCGCTGGGCCGACCGGTACGAATCGGACGCCCGGCCAATGGTCTGCTCAAAGGCTTACCCGAAGCCCATGCAACGCCCGGTTTTTCGACTCTGGCGGGGCTTGCGCTCTATGCCGCATCCGATCCGCAGGACATTCGCACCATCGGTCCGGCCCGTTCGGGGCGCAGCGGACCCGGCGGGATGGGCATGTTGACACGGTTTTTCCACGCGATGCGCGATTATTTCTGATAGGTTGACCCACCAAGCGCAGAAAACCGTCGCAGTTCTGTGGACAAATGGCGCAAACGCTTTGCTTCACGGCTTCGATCTGTGCAATTTCGCTCGATACGGTGCCTATCTTTTAAATCGGATTACGCACCCGGCAGGAGAAGGCAATGAGCATCAATATTGGCCCGGCCACCGTTGAGGAACTGCGTCCCCGCATCACCGTGATCGGGGTGGGCGGCGCCGGTGGCAACGCCATCGCCAACATGATCCGCGCCGAGATTGAGGGCGTGGACTTTGTGGTGGCCAACACGGACGCCCAGGCGTTGAACAATTCCATCGCCGAGCATCGCATCCAGCTTGGCCCGGAAATCACACAGGGCCTTGGCGCGGGTTCGCGCCCCGAAGTAGGGCGTGCGGCGGCTGAGGAAACGCTGGCGGAAATCGACCGCCTGCTGGACGGCGTGCATATGGTGTTTATCGCGGCCGGCATGGGCGGCGGCACCGGCACCGGCGCGGCCCCCGTCATTGCCGAGGCGGCGCGCAAGAAGGGCGTGCTGACGGTGGGCGTGGTGACCAAGCCGTTCCTGTTTGAAGGCACGCGCCGTATGCGCAGCGCCGACAGCGGCATTGAAGAGCTGCAAAAACACGTCGATACGCTGATCGTTATCCCGAACCAGAACCTGTTCCTGGTGGCCAAGGCGGAAACGACCTTCAAGGAAGCGTTCCAGCTGGCCGACGAAGTGTTGCAACAGGGCGTGCGGTCGATCACCGACCTGATGGTCATGCCGGGCCTGATCAACCTCGACTTTGCCGACGTGCGTTCGGTCATGGCCGAAATGGGCAAGGCGATGATGGGCACGGGTGAGGGCGAAGGCGCCAACCGTGCGCTTGAGGCCGCCGAAAAGGCGATCGCCAACCCGCTGCTCGACGGCGTGTCGATGCAGGGCGCGAAGGGTGTTATCATCTCGATTATCGGCGGCGACGACATGAAGCTGCTGGAAGTCGATGAAGCGGCCAATCATATTCGCGAACTGGTCGATCCCAACGCCAACATCATCTGGGGTTCGGCCTTTAATCCCGATCTTCAGGGCAAGATCCGCGTGTCGGTGGTGGCCACCGGCATCGAGCAGACGGCTGTTCAGGCCGAAGAAGCCTCGCGTCCGTTCAGCATGCAGGGTTCGCGCGCTCCGGCTCGTCCCGGTTTTGTGCCGCAGCAGCAGGCTCCCGTTGCTGCGCCTGCTCCGGTTGCGGCGCCTGCACCTGTTGCCGCGCCCGCTTTCGCGCCGCTGGTTCAAGAGCCGGTGGCCTATACCCCGCCTCCTTCGCAGGAGCCGCTTGATCTTGGCGCACTGGGCGGTGCGATTGAGCAGGCCCCGGCGCCCGCGCCTGCCGCCCCGCCGCGTGATGAGCTGCTGCTCGATGCAAGCCGTCTGGCCGAAGAAGATGATGCGCCGATGATCGCGCGTCGCCCGCTTCCGCCGCAGGCCCCTGCGCCGCAGCCCGAAGCGCCGCGTTCGGCCGGAACTTTGTTCGAGCGTATGGCCAACCTTTCCGCGCGTCGTCGTGACGACAATGACGCGGGCGGGGATGAAGGCGGTTCGATCAACATTCCGCGCTTTCTTGGGCGTCAGAACAATCAGTGATGAAAGGGGCCGGGCAGGCATCGTCTGCCCGGTTTATAGGACGCGGCGAGATGATCGCAGTATGGCCTGAACCGCAGCTTTTGCGGGCGATGGTGCGGGCAGGGGGTCGAGCAGGGCTTGCTTTTGCCTTGCTTGCTTCCGGATCGGTATTGGGTGCCGGCGCTGCTTTGGCGCAATCTTCCTATCCCGTGGTGCAACAGGTGGGCACGCAGGGGGAAGGGATGGACCCCAATCGTGCGATGTCCGCCGCGCTGGCCCGATTGGGCCGCAATCCGCGCGATGTCGAAGCCTTGTTGCAGGCGGGCGAATCCGCTCTGGCGATGGGTGATACGCAGGCGGCTATTGGTTTTCTGAGCCGCGCAGACCGTTTGCAGCCCTATCAGCCGCGCGTGATGGCCAATCTGGCCTCGGCGCGGATGCGGATGCAGGACCCGGTGACGGCGCTGGGCCTGTTCGACGATGCGGCCAAGGCGGGGCAATTGTCCGGTGAGCAGATCGCCGACCGTGGTTTGGCCTATGATCTGGTGTCCGACAATCTCACGGCGCAGCGCTACTATCGCGAGGCTTTGGCCGCGGGGGCGGGTGATGAAGCCGCGCGTCGTTTGGCGTTAAGCTTGGCGATTATGGGCGATCGGCGCGCGGTTGAAACTGTGCTCGCGCCTTTGCTGCAAAAACAGGACCGGGGGGCGTGGCGCATTCGTGCCTTTGCCTATGCGATTTTGGGGCGTGAGGAGGAGGCGGTATCCATCGCCAATTCGACCATGCCACCTGAAATGGCCAGCGCGATGGCGCCCTATTTGCGATACATGCGCCAGTTGACCCCGGCGCAGCAGGCAGCGGCGGCCAATCTGGGCTTTTTCCCGCAACCGTCGCAGATCGGGCAGGAAAACGCCCGTATCGCCGATTATATCGCCAGCCAGCATTTGAAGCGGCCCACCATGGCGGATCAGGGGCTGGTGCCTGCTGGACAGCCTTTGGGAACTCGTCTGGCCAGTGCAGAACCAGTTTCCCGGCCCGGCGCGAAGGTGGAAAGGGCGCCGCGCAGGGGCAGCGAGGAATTGCCTCCGCGTGGTGAACCTGCGCCGCCTGAGCCGAAGCCTTCGCGCGTGGATGAGCCTGCGGTGCCGGTGGAACTGGCGGCTGCGGCGCCTGCAACGCGTCCTGCGGCGCGGGTGGTGGAAGCGCGGCCTGCGCCTTTGGCGGCGGCCCCTGCGGCCGTCACCAGTTTTGATTTGTCGCGCAGTGCGGCCCGTGCGCCGCAGGTGGCGACGGTGGCGGAAACGTCCGAACCGGTGGTTGAACCGGTCGCGCGCGTGGTCCCTGTTCGTGCAGAGCCCAAGCCGGAGCCGGTTAAGCCCGCGCCCGTCAGGCAGGGCGTCAAGCCAGCGCCGGGCAAAAAGCCCAGCTTTGCCGAATTGTTCGAGGATTTCGGCAAGGCGTCAACCGCGCCGACACCCGCCAGCGGCGCGGTGGATATTCGCAAGATCCAGCCTGCCCACACTGCTGCCGCGCCTGTGGCCAAGGAGGTTCCGTCGAAGGAGCCCCCGGTGAAGGAGCCTACTGCCAAGGAACTGGCGGCTAAGGAGCAGGCAGCCAAGGAATTGGCGGCGAAGGAACTGGCCGCGAAGGAAAAATCCACCAAGGATAAGGCTGGTAAGACTGGCAAGGAGAAGCTGGGCGCTGAAAAGGTGCTGGCAGAAAAGGCTGTCGTCGAAAAACCAGTCAAGGAAAAGGCCAAGGAGGCTCCGGCCGTGCCCCAGCATCCCAGCCGTATCTGGGTTCAGGTGGGCGTTGGTCGTGACAATGACCGTATTTTGTTCGACTGGCGCAAGTTGCAGCGCAGTGAAGCCGAGTTGTTTAAGGCCCAAAGGCCGTCGATTTCTGACTGGGGCCGCACCAATCGCGTGTTGGTCGGGCCGTTTGATACAGAAGCGGCGGCCAAAGCCTTTAATGAAAAGGCGCATAAATCCGGCCATAATGACAGTTTCGTCTGGATCAGCCCGGCGGGCCAAGTGGTTGATTCACTGTAATCAGTCACGTTTCGTCTCATAATGGGGCGCCGTTTGTCTCTTTTCCACAAGCTGTAAACAGGCTTATGGAGTTATGCGCAGGCCATGAAGGTTGCGCGGCTTGTGCTTGGGCCCAAGAGTGCCCCATGCAAGCGGCGTATCAATAGGCCTCCCGCGCTTCAGGTCTTCGGCTTGGGTCGGGGGCGCGCCGCATCGGGTTCTTGAGACTGGAATGAGCATGATGAGGACAGGCGAGGGCGATTTCGGGCGGCATGAAGATTGCGCGCCGGTCGAGATGCTCGGACAATTGTTCGAGGCGCGGGGCTGGAATTATGAATTCGTCGGCGACGATGAAATCACCGGCGAAGTGCAGGGCAGTTGGGCAACCTATCAGTTGCGCGCGGTGTGGCGGTCGGAAGACAATGTGCTGCAATTGCTGTGCCTTCCCGACATTCGCGTGCCCGATGACAAGCGCGGCGCGATGTTCGAGGTGCTGGGCCTGATCAACGAACAGCTTTGGCTGGGCCATTTCGATATCTGGTCGAACAACACGATGCTGCTCTATCGCCACGGCTTGTTGCTGGGCGATGATGGGCTGCTCAGCCTCAGCCAGGCGCAGATGCTGGTAGAGGTGGCGGTTGAGGAATGCGACCGTTTCTATCCCGCGTTTCAATTCATCCTGTGGGGCGACAAGAGCCCGTCCGAGGCTTTGGCCGCCGCTCTGGTCGACGCGGCAGGGGAGGCTTGATCATGGCGGCGAACTGGCCTGCGACGGTTTTGTTTATTGGTTGCGGCAATATGGGCGGCGCCATGCTGACCGGATGGCTGCGGGGCGGAGTTCCGGCGGAGCGCTTCACGGTTTACGACCCGTTTCTGGCCTCGGCGCCCGATGGCGTGGAATTGCTGCGTGAATTGCCGGAAGGACGGGTTTTTGACCTGATGATTCTGGGCGTCAAGCCGCAGATGCTCGATGGCGTGGCCGGGGCGCTTACGGCTCTGGCTGGGCCGGATACGGTGGTTCTCTCGATGCTGGCCGGTGTCGAAATGGCCAGCCTTTCGCTGCGTTTCCCTGATGCGCGCGGGTTGGTGCGGGTCATGCCCAACCTTGCGGCTGCCTTGGGCAAATCGCCGATCGGCGTTGCCGCGATGGGGATGGATGAGGCCGCGCGCGAATGCGTGATGGCGTTTCTGGCGCCTTTGGGTACGCCCGAATGGGTCGAGGAAAGCCTGTTCGATGCGGTGACCGCGCTGGCGGGGTCGGGTCCGGCCTTTGTCTATCGCTTTATCGACGCGCTGGCCGCGGGCGGGGCGCAGCTGGGTCTTGATCCGGCACAGTCGCTGCGTCTGGCGCTGGCGACGGTGGATGGGGCGGCGGCGCTGGCGGCGGCTTCGGATGTGGGGCCGGGCGAGTTGGCGCGGCGGGTATGTTCGCCGGGTGGGTCGACCTTGGCCGGGGTTGCGGTGCTGGACGCAGGTGATGCGTTGGCCAAACTGATGCTGGATACGCTGACGGCTTCGCGCGATCGCAATGTCGAATTGGGCGCCATGGCGCGCGAAGCGGCGAAGTAAGTCAAGCGCGCGTACCATTTGGCGGCAAATTTTACACAATTTGCGCCAGAGCAACACTTTGATACCAATTTTACACTACGCCCCGCTTGAAAGCGTGGGGCGTAAGGGCGATATTCCCTGAGTGCGCCGCAGGTTTTGCTGATCGGCGCTATATGGAGTGAATGACATGGCCATCTGGAATGACCCCCAGCCCACGCAGACGGGCTTTGGCGCGTCTTCGAGGATGAATGCTGGGTATGTTGACGCAGCAACCCTCGATATGGGGCTGCGCAAATATATGCTGTCGATTTACAATTACATGGCATCGGCCGTGATGCTTTCGGGCATTGTCGCGCTGTTGTTCGTGCAAAGCGGGATCGCAGCGCAGGTTTTCGTAACGCCGCTGCGCTGGCTGATCGTTCTGGCGCCTTTGGGCTTTGTCTTCGCGATGAGCGCGGGCATGGGGCGGATGCAGACCGGCACGCTTAAGGCCTGCTTCTGGGGCTTTGCCGTGGCGATGGGGCTTTCGCTCTCCTCGCTGCTGCTGGTTTACACCGGGGCTTCGATCGCGCTGACCTTCTTTGCCACTGCCGGCGCTTTTGCTGGTCTTAGCCTTGTGGGTTACACGACGAAGAAGAGCCTGTCGGGCATGGGCAGCTTTCTGATCATGGGCCTGTTCGGCCTGATCATTGCCTCGCTCATCTCGATGTTCTTCCACGTGCCGGGTCTGGGCTTTGCCATCTCGGTGCTGGGCGTGCTGATCTTTGCGGGTCTGACCGCCTATGACACCCAGCAGCTCAAGCACAGCTATGTGCAGGTTGCGGGCACGCCTTATGCCGAACGCGTGGCCATCATGGGCGCGCTGACGCTGTATCTCGACTTCATCAATATGTTCCAGTTCCTCCTCAGCTTCCTGGGTGATCGCCGCTAAACCTTTCATCAGGAAGCCTGGGAACAGGCAAATTATCGTGCCCGAGGAGCCATCCGGCGCCTCGGGCATTTTCTTTGCACCCCGCTTGGGGTATTTGGATTAAACTTTGCGCCGTGATCAGGGACCGGCGCGTGAAATGAGGTGGCAGGTGAATCGTATCCGGTTGGCATTGATGGGTTTTGGTTTGGCTGTTTTGGGGGCCTGTTCGGCGCCCCCCCCACCGCCGCCTCCGCCGCCTCCGCCGCCCCCTCCGCCCAAGGTTGTGGTGATCCCGCCCCGTCCCAAGGCGCCCTTTGGCGCAGCGGGCAATGTGTCCATCCCCAGCATCGGGGCCGATGGCGTGCGTCACACGATTCTGGTCGATTCCGTCGATTCTCAACTCGTGTGGAATTTGCGTGCGGCCTATAATGTTGCCGCGCTCAACTGTAACGGCCCGGCCTATGTCGAAATTGCCGACAATTACCGCGCCTTCCTCAAGAGCCATGCCAAGCCGCTGGCCCGCGCCAATGCGGGCGTGGATGCCACGTTCAAGGCCAAGTATGGTGCCAAGGACTATATCCGCACGCGCGAAACCTATATGACGCAGGTCTATAATTACTTCGCCTATCCGCCGACTTTGACCCATTTCTGCGATGCGGCGCTGGTGATGAGCCGCGAGAGTGCGGCGATCAAGGCGGCCGACTTGCCCGATTTTTCCAAGCGCAGCTTTGCCAATTTTTCGCGCGTCTATGAAAACTTCTATCGCGCCTATGAACAATACCGTGTCGAATTGGCCGAATGGGAGGCCAAGTATGGCACCCCCGGCGCGCCAAAGCCCAGCCTCGGCACCAATTGACCTGGGCGTGGGAAGGTAGAGATTTTTCGGGTTTGACGAAATTTTCCCCTTCCCACCCCGTGGCGCTTTCGCTAAGGGGTCGCGACCCAAGGTGTTTTTGCACTAAGGACTGCACTGGAACGGGGCCGTAGCTCAGCTGGGAGAGCGCGTCGTTCGCAATGACGAGGTCAGGGGTTCGATCCCCCTCGGCTCCACCAAGTGCCATGCGATAAGCGATTGGGCCGTCGGCTTTTTTGCCAGACGGCCCTTTTCGCATTGAATTTTCATACGTTTTTACGCCGGATTTTAGCCATGCATTTTCTCGACCAAGCCAAGATCTATATCCGCTCTGGCAGCGGCGGCCCCGGTGCGGTCAGCTTTCGCCGCGAGAAATATGTTGAATATGGCGGCCCCGATGGTGGCGATGGCGGCAAAGGCGGCGATATCATTTTCGAAGCGGTGGCGGGTCTCAATACGCTGATCGACTTTCGCTATACCCAGCATTTCAAGGCCCCGCGCGGCGGCGGCGGCGCGGGCAAAAACCGTACCGGCGCGGGTGGACAGGATCTGGTGATCAAGGTGCCGGTGGGTACCCAGATCCTTGATGACGACCGCGAAACCGTGCTGCTCGACATGACCGAGGCGGGCCAGCGCGAGGTGTTCCTGCGCGGCGGTGACGGTGGACGGGGCAATGCTTCGTACAAGTCATCGACCAACCGTGCGCCGCGTCAACATGGTCCGGGTTGGCCGGGCGAGGAAATGTATGTCTGGCTGCGGCTCAAGCTGCTGGCCGATGTGGGTTTGCTGGGTCTGCCCAATGCGGGCAAATCGACCTTTATCAACGCGGTGTCGAATACCAAGGCCAAGGTGGGCGCCTATGCGTTCACCACGCTGCGTCCGCAATTGGGCGTTGTTCGGCACAAGAACCGTGAATTCGTGCTGGCCGACATTCCCGGCCTGATCGCGGGCGCGGCCGAAGGGGCCGGTATTGGCGACCGTTTCCTTGGTCATATCGAACGTTGCCGCGTTCTGATCCATCTGATCGACATTGCAGGCGTTCATAAGGACGGTACGCCGGTGGAACCGGCAGAGGCTATGCAGATCATCGAGGAAGAACTCGAAGCCTATGGCGCGGGCCTTGATGAAAAGGCACGTCTGGTCGTGCTGAACAAGATCGATCAGGCCGATGACGAACTGGTTGCGGCCTATCGTGAGGAATTGCTGGACGCGGGCGCGGACGAAGTCTTCGCGATTTCGGGCGCCAGCGGGGCCGGCATCGGCCAGTTGTTGGACGCCGTGATTTCCTATCTGCCCGCGGCAACGATCACCGAACGCCCGGTGGGCGAACGTGAAGAAACCGACGACACGCCCTGGTCACCCTTGGGCTGAACCCGATGGGGCTGGCCCTAGAGCCAGCCCTCACGGCGATACCATTCGGCCGTACCCGTCAGGCCGCCGCGCGTTTCAATCAGCGGCCGCCAGATGTCGCGGGGCGGAGCGGCGGCCGGGCTGACCACCCAATCGGGGTGGGTCATATAGCCTACGCGATCAGGCGTCAGCTTGGCCTTTGCCCCGCGCAGCATCCCGTCAATTTTGGCCCCCAAACGCAGGAAAGCCGGCTTTAGGCCGATCACCCACGGACGTTTGCCCAACGCGGCGCCAATGGCGCGGGCCATGTCTTCATTGGCCCAACCTTCGGGTACGCCGTCATCGGGTTCGAACACGTGGCCGTTGATCGCCGGCCCGCCCGGAATCAACGCCAACAACAGCCGCGCCAGATCCTCGACATGGATCATGCTGGCGCGGCCACCGGCGGGTACAGGCACCACGCCCCATTTGGCCGCGCGGAACAATTCGAACATTTCCGCGTCACGCGGGCCATAGACGGCGGGCGGACGAATGATCGTCCAATCCAGACCACTGGCCTTGACCAGCATTTCGGCCCGCGCCTTGCTGGCCCCATAGGCCGACAGTTCGGGTTCACGCGCCGAAAGCGAGGAGACGAAGATAAAGCGCGGCACACCAGCGGCGCGCGCGGCCTCGATCATGTTCATCGTGCCCAGCACATTGGCGCGTTCGAATTCGTCCGGGTCGGTCGTGTTGACCAGTCCCGCGACATGGATCACCGCCTCGGTCCCGGCCATCAGATCGTCCAGCGCGCTGCGTGTGGACAGATCGCCCGCCACCCACGCAACATGGTCCCTTGCGGCCTGCGCGCGGCGGGCCAGCGCCTTGACAGTGATGCCGCGTGATTGGGCGACCTCGATGACCATCTGGCCCACAAAGCCCGTGCCTCCGGTCAGCGCGACCAGAGGCCGATCCTTGCGCACCATCAGACCATCACCAATTGATCGCGGTGGACCACGGCGGGGCGGGGCGCATAGCCCAGAATTTCCGCATGATCGGCCGATTGGTGCCCTTTGAGCACGGCGCATTCGGCGGCTTCATATTCGACCAGTCCATGGGCCAGCACCGCGCCGTCGGCATCGCGGATGGCCACGGCATCGCCGCGGCCGAATTGCCCCTCAACCGCCGTGATCCCGGCGGCCAGCAGGCTGGCTCCGCCGCGTAGGGCCTTGACCGCCCCGGCATCGACCGACAGCGAGCCCTTGAGCCGCAGCCGTCCGCCCAGCCACGCCTTGCGCGCAGGCTTGCGCGAGCGGGGCAGGAAGAGCGTGCCCACGCCCTGTTCCATGATCCGGCGCAGTGGGCTTTCCACCGTGCCATTGCCGATGACCAGCGCGATGCCCGCCATTTCGGCAATTTCTACGGCCTGAAGCTTGGAAATCATGCCGCCCGACCCCATGCCGCTGCCCGAAACGGGGCTGGCCATGGCGCGGATTTCGGGGGTGATGCCTTTGACCAGCGGGAGCAATTGTGCGCCCGGTTCGCGCGGGTGGCGGTCGTAAAGGCCGTCAATGTCCGAGAGCAGCAGCACCGCATCGGCGCGCGCGGCCTGTGCTACGCGGGCGGCCAGGCGATCATTGTCGCCAAAACGGATTTCCTGGGTGGCGACCGAATCGTTTTCATTGATCACCGGCACCGCGCCCGCATCCAGCAGGCGGGTAAGCGTCGCCGTGGCGTTCAGATAGCGCCGCCGATCCTCCAGATCCTCCAGCGTCAGCAGCAATTGCGCCGCCGTCAGACCATGCGCGCCCAGCAGTTCGGCCCACAGGCCCGACAGCGCGATCTGGCCCACGGCGGCGGCGGCCTGCGCATCGGCCAAAGACCCGCGCCCGCCCTTTTCCAGCCCCAGACGCCGCGCGCCCAGTGCAATCGCGCCGGACGACACCACGATCACATCCTGCCCCCGCGCCTTGGCCGCGGCAATTTCGGTGACCAGTGCGGTCAGCCATTCGCGACGCGCCCCCGCGCCATCCACCAACAGCGATGATCCCACCTTGAGCACAAGGCGGGGCGTGAGCGCGGGATCGGCAAGGTCGGAGAGCTGGGATATGACAGACATGGCGCCAGCGGATAGGGCAAAGCGGGCGGGGGAACAAGGCCCCGCCGCCCGCTATTGGTCCGGTTAAAACGCCGGTTCATACCCCGGCGGCAGATCGGAAATATTGCTGGCCGCGCCATCGACATGGATGCCGCATTCGGTCTTGTCCCAACCGCGCCAGCGGCCCGAACGCGGATCTTCACCCGGCGCAACCTTGCTGGTGCAGGGCATGCAGCCAATGGACGGATAACCCTGCGCCACCAGCGGATGGCGGGGCAAATCATGTTCGTCCATATAGGCCGACAGACGCGCCGCATCCCAATCGATCAACGGGTTGACCTTGAGCCGGCCCGCCGCATCGGTGGTGTCGAGTTCAAAGATCGGCAGGCCAGCGCGGGTGGCGGCCTGAAAACCCTTGCGCCCCGTCACCGAGGCGTCAAACCCGGCCAGCGCCTTGGCCAGCGGGATGACCTTGCGGATTTCGCAGCAGCCATCCGGGTCATAGGACCAGCGCAGACCCGCATCGTCCTTCTTGGCCAGCACCTCGGCGTCGGGCGTCAGGTTGATGACGCCCGTCAGCCCCAGATGCGCGATCAACGTGTCACGATAGGCCAGCGTTTCTGGAAAATGCTTGCCGGTTTCGAGGAAAAGCACCGGGGCGTCAGGCGCAATGCCCGACACCAGATGCAGCAGCACAGCGCTTTCCGCGCCAAAGCTGGACACCAGCGCCACGCGCCCGGCGACGCCTTCGACCAGCACCGCGCGCAGCACCTCTTGCGTGCTGGCATCGGCATAGCGGGCGTTGAGCGCGGCGACATCCTCGGCCGTGAAACGGGCCGAGGTGTCGATGCGGTCGACCGGGCGGGAGGCCATCGCCTTACAGCCCGTGCCGCAGGGCCCAGATGGGCTTGCGGCCATCGATCACCGTCGCCTGATAGACCTGGGGCCAGGTCTTGAGCGCGGTGTCGGCTTCCTTGAGGTCGAGCGGATGGTTCGGCGCAATCGCGTCGAAACCGCAGCGGTGCAGGTGGCTGAGCATATCGACGCCAATGTCGCCGCTGGCACGCAATTCGCCCGTATAGCCGGCTTCACGCAGGATGCGGGCCGAGGAGAAGCCGCGACCGTCGGTGAAGGCCGGGAAGGTCACTTCAACCAGCGAAAGGCGATCGAGATGGGGGATCAGCGCGCGCGCGTCCTCGCCCGGCTGGATCACCACGGCGGTGGCATTGGTGTCTTCGGCAAAGGCCGAGAGAGCGACAGTGGGGGCCGAAACGGCCTCTTCACCTTCGCGGAACAGGAACTGGACGTCAGCCATAGATCGCTTCCTTGAACGGGTTCATGCCGATGCGGCGATAGGTGTCGAGGAAGCGTTCCTCGCCTTCCTTGTTGGCCAGATAGACTTGCGTTGCCTTTTCGACCGCGCCCACGATGCCGTCTTCGTCAAAGCCGGGGCCGACGATCTTGCCAAGCGAGGTGTCCGCGCCTTCGCAGCCGCCGAGCAGGAGCTGGTAATTTTCCAGCCCCTTGCGGTCGACGCCCAGAATGCCGATGTGGCCCGCGTGGTGGTGGCCGCAGGCGTTGATGCAGCCGGAAATCTTGAGCTTGAGCTCACCGATTTCCTCGGCCTTGTCGGCCATACGCTCGGCGATCTTCTGCGCAACAGGGATCGAGCGGGCATTGGCCAGTGTGCAGTAATCAAGGCCGGGGCAGGCGATGATGTCGGTGATCTTGTCGAGATTGGCCTCTGCAAGGTCTGCGGCGACCAGCTTTTCCCAGACCGTGAACAGGTCGGCCTTGCGCACATGGGGCAGGACGATGTTCTGGGTGTGGGTGACGCGCAGCTCGTCAAAGCTGTAGGTCTTGGCAAGGTCGGCCATCACGCGGATCTGTCCGCCAGTGGCGTCGCCCGGAATGCCCGCTTCCTTGGTCCCATCGGCCAGCACCTTGATCGGCTTGAGGCTGATGTTGACGATGGCATAGCCCGGCGTCTTGTGCGTGGCGGTGTTGTTGCGCACCCATGCGGCAAACGCCGGGTTCGACAGGTCGAGATCATCCGACAGGCCCGCTTCATAGGCCGGATCGGCAAAGAAGGTCTTGATGCGCTCCAATTCGGCCAGCGGCGGTTCAATCGCCAGCGTCTTGAGATGGGCGAACTCTTCCTCGACCTGACGGCGATATTCCTCAACGCCCAGTTCGTGGACGAGGATCTTGATGCGCGCCTTATACTTGTTGTCGCGGCGGCCATAGCGGTTGTAAACGCGCAGGCACGCCTCGGAATAGGTGATCAACTCGTCCAGCGGCACGAAGGCCTTGACCAGCGGCGCGATGAAGGGGGTGCGGCCCATGCCGCCGCCCACGTAGAACGCGGCGCCGATTTCGCCCGCTTCGTTGCGAACGATCTGGATGCCGATGTCGTGCAGGCGCATGGCCGCACGGTCGGTGTCGGACGCAATCACGCAGATCTTGAACTTGCGCGGCAAAGCAAGAAATTCCGGGTGGAACGACGACCACTGGCGCAGCAGTTCGGCATAGGGGCGCGGATCGATCAGTTCGTCAGCCGCCGCCCCTGCATACTGGTCGGCGCTGATGTTGCGGATGCAATTGCCCGATGTCTGGATCGCGTGCATTTCGACGCTGGCCAGATCGGCCAGAATGTCGGGCGTGTCTTCCAACTTGATCCAGTTGTACTGGATGTTCTGGCGCGTGGTGAAGTGGCCATAGCCGCGGTCATACTTGTCCGCGATATCGCCCAGCATCTTCATCTGTGCGCCCGAGAGCGTGCCATAGGGCACCGCCACGCGCAGCATATAGGCGTGAAGCTGGAGATAGAGGCCGTTTTGCAGGCGCAGCGGGCGGAACTTTTCTTCCGACAGCGTGCCTTCGATGCGGCGGCGGGTCTGGTCGCGGAATTCGGCGACGCGGGCATCCACCATCGCCTGATCATAATGGTCGTAAAGATACATCAGAGCACCTTGGATGGGGTTGCAGTGGGGTCGAGAGACAGATCAAGGCGGACCGTCGGGCCCAAGGCACGGATGCGTTCCTTGATATGCGCGGGGCGGATGCCGTCGGCACTCTGTTCCGCATCGATGACATAGGCGCCATTGACGCGGCGGGCGGCTTCTTCGGCGGCGATCACGGTGGCGGCTTCTTCGCCCACATCCACCGCATCGTTGACATGAAGCGACCATGCCGCCCCATTCCACCAGGTCACCGCCCCGGATTTCAGGTCATTGCCCGTGATAATCTTCACTTTAAAGCCTCCAGCGCCAGATCGCGCAGTTGGGATGAAGCGCGGGCTGTGACCGCGCCGATGATGATAAGGGCAGGGCTTTGCACCCTCTCACGCTCGACCAGATTGGCCAGAGCGGCCAAGGGAGAGCGCAGCACGCGCATATCGGGGCGCGTGGCATTTTCAACCACGGCCAGCGGGGTTTCCGGGGAAAGCCCGTCGGCAATCAGTTTTTCGGCAATCTGGGCCGCGGTGGCCAGACCCATATAAATGACCAGCGTGCGTCCGACCCCTGCAAGGCCCGCCCAGTTCTGATCGGTCAGGCCCTTGCATTGGCCCGAAACGAAGCTGACCACGCTGGCCGCATCGCGGTGGGTGAGGGGCAGCAGCGCGGCCGCGCCTGCGCCGACCGCCGCCGAAATGCCGGGCACGACCTCAACCGGGACACCTGCGGCTTCGCAGGCTTCTGCCTCTTCGCCGCCGCGGCCGAAAATGAACGGGTCGCCGCCCTTCAAACGCAGCACGTCACCGCCCGCCAGAGCCTCGCGCACCAGCAGGGCGTTGATGTCATCCTGCGGCATCGAATGGCGGCTGCGGCGCTTGGCCACGCTGATCAGGCGGGCCGTCGAGGGCGCCATGGCCAGAATGCGCGGATCGACCAGACCGTCATGCACGATCAACCGCGCCGACATGATCAGCCGCGCCGCCCGCAAGGTCAACAGGTCGGGATCGCCCGGACCGGCGCCGACAAGCCATACCTTGCCATAGGGGCCATGAGAGGTGGTTCGATTCATGATTGCCCCCATGATCCTGTCCGCGCAAGGTTGAAAGGCAGAATGGCTTTGGCCGGGGGTAGCGAAACTTTTGCCCCGAAAGCGAGGCGGTTTCGCTGGCCATCCCGGTGAATGCGTAGGACAATCCTTAAATGGAATTAACGCTGGTTTGTCATGCTTTGACAATAAAGACAGACTGCGGAGGCGGATTTGAAGCATCACCTGATTTTGATCGTGGATGATGACATTCTGTCGCAAGCATTGGTCAGCGGAATTATCGCCGCAGCCAAGCCCAATTCGCGCACCATCACGGCCAACTGCGGTCGGGAAGCGTTGACCATTTGCCGTGAACAGCCGGTCGATTGCGTGCTGGTCGATTATGAAATGCCCGACATGGACGGGCTGACGCTGGTGCGGCATTTGCGGGAACAATATCCGTTCCTGCCCATCATCCTATGCACCGGGGCGGGGGACGAATTGCTGGCCGCCGAAACGTTGAAAAGCGGGGCGACCGATTATTTCCCGAAAAACCGTATGTCGCCCGTGGCGTTGCGCCGGGCGATCAATACGGCGATTGAATTGAACGGGCGGTTGAAAACCATCAACGATCAACGCGTAGAAATCGAAGCTTTTGGCTTTGCGCTGGCTCATGATTTCAAACAGCCGGTGCGACAGATCATAACCTTTTCCGACATGATCGGTCAGGAAACGCGGCGCAATAAGAGCGAGCGCCTGCCCCAGATGCTGAAATTCATGAATGATGCGGCGCGGCGCCTCGACTCGCTGGTCGATGTGATGGTGCAATATACGTTGTTGCAGCAGGCGCCCGAATTGAAGGTCTGCGTCTTCTCCGAAATCCTTAAGGAAACGATTGCGTCTTTGCAGGAATTTATCACCACAAAGAATGCAAAAGTGAATTTCCGGGGTGACGCTCTCGTGGTGGTTAACGCCTCCTTTCTTTCACAGGTTCTGCAAAATCTGATCACGAATGGGATCAAGTATAATAAGAGCGAAGAGCCGACGGTCGATATTGTCGTGACACAGAATGGCGATACCGCCATGGCCAAGATCACCGACAATGGCATCGGTATAGAAAAGCAATATCTGGAACACGTGTTCAAGCCGCTGACTCGTTTGCACAATCGCACCGAATATGAAGGATCGGGCCTTGGCCTGACGCTGGCGCGCAAGGCGGTGGCGGCGATGGATGGCGAAATCCGCTGCGAATCCACCCCCGGCGTGGGCAGTACCTTTACCGTCACGTTAAAGTCGGCCTCGGCCCAGGACGAGGCGGCCTGAGACGGTTTGAATAGAACCGGAACGGAGCATTACTGGTACGACTTGGGTTAATCCACGGTTTGACGCCAATACTTATCGGCCATTAATATAAAGTCCATCGCATAGGAACAAAGTGACCGCCATGAAGGAGGTTATTTGCGCCGATTGGTAAAAATAAAAAACTACAGAGGGGCGAACTGGGGATGAAGGCGTTCAAAAGTTCTTTTTGCGATGGCGTGGTGATTGAATTCTTTCCTGTTGCCGGATTGGCGGCGAAAATAGACGGTTCTGGCGCGAGCGTGATGGTGGGCCATGATTGGCTCCCCGCTTCTGATCATGCGGAGGCGTTTATACTATGATTGGAGAACCTACGGCCGTGGACTTTCAGGCGTCAGATATGGATAGCGCCTTTCGTGCGCTGTTTGCCTCGTCGCCTTGCGGCCTGATCCTGCTGAATGACAAGGGCCGGATTGTCGAAGTGAATGAGCGGCTGGAAAAAATTTTTGATTACAGCGCAAAAGAGTTGATCGGCCAGCCCATCGAGATCCTGTTGCCGCACCGTGATCGTGCCCATCATGTGGCGCTGCGCGATGGATTTATTAAAGAGCCTGAGGTCCGCCCAATGGGGCTGGGGCGTGATCTGGCCGGTCGGCGGCGTGATGGGATGGAAGTCCCGGTGGAAATCGCGCTGACCTATGTCGACACGCCGCAAGGTCGGCTGACCTGTGCGTTGGTCATTGACATCACCACCCGCAAGCGCGCTGAACTGCGCCTGCGTGAGGCCAATATTCAGCTTGAGGAATTCACCCATGTCGCCTCGCATGATTTGCGCAGTCCGCTGCGCGGCATCGCCAATCTGATCGAATTTATCGAGGAAGATTATGGCGAACTCGCCCCGCCGGAGGTGCGCCGAAATCTGGGCCGGATGGCCGACCGCGTGGCGGCGATGGAAAGGTTGATCGACGACCTTTTGACCTATGCCCGCGCGGGGCGCCGCACGATCAAGACAGAGCCGATCGACCTGAATGCGATTGTGCAGGAAGTGATCGACATGGAGGCCACCGGCGAAGGTGTGCATATCGAGGTTGATGTCGATTGCGAAAGTTTTGACGGCGTGCGTGTGCCGATCACAACGGTGCTGCGCAATCTGGTGTCCAATGCGATCAAGCATCACGACAAGGATGAAAAGAATATCCAGATCCGTTGTCGCGCCGAAGGCAATATGTGCGTGATCGATGTACGCGATGACGGTCCGGGCATTGCCGAAGCGGCGCAGAAGCGGGCCTTTCGCCTGTTCCAGACCGTGTCGAGCGCCGGGCGCGGCAATTCCGGCTTGGGCCTGGCCGTGTCGAAACGGTTGGTTGAGGCCCACGGTGGCAATATCGAACTGATGAGTGATGATGGACGGCGCGGCTGTCATTTCCGCATCTATTGGCCGCGCTTTGCCCGGAGTGACCTTGATGACTGAGATCGTCAATATTCTTGTGGTGGATGATGACGACGTGACGGCCGAAACGGTGCGACGTTCATTGCGCAAGATTGGCGGCCAGTTTCAGGTGGTTGAGGCCGCCGATGGGCAGGAAGGGCTGGACATCCTGCGCGGGAAATCGCCCAAGAAACTGGACCGGCCCTATATCACTTTGCTCGACCTCAACATGCCCCGGATGAACGGGTTTGAATTTCTGGAATTGGTGCGGTCCGACCCAAGTTTGGCAAGCTCGGTCATATTTGTGCTCTCGACATCAGATTCCGATGCCGACCGGACCCGTGCGTATAAAGATCAAGTGGCGGGCTACATGATCAAATCGGCCATTGGTCCGCAAATGGTGCGCCTGACCACGTTGTTGCATGATTATGCGCAGTCGGTCCGGCTGCCGCTCTGACGGAGATGGTGATCGGTCATGACCGAAATTACCCCGCAATCCATCCTTCTGGTCGATGATGACGATGTTGATCGCGAAGTGTTCATTCGCGCGCTCGACCGGATGGGCATGTTTTCCACCATTGCCGAAGCGAACAGCCTGAGCGCGGCGCGGCAGCAATTGCGCAAGCATCAGTTCGACTGCGTGCTGCTCGACTATCATCTGGGCGGTGAATTGGGGACGGACCTCATCCCCGATGTCCATGCGCACAGGGAAGAGCCGTGCCCGGTCATTCTGGTCACTTTGCGCGATGCCGAAGAGGTGTTGGCCGATTCCATGCGGCGCGGCGTGTCGGACTATGTCGCCAAATCCAGCGTCAGCCCGGACCGCCTGCGCGAAGTCATCACCAGCGCGATCCGGCGGGCCGAACTGGAACATGCCACGCGGTTGGCCGATGAACGGTTGCGTCTGGCGACCGAGGCGCTGCGGGACGAACATGAGCGTTCGCTGCAACGCGCGCTGGACGAGGCGCAATCGGCCAATCGTGCCAAAAGCATGTTTGTGGCCAATATGAGCCATGAAATCCGCACACCGCTCAACGCCATCATCGGGCTGGGCTATCTGCTGGAGCGGACGAAGCTGGACCCGCAGCAGTCCGACCTGTTGGGCAAAATCAAGGCGGCCAGCCGCGCTCTGCTGGGTATCGTCAATGATGTGCTGGACATTTCCAAGATCGAGGCGAACCAGATCGATCTGAATATCGCAACCTTCAGTTTGGATGAGGTCCTGCGCAGCATCGAAGGGCTGGCGCTGGTACAGATCGGCACGCGAAAGCTGAAATTTGCGCTCAAGCGGTCCACGAACCTGCCCGATTTGCTGGTGGGTGATGGTGGGCGCCTGCATCAGATCCTGCTGAACCTTGTCACCAATGCCATCAAATTCACCGAAAGCGGACAGGTGGCCCTGACGGTCAGCAAGATGCACGGCAATGACGAGATGGCGCATCTGCGCTTTCAGGTGGACGACACCGGCATCGGCATTGATCCGCAACAGATTGTTCGCCTGTTCCACCCCTTTGAACAGGGCGACACATCGACCACGCGGCGCTTTGGCGGCACCGGATTGGGGCTGGCGATTTCGCGCGATCTGGCGGTGTTGATGGGCGGCAACATCGATGCGGCCAGCGAGCAGGGCAAGGGCAGCCGGTTCTGGGTCGATCTGCCGTTCGAATTGGGCAAGGGCGATTTGGTCCAATATGCCGATGTGGGCGATGAGGTTGGCGCGCCTCGTTTGCGCGGGGTGCGTGTGCTGATTGTCGATGACAGCGAAATTAATCTGGAAGTCGCGCGCCATGTTCTTGAACTCGAAAGTGCAATCGTTACCACGGCGGAAAATGGCGCCCGCGCGGTGGAAAAGGTGATTGCCGAAAGGGGCGGCTTTGACGTTATCCTGATGGATATTCAAATGCCGGTCATGGATGGGTATGAGGCATTCCGACAGATTGAATGGACGCTTGGCACGTCACGCCCGGCGGTGATTGCGCTGACCGCCGGGGCGGCGCCTTGCGATGATCGCGATGCGACGCTGGGGCGAATGGATGGGATGATCACCAAACCCTTTGACGCAAAGACGTTGATCGAGGCGATCCGTCAGAAGGTGGTGGTGGGGCTGGTCGAACTCGAAGTGGCCAAACCGGCGGACGGGCCGGGCCAATCGGCCAATGAATGGCCGGTGATCGACGGCGTTGATGTTGAAGATGCCCGCGAAAGGCTGGCAGGTAACAAGACACTGTTCCTCAACTCGATGCAGCGGTTTCTGGACGAAAATGACTCGATCGCCTCGCTGGACGAGCCCAACACGGCGATGTTGAAGCGGTTGCATCGGATGAAGGGCAATGCCGGCCTTTTGGGCATGCAGCGCGTGCGGTTGATGGCGCAAAAGGCCGAGGCGGCGCTGGCGCGTAACGATGGGGCGTCGGGCAAATCGCTGCTGCTTGAACTGGACGCGGAACTAAAAGCGGTTGCGGCCAGCCTTCATGCCTATCGCCTGCAACAGAATGGATAGGCGTTCGGGGGGCAAGGTTGAGATGGCCTTGCCCCCCGAACCATAGTTCAGGCGCTGGCCCAGACCGCCAAAGCCTGTTCCAGATCGGCGATCAGATCGCGCGGATCTTCCAACCCGATGGACAGGCGCACACCGAATTTATCCTCGACATCCATGCCCGACAGCGGCCATGCGCTGGCCGTGCGGACGCGCGCCGGGTCGAGCGGGGTGGCAAGGCTTTCAAACCCGCCCCATGAATAGCCAATGCCAAAAAGCGAGAGCGCATCGATCAACGCGTCCCGCGCCGCGCCCGATCCCCCGCGCAGGACAAAGCTGAACAGGCCGCAGCCGCCGGTGAAATCCCGCTTCCACAGATCATGCCCCGGCGCGCCGGGCAACATCGGGCAAAGCACTTTGGCCACTTCGCTGCGCTGTTCCAACCATTGCGCGATGGTCAGCGCGCTGGCCGTTTCGCGCTCCAGCCGGATCGACAGTGTGCGCAAGCCGCGCAGCACCAGCGCGGCATCATCGGGGCTGACCACGGTGCCCAATTGCTGGGCATGGCGGCGCAGGCGGTCGTACCATTCCGGGCCGGCGCTGGCGCTGCCCATCATGACGTCGCTGTGCCCGCCCGCATGTTTGGTCAACGCCATCAGCGTGATGTCGACGCCATGGGGCAGGGGGGCAAAGCCAAGCGGGCTGGCCCATGTGTTGTCGATGATGCTGGTGATGCCCCGGTCGCGGCAAATGGCGGCAATGGCGGGCACATCCTGAACGTCGATGGTCAAACTGCCGGGGCATTCCAGCAGGACGGCGGCGGTGCGATCACAGATTGCCGCCTCGAAACTGGCCAGATCAGTGGGGTCGAACCAGCGGGTTTCAACGCCAATGGTCTTGAGGATGCCATTGCCCAGCGTGCGGCTGGGTTCATAGGCATTATCGGTCATCAACAGCACATCGCCCGGCTTCAGTACTGCCAGCAGCACGCCCGCAATGGCGGCAAGCCCGCTGGGGTATAGCACTGTGCCCGCCGCGCCCGGTTCGATCTGGGTCAGTGCTTCGGCCAGCGCCCATTGCGTCGGCGCGCCACGACGCCCGTAATAGAAACGCCCGTCCTCATTATACGCATGGCCCGCGCGCAACGCCGCCATATCGGGATAAAGATGCGTCGATGCGCGCCACACGGCGGGCGTGACCACGGCGGAGGGGTGATTTTCGATGCCTGTCCATTCCGGACGGCGGCCTGCCAGCGTCAGGTTGGTGTCGCTATGCAGGGTGGATGTGTCGATATTCTTGGCCATGGGCGCTGCTTTGGCGCGTTTTGGCCGATCCGCAAAGGGTGTTTGTGGGAATAAGTATAGGTCTATTCCCGAATTTTGCCGCGACCAAGAGCATCAAGCCCCGGTCGCGGTGAAAATTCAAACCTTGGCCGTATGGTTCTGTGCCGGGCCGGTTTCCTTGGGCAGGGCGGGGTCTGCGCCCCATTCGGCCCAGCTGCCGTCATACAGCGCCACGTCATCCTTGCCGATCAGGTGGAGGGCAAAGATCAGCACGCAGGCGGTCATCCCGCTGCCGCAAGAGGCGATGATCGGGCGTGACAGGTCGACGCCCGCATCCTCAAACGCGGCGCGGATGCCCTTGGCGTCCTTGAACGTGCCGTCGGCCTTGTACATCTGGGTATAGGGTACGTTGAACGCGCCGGGAATGTGCCCCGCGGCCATGCCGGGGCGCGGTTCGGGGGCGTTGCCCTGAAAACGGGCGGCCCCGCGTGCGTCCACAACCTGTTCGGCCCGCGATGTGATATTGGCCAGAATGGCCACCTTGTCGCGCAGCTTTTCGGCCGATTGCCATGCGGTATAGTGGCGATGGCGCAATTGGCGGTCGCCTTCTTCGACCTTGCGCGCTTCGGCATGCCATTTGGCCAGACCGCCATCGAGGATGGCGACATTTTGTGCCCCAAACAATTTCAGCATGAACCAGCCGCGCGCGGCCGAATGGATGGCCGAATCATCGTAAAGCACGATGCGGCTGCCATCACCAAGGCCAAGCGTCTGCATCCGGCTGGCGAAACGCTCCGGGCTGGGCAAGGTATTTTCCACCGATGCCCCCGGATCGACCAGATCGGCCAGATCCATGAACACGGCGCCGGGGATATGCCCGGTTTCGTAATCGTCCCTCGCGTTGCGACCCGCGTCGGGCAGGTGGCTGCTGGCGTCGACGATACGCAAATCGCATGCCGCCATATCATCAGCCAGCCATTGTGTTGTCACCAGGCTGTCCATTCGCCCGCGCTCCTCCTTCGCTGCGAAAGCGAAAAGGGTAAGCCTGAAATGTGATCTAGGCAAACAGTTTTGTCGCGAAATTCGCTGGGATGAAGTCCGTACTGGCCTAAAGTATTATATTGCAAGTGCGAAGGCTTGCATTAATCCTGATCGGCTGAAACGCTTTGTACCACCAGATTGTCGTGGACCCTGGCCACGCCGTCCAGGGGAATCGGCGCCAGCCGCCCCCCATCTTCGGGCAGACCGATCAGGAAAGTCATCTCGCTGGGCTGATCAATCGGATCACCTTCCAGAACAGCCGCAATGCGCGCCGTACCGACCAGCAACCGCATCGTGCCAAGCCGCAAGACCGGCAAGCTGTTGAGTGGAACGCGCCATTCTTCGCTGATGCTTGCCTCTTCGCCGGGCAACAGGCCGACCAGCCTGTGTTCCTGAAGCGTTTCGGGCATGTCACCCTCGGTCGTGCCCATACAGGCCTCGACGCGGATCTGGTGCAGCGGAATGGGGCAGTCATTGCGCAGAGTGATGCGAAAACGCAATTCGATCCGCGACAGCGTCATGGTCAGCCGCAAGGCCTCGAACCCGATGGTCAGCGGGTCGAGCGGGGCAACCGGCCTTTGCCTGATCGGCGGGGCTTCATCAATCCGGCTGAACAGCGCCGAAGGTTTGAAAACGCCGCGTTCCGTCGGCGGTTCGGAATGGTCCGATTGTGGCACGGGCTCTGGTTCCTCTTCCGACTCAGGCAAAAGGGTTGTCTGGTGCGCGGCTTGGGCGGTGGCGCGGGCGGCCGCATGAACACCGCGCAAATGCCGGGGCCGCGCGGCGCGCAGGGCGGGCAGGGGGATTTCATCGGGCGCAATTTCCCGCGCCGGGGCAAGGGCGCCCGCATGGGCGGCGCTCAACTCGACAATGACATCGGCGCTCTCGTGATCATCATGGCCGACCTTGGCCGGCCCGGGGCGTGTATGAGGCGTGGGCGGTTCTGCCATATCGTTGGATAGGCCCACCCCTTGCGCGGCCGCATCACGGCGTTTGCGCATTGTATAACCCAGCAGGCCCAATCCCCCCGCGAGCACCAGGCCCATGCCCAGCGGATAGAGCAATTCATCCCCCATCGCGAGCAAAGGATCAGACGGTTCGGCTGATGCCTTCTTTATGGGAGCCGGGGGCAGGAACGGCTTGGGCGTGGTCGCCTCAATCAAGACAGGCTTGGCCGATACAGTGGGCGGGGCCGAGGACGGAGGGGCGGGTTTGGGGGCCGCATCCTGCTTCTTGGCCGTGGGGGGGGCTTGTTCGGACTTGACGCTTTTCTTTTTGTCCTCGCGCTCCTTGCGCGTTTGTTTTGCCTTTTCTGACTGCTCGCGCTTCAACTGGGCGCGGCGTTCTTTGCGCGCGCGCAATCTGGCGTTGGCTTCGGCATCGGCTTGCGCATTGGCGCTGACCCATGTTGATGCGGTGGGCGCGTTTTCGACCTGCTGCGCCTGTGCCGCGCCGACGTCCAGCGCCCAAGCGCACAACAGCGCGCCGCCTATCAACCATGGCGCCACCTTTCGGCGCAGCGGCATGGCTGTCGCGGTACTTTCAAAACCCAATTTTCCGAAAACCTTGCGCATCGAGCGGGCATCACTCCCTAAACGTGACGCAGGAATAAACCGGGGGGCGGGGTAATCCTAGTTGTGACTTGCACCTATCTGGTTGTGGTTTTTCCTTAATCTTGCGGTGACGGTTCGATGGAGGTGGGGGGCGTGGCAGGGCTTTTTGACCTCATCGCGACGCTTGTTTCGCAGGCGCGGTGGTGGCATGGGAGAGGGCATGAGCAATCCCGACACTTCTTCTGGCGGCGCGCCGCTTGCCCCCAAATTCCTTGGCCAGAACACCGGCCTTCCGGCTTCTCCGGACGAGGCGGTGCTGGATTATGTGCCCAATCCGCGGGTTGGCAGCCTGTATCTGACGCGTTTTGCCGCGCCCGAATTCACGTCCCTGTGCCCGGTAACCGGCCAGCCTGACTTTGCCCATATCGTCATCGATTACGCTCCCGATCAAACGATTGTGGAGAGCAAGTCGCTTAAACTGTTCCTCGGCTCGTTCCGCAACCACGCCGGTTTTCACGAGGATGTGACCGTGGGTATCGGGCAAAAGTTGTTCGATGAAATGCGTCCGAAATGGCTGCGCATCGGCGGTTACTGGTATCCGCGCGGGGGCATCCCCATCGATGTGTTCTGGCAATCGGGCCCTGCGCCCGAAGGTCTGTGGGTGCCCGATCAGGGCGTCGCATCCTATCGCGGACGTGGTTGATCTGGGCCGGATTGTTTTGGCAATTTGCCCTTGCGGCCCCGTGCTGTCATTCTAGTGTAACCTTATGTCAGGAGGGCGGGCCCGTGCCTGCCCCCCTTGTCGAGGAATATCATGGACGCTCTTGCCGCCAGTAACGCCGAAGCCCCCGCCGTCAGCAACGATCTGGCGGCGATCAAGGCCATTCCCGACCGCTTTTTCAACCGCGAGCTTTCGTGGCTGACCTTTAACCAACGCGTTCTGGAAGAGGCGCGGCGGCTGGAATATCCGTTGCTGGAGCGGCTGCGTTTCCTGTCGATTTCGGGCAACAATCTGGACGAATTCCTGATGGTGCGCGTCGCGGGTCTCGCCGGACAGGTGCGCCGCCATATTGCCGAAGTGTCGATTGACGGCCTTGCCCCGCCGCAGCAATTGGCCGCGATCCGCGACGAGGTGATGCGCCTTGAATCGATGCAGCAGGACATCTGGCTCGAACTGCGCGAGGCGCTGGAGGGCGAGGGCATCTTTGTCGTCGGGGACCGTGCGGGGCGCGACCTTGATCCGGTTCAGGCGCGCTGGCTGCGCGACTATTTCCTTGACCGTATCCTGCCGGTGATTACGCCGCAGGCCATCGACCCTGCTCACCCATTCCCCTTTGTCACCAATGGCGGCATGGGCGTGATGATGAGCCTGACGCGGATTGCCGACGGCGCGCAGGTCATGGAAATGGTGCTGATCCCGGCTGCCTTGCCGCGCTATGTCCGCATTCCCGGTGATGGTGAAGCGGCCTATGTCTCGATTGCCGATGTCATCTGGTTGAACGCGGAAAGCCTGTTCCCCGGTTTCGAAGTCTTGGGCCACGGCGTGTTCCGCGTGCTGCGCGACAGCGACATCGAAATCGAGGAAGATGCCGAGGATCTGGTGCGTTATTTCCGCACCGCCATCCAGCGCCGCCGCCGGGGCAGCGTCATCATGCTGCAACTTCAGGGCGATTTCCTGCCCGAGGCCGAGCAATTGCTGCGCGATCAATTGCGGCTGGACCATGCGATCATCATCCGCAGCCATGGGCCTATCGACATGGCAGGCCTGTCGGCCATTGTGGACGAAAAGCGGCCCGAACTGAAATTCGCGCCCTATTCTCCACGCTATCCCGAGCGCATCCTTGAACATGATGGCGATATTTTCTCGGCCATCCGTGAAAAGGATCTGGTGGTCCACCACCCGTATGAGAGCTTTGAAGTCGTCATCGACTTCCTGCGTCAGGCCGCCGCCGACCCCGATGTGGTGGCGATCAAGCAGACGCTGTACCGCGCGGGCAAGCAGTCCTCGATCATCAACGCCCTTTGCGCCGCCGCCGAGGCGGGCAAATCCGTCACGGCGGTCGTGGAGCTCAAAGCCCGTTTTGACGAAGAACAGAACCTGCATTGGGCCAGCCAGTTGGAAAATGCCGGGGTTCAGGTGATCTATGGCTTTGTGGACTGGAAAACCCACGCCAAGATCAGCATGGTCGTGCGCAGCGAAAAGGACAGCGAAGGGGCCGATGCCTATCGCACCTATTGCCACTTTGGCACGGGCAATTACCATCCGATCACCGCGCGCATCTATACCGACCTGTCCTATTTTACCGCCGATCAGGCGATTGGCCGCGATGCGAACCAGATCTTCAACTTCATCACCGGCTATGTCGAACCGCGCCGCACCGCTTTGCTGGCCGTGGCGCCGGTGTCCTTGCGCGAACGCCTTTATGGCAGCATTGAGCGCGAGATCGCCAACGCCAAGGCAGGCAAGCCGGCGCAAATCTGGGGCAAACTCAACTCGCTGACCGACAGCCAACTCATTGACCGGCTGTATGAGGCCAGTTGTGCGGGGGTTGAGGTGCGATTGGTCGTGCGCGGCATTTGCTGTCTGCGCCCCGGCATTCCGGGCCTGTCGGAAAATATCACCGTCAAATCGATCATCGGGCGGTTCCTCGAACATACCCGCGTCTGGGCCTTTGCGGGCGGGGCGGCCTTGCCCAATCCGCGCGCGCGCGTGTTTATCTCCAGCGCCGACGGCATGAGCCGCAACCTTGACCGCCGCGTCGAGGTGCTGGTGCCGATCCGCAACAAGACCGTGCATGATCAGGTGCTCGATCAGGTGATGATGGCCAATCTGCTGGACAGCGAACAAAGCTGGCTGCTGGGCGCTGACGGGCGCTACAAACGCGCTGAACTGGGGGAACAACCCTTTAACGCGCATCGTTATTTCATGACCAATCCTTCGCTTTCCGGGCGCGGGGCATCGCTGGGTTCGGGACGTAAAGTGCCCAAACTCGCGCTGCGTCGGGGCCGGGCGTAAAACGGAAACTTATGATCCGCCTTCCCACCAGCTTTCCCGCCGCGCAGGACCAGCGCGCCATCATCGACATCGGTTCGAACACGGTGCGCATGGTCATTTATGGTGGGCCGCCGCGCACGCCCGTTGTGCTGTTCAATGAAAAGGTGACGGCGCGATTGGGCAAGGGCGTGGCGGAAAGCGGCGTCCTGTCGACCAAAGGCATGGCATCTGCGCTGGCGGCTTTGGCGCGTTTCGCGATCATCCTGAAATTGCGCAATGTCACCGATGTGCAAACCGTGGCGACGGCGGCGGCCCGTGATGCGGCCAATGGCGGCGAATTTCTGGAACAGGTGGCCGCGCTTGGCCTGTCGCCGCGCCTGTTGTCGGGCGAGGAAGAGGCCGTGGCCAGCGCGCGCGGCGTGCTGTCGGCCTTTCCGGGCGCCTGCGGGATTGTCGCGGATCTGGGCGGCGGCTCGCTCGAATTGATCGATATTGAGGGCGATGCCCATGGCGGTGGTCGCTGTACCCATGGGATTTCGTTGCCGCTGGGCACATTGCGTCTGGCCGCGATGCGGGCCGAGGGCAGCGATAAATTCGGCCGCCGCATCCATCGCATGTTGAAGGGCAAGGATTGGGACGCCCATTCGGGTCAGGTCCTCTATCTGGTCGGCGGTTCGCTGCGCGCCTTTGCCCGATTTGCGATGGTTCAGGCCGATTGGCCGATTGACGACCCCCATGCCTATGAACTCTCGCCCGAAGAAGTGCTCTCGGCGGTGCGCGCGCTTCAGGCCAAGACCGCGCGCGGCGTGCCGCTGACCCCGATCAGCGGTGTATCGGGTTCGCGCCTGACCAGCCTGCCCGATGCGGGGGCTTTGCTGGGCCAATTGGTCAAGGAATTGCACCCTTCGCGGGTGATCTTTTCGGGCTGGGGCCTGCGTGAAGGTCTTTTGGCGGGGGCCATGGGGCAAAAGACGGCCTCGCAGGACCCGCTGCTGGCCGGGGTTTCCGCCTTTGTCGAAATGCAGCAGCCGGGCCTGTCCTCGGCGGCCGAACTGGTGGCGCGCTGGACCGGGCGGCTGGGTTATGACGGGCCGGACAATCTGCGCCGCGCGGCGGTGATGCTGGCGCTGGCTTCCTTGCGTTCCGAACCGAACCTGCGCGCCGAACAGGCCGCGCAATGGGCGCTTCGCAAACGCTGGCTGGGCGTGGACGAGGCGGGGCGCGCGATGATCGCCATGGCCGTGCTGGCCAATAGCGGACAGGCCGATATCCCAACCGAATTGCCCCGTCTGGCGCCTTTGCAGGATTTGCGAGAGGCGGTGATCTGGGGCATGGCCACGCGCCTTGCCCGCCGGTTCTGCGCCGGGGCGGGTGAGGTGCTGGAGGCATCCTCGCTGAGCATTTCGGGGCGCAAGCTGGTCTTGGCCACGACACACGCCATGGCGCCGCTCTACACCGACGCCAGCGCCAAGGATCTCAAAATCCTGGCCGAGATGATGGGCCTGACCCCCCACCGGTTGAGCGTGGAATCGGTAAGCGACCTGCCATAGGGTCGGTTTTGTCACAGATTTGACTTGGCCGCGTCATGGCGATGCAATTTCCCTGATGTAACCCGCGCGTATCGGGTTTTATCGGGGGTTTGCCATGGCGCGCGCCGCTTTTGCTTCGGGGCTTGATCCGGCCCAGCATGCCTTTCTGTTCGGCGAAGATGGCGCCATGCCGGTTTCGGTCAAGGGTGGGATCGCCTCGTGGCTTGACCTGCCCGAAACGCCCGACCCCAAGGGGCTGCGTCCCAAGCGGCGCTATCGCACGGTGTGGATTTCCGACGTGCATCTGGGCACGCGGGGCTGCAACGCGGATATGCTGGTGTCTTTCCTGCGTTCCATCGAGACCGAGACGCTCTATCTGGTGGGCGACATCATCGATGGCTGGCGGCTGAAAAAGGGCTGGTATTGGCCCGATGCACATAATGAAGTGCTGCGGCGCATTCTGAAAATGGCGCATCGCGGCACGCGGGTCGTCTTTATCTGCGGCAACCATGACGAGATGCTGCGCCCCTATGCCGGCCTGACCTTTGGCGGGGTGGAATTGCTGCTCGATGCGGTCCACACAACGGCCGATGGGCGGCGGTTGCTGGTGGTGCATGGCGATGCGTTTGATGCCATCGTTCTTTACCATCGCTGGCTCGCCTTCCTTGGCGACAAGGCATATGAGCTGATGTTGCGGGTGAACACGGCCTTCAACGCGGTGCGGCGCAAAATGCATCTGCCTTATTGGTCGCTCTCAGCTTACCTGAAAAAACGGGTTAAGAACGCGGTCCAGTTCATCGGCCGCTATGAGGAAGCCGTCGCCCATGCCGCCGCCGAGCGTGGCGTTGACGGGGTGGTATGCGGCCACATCCATTCCGCCGAAATCCGCCAGTTCGGCGCCGTCACCTATTACAATGATGGCGACTGGGTTGAAAGCTGCACCGCGCTGGTCGAGGATTTCGCGGGTCAGATGAGCATCATCGACTGGCTGGCTGAATTGAAGAAGAATGCCGCCGAACGCGCGCCCGCGCCCGTTGATGTCGATCCGGTGGCGGTCCCGGCATGAACGAATGCCCCAAAATCGCCATCGCCAGCGACGCCTGGTTTCCACAGGTCAATGGTGTGGTGCGCACATTGAACGCCACGGTTGAACATCTGCGCGCGCGCGGGGCCATGGTCGAGATGATCACGCCTGACCGTTTCCTGACCCTGCCCATGCCCGGCTATGCCCAGATCCGTTTGGCCGTCGCACCGCGTTTCAATGCGCGCCGGATGCTGGACGAATATCGCCCCGACATCGTACATATCGCCACCGAAGGGCCGATCGGTTGGGCCGCGCGCGGTTGGTGCCGTTCGCGCGGGGTGCCTTATACCAGCGCCTTTCACACGCGTTTTCCCGAATATCTGGCGCTGCGTTCGGGGTTGTCGGCGGAATGGTTCTGGCCGGTGATGCAGCGCTTTCATGGCGCCTCGCGGGCGATCATGGTCGCCACGCCCAGCCTTGATGTCGAACTGGCCGCGCGCGGGTTGCATCAGACCCGGCGGTGGAGCCGAGGGATCGACCATGCGCAATTCACGCCCACCGGGCCAATCTTGCCGGAAATGGCCGATCTGCCGCGCCCGATCCTGCTTAATGTCGGGCGCGTCGCCCCGGAAAAGAACCTAGAGGCCTTTTGCGAACTTAATACACCGGGCAGCAAGGTCGTGGTGGGCGACGGGCCTGCATTGGCCGAAATGCAGCGTCGCTATCCCGATGTGCATTTCCTTGGCGCAAGAAGCGGCGCGGCGCTGGCATCGGCCTATCGCGCGGCGGATTGTTTTGTCTTTCCCAGCCGCACCGACACATTCGGTCTGGTGATTATCGAGGCTCTGGCCTGCGGCGTGCCGGTGGCGGCCTATCCGGTGGCCGGGCCGCTCGACATTCTGGGGCTGGATGGCCGGGGCGAGGGACAGGTTGCCGATCAGCCGGTGGCCGCGCTGGACGAAGACTTGGGCGCGGCGGTGTCGCGCGCTTTGACCATGTCGCGGGACGGGGCGGCGGAATTTGGCGCTCGCTTCACATGGGAAAATGCGACGGACCAATTCCTCGCCGCCATCGCCAGCGCGCTGGAATGGACACAGGCCGCCTGAAACCCGCGCATAAAGTCGATCTTTGCCATGCCCATCCGATTGGTTTAATCCCCTGCTGACAAGGGGATTGAGCATGGGATTGGGTACGGCGGCGCTGTTTGCCTTGGGCTGGATCGGCCTGTTGTTTGCGGTGGCGGCCGTTGCCGAGGCCTATAGCGAATTGCCGCGTGGGCGGCGGCGCCTCAAGAACCTGCGTCTGGGCGCCTATACGCTGGCGCTGGGGGTCTATTGCTCCAGTTGGACCATCTATGGCGCGGTGGGCAGCGTGGTGCGCGAGGGGTGGAATTTTCTGCCCATTTATCTGGCGCCGATTGGTTTGCTGGCGCTGGCGCCGGGTTTCTTGCGGCGCTTGTCCCAAACCTTGCGCGAAACACAGGCGACGACGCCCTCGGACTTTATCGCCGCACGCTTTGGCCATGATGTGGTGGTGGCGCGGCTGGTCACGATCATCGCTCTGGCGGGCAGCGTCCCCTATATGGCGCTGCAATTGCGCTCCATCGGGACGGCGGTGGCCATCATTACGGGCAAGGATGATACGGTGGTCGGCCCGACCATGCTGGCGGCGGCGGGGTTGCTGGCGCTGTTTGCGATCCTGTTCGGCGCGCGGCGGTTTGAGCGTGCGGGGCGTTCCGAAGGCATGGTTTACGCCATCGCGCTGGAATCGGGGATCAAGCTTCTCGCGCTGTTTCTGGTGGCGGCGCTGGCCATCGGCATTGTGGTACAGGCCGATGAGGCGCGCGCCGCCGATGGTCTGGCGCAATTGGCCCGCCATTTCCGGGCCGAGGATATTTCGCTGGAAACATGGGTCATCGCCCTGATTTCGGCCTGCGCAATCCTCGTCCTGCCGCGACAATTCTATATGGCACTGGTCGAGGCGCGTGAAGTGGACGATCTGCCGCGCGCACGCTGGGGCGTGGTGGCCTATGTTCTGGCCATGGTGGTGTTGGTCGTGCCGATTGCATGGGCTGGGATCATCGCGCTGGGCCGGGGCGTCGCGCCGGATTTCTATGTGCTCTATCTGCCGCTGGCCTCGGGCCATGGCCATATTGCGGCGGCTGCCCTGATCGGCGGGATCAGCGCGGCGGCCGCCATGGTCATCACCGATGCAACCGCTCTGGCCGCGATGGTGTCGAACGATCTCATCTTCCCCTCGGTCCTGCGCACCGGGGCGGGGGCCGAGGCCGGCGTGCTGGGGCGGCGGATGCTGCTGGTGCGGCGGGCCTCGATCGTGGGCGTTATTGCGCTGGCGCTGGTCTGGGCCGAAATGGTTTCGCCGCGCCAGTCACTGGCCTCGATCGGGCTGGTGGCCTTTGCGGCGATGGCGCAATTTACGCCGCATATGATTTTGGCGGTGTTTGGCGGCAATCGCGATGGCATGGCCGCACGGGCCAGTCTGGCGACGGGGCTGGTGCTTTGGCTATATACGCTGGCGTTGCCGCCGGTGATGCCAGAAGGGTGGCGGCTGTGGTTGGCGGCGGGGCCGTTTGATCCGTTGCGCCTGCTGGGCATGGGCCATGCGCCGCCGCTGGTCCATGGGGTGCTGTGGTCGCTGGGGGCCAATCTGGTCATGTTTCTTGCGGTCTCTGCGCGGCGCGGGGCGGGCAATCCGCTGCCATCGCTGATGGGGTGGCAAAGGCAGGTGTCGGACCTGTCGGACCTCAAAGACCTGACCGCCAGTTTTATCGGACATGAGCGGGCCGAACATGAATTTGCCGATGCCCGGCGCGGCATGGCCATTGACCGCCGCTCGGCACAGCGCGCGCGCAAACTGATCGCCACCGTGGTGGGCGCCAGCAGCGCCCGCGCCTTGGTGGCCAGCGCGATGGCGGGGGGGACGATGAGCCTTGCCGCCGTGACGCGCCTGCTGGACGAACGTGGGCAGTCGCTGACCTTTTCGCGGCAATTGCTGGCCGCGACCTTTGAAAATATCGAGGCGGGGATCAGCGTCGTCGATGGTCAGCAGAAATTGGTGGCGTGGAACACGCGGTATGAGCAATTGTTCGATTATCCGGTGGGGCTGCTCTATGTCGGCGCGCCGGTGGCCGACCTGATCCGCCACAATGCGCGGCGCGGCGATTTTGGCGCGGGCACCGATGTCGAACATGAGGTGGAAAAGCGCCTGCGCCATTTGCGCCGGGCGCAGGAATATACGTTCGAACGCCACCGCGCCGATGGTCAGGTCATCAAGATGGTGGGTGGCCCCATGCCGGGCGGCGGCTATGTCACCAGCTTTATCGACATTACCGCCGAAGCGCAGGTCCGCGCCGAATTGAAGCGCACGCTGGCCGGTATGGAAACCCGTGTGGCCGAACGCACCCATGAATTGTCCGAGGCGAACCAGCGCCTGGCGCAGGCGGATCGGGACAAGACGCGCTTTCTGGCCGCGGCCAGCCATGATCTGTTGCAGCCGTTGCATGCCGCACGCCTGTTTACGGCGGCGCTGGCGCGCGATGTGCCGGATCATTCGCGGATGCTGGTCGGGCGGGTGGACAATGCGATTGTTGCGGCCGAGGATCTTCTGCGCGCCTTGCTCGACATTTCCAAGCTGGACGCGGGCGGGGTGCAGGCGCGGCCAGAACCCTTGCTGGTTGAAACGTTCCTGCGCGATCTGGTCGAGAATTTTCGGCCCATGGCGCAGGAAAAGGGGTTGGAACTGCGTCTGGCCCGGATGAGTGTCAGGCCGATGGTGTTGCGCACCGATCCGGGCCTGCTGCGTTCGCTGTTACAGAATTTCATCACCAATGCGCTGCGCTATACGCTTGATGGTGGGGTTTTGGTGGGTGCGCGATGGCGGGTCGGGGCGCAGGGCGATGAATTGCGCATCGATGTGATCGATACCGGCGTTGGTATTCCCCCGCAACAACGCGAGGCGATTTTTGGCGAATTCACCCGCCTTGGTGAGGTGGAGGCCGAGGGGCTGGGGCTGGGCCTTGCCCTGTCGCGGCGGATCGCGCGGTTGCTGGGGGCGCGGATCGAGGTTGCGTCCAATGTCGGGCGCGGCAGCCGGTTCAGCCTGACCCTGCCCGCCGCGCAGGATGCGGTGCGGATGAGCCTGCCGCAGGCCGCGCCTGTGCCCGGCAGCGTTGCGGCCCATGTTCGGGCGCTTGACGTTCTGGTGCTGGACAATGATCCGATGACGGTGGAGGCGACCGCCGCGCTGCTGACGGCGCTGGGCCATCACCCCCATGCCGCCGATGATGGCGATGCGGCGCGGGCGATCCTGCGCAAAGGGGCGGTGGATGCGGTGCTGGCCGATTACCGGCTGGACACGGACGAGGATGGGTTGAGCGTGGTGGAAAGCCTGCGGGCGATGCGGTCGGGTTTGCCCGCCATGTTGATTACGGCGGAAACCAATCCGGCGATCCGTGAACGCGCCGTGGCAATGGGCGTGGTGATGATGGCCAAGCCCGCGAATGTCGCGGGGATTGAAGGGTTTTTGGCCGGGGTTGAGAAGGGGAATTAATGCGAGGGGCTAGACCCTAGCGCTCCCTTTACTGTATGCGTTGTGTCTAGGGTTCGGCGTTTTGTGTCGGACGCAACGTTTGAATTTTGAAAGCCTGCGGCGCGGACAAGGATGCATTCTCCGCGCCGCAGGCTTTAAACACCCCAACGCAAACTCCATCCTTCGCCAATTTGGCGCAACCCCATAACGGGATTGCAAAGGGACCGAGTCCCTTTGCCCGCCGGAGGCACTTTCAAACGCCCGCCGGAGGCAAAAACCACCTCGATCAAACCGCCTTCAAATCCAGCCCCAAAGACCGCGCCACCAAGGCCGCCTGTGTCCGGTTGCGCACGTCCAGCTTGCGCATGATGGCGGTCATATGGGCCTTGACGGTGGCCTCTGCGATGCCAAGGTTGTGGGCGATCTGCTTGTTCAATTGTCCGTCCAAAACGGCCAGCAGCACTTTCAACTGCGTCGGCGTCAGGCCCGCGACCTCACGGCGGATGTTGTCGAGTTCGCCGTTATCTTCATGCGCGCCGGGTTTGGCCGCGCCCAGTGTTTCCGCAATCTTGGCCTCGATGGTGGACAGATCGCTGTCTTTGGACAGGAAACCGATGGCACCAAAGGCGCGGGCTTCCTGCGGTGCGGCGGTGCCTTCGGCGCTGGAAACGACGAGGATCGGCACATCGGGTTTTTCCGCGTGCAGCAATGCAATGCCCGAATAACCCACCGCGCCGGGCATTTTCAGGTCCAGCGTGATCAGCGCCAGATTGTTGGCCTCGGCGGCGGCCTTGGCGGCGGCGGTCAATGTTCCGGCCTCGATAATGCGCGCCGATGGCAGGATCCGGTTGACGGCGAGGCTGAGCGCCTGGCGGAACAGCGGGTGGTCATCGGCAATCAGGACAGTCTGGGTCACTACAATCGGGCCTTTGGGCAATGATGCTGCCGACTCGCCTTGTCTTATGGGCTGTCGGTTCTGCGCTTTATGATAGACCCCCACGCCATCGCGGCAAGCCCTGAACCGGCCAAAAACTACGGGGCCGCCAGCTTTCGCCAGCGGCCCCGCGTGAAAGAGGGTTCGATTTTTGAGCCCGCCGATCAGGCATGGGCCATGTGCGGGCGGTTGGCCAACAGGTGATCAACCACCGACGGGTCGGCCAGCGTGCTGGTGTCGCCCAGATTGCCGACGTCATTTTCCGCGATCTTGCGCAGGATGCGGCGCATGATCTTGCCCGAACGGGTTTTCGGCAGGCCCGGTGCGAACTGAATGACGTCGGGCGTAGCGATGGGGCCGATTTCATGGCGCACCCATGCGACCAATTCCTTGCGCAGCGCCTCGTCGGGTTCGACGTCCGCGTTGCAGGTGACATAGGCATAGATGCCCTGACCCTTGATCTCATGCGGCATGCCGACAACGGCGGCCTCGGCCACCTTTTCATGGGCGACCAGCGCGGATTCGATTTCCGCCGTGCCCATGCGGTGGCCCGAGACGTTGATGACATCGTCGATGCGGCCGGTGATCCAGTAATAGCCGTCCTCGTCGCGGCGGCATCCGTCGCCGGTGAAGTAATAACCGGCAAAGGTGGTGAAATAGGTCTGGAAGAAGCGATCCGCATCGCCCCACACGCCGCGCATTTGCCCCGGCCAAGAGTCGGCGATCACGAGGCAGCCGTCGCCGGGGCCTTCCATCACCGTGCCGTCATTGTCGAGCAGCAGCGGCTGAACCCCAAAGAACGGACGCGAGGCCGAGCCGGGCTTCAACGCCGTGGCGCCGGGCAGGGGGGTGATCATCGTCCCGCCCGTTTCGGTCTGCCACCAGGTGTCGACGATGGGGCAGCGCCCTTCGCCCACGACCTTGTGATACCATTCCCAGGCTTCGGGGTTGATCGGTTCGCCCACCGAGCCAAGGACGCGCAGCGACTGGCGGCTGGTCTTTTTCACCCATTCATCGCCTTCGCGCATCAACGCGCGCAGGGCGGTGGGGGCGCCGTAAAAGATCTCGACCTGATATTTATCAACCACTTGCCAAAAGCGCGAGGGGTCGGGATAGTTGGGCACGCCTTCGAACATCAGCGTGGTGCCGCCGTTGATCAGCGGGCCATAGATCAGGTACGAATGGCCCGTTACCCAGCCCACATCCGCCGCGCACCAGTAAATCTGGCCCGGACGATAATCGAAGACATATTGATGCGTGGCCGAAACCCACACGCTGTATCCGCCGGTGGTGTGCAGCACGCCTTTTGGCTTGCCGGTCGAACCGGAGGTATAAAGGATGAACAGCGGGTCTTCGGCGTTCATTTCTTCGGGCGTGTTGTCGGGCGATGCGGCGGCGCAGGCCGTGTGCCAGTCGATGTCGCGGCCCGGCACCATGGGCACATCGCCCCCGGTGCGTTTCAGCACGATGACCTTTTCGATGCCCGGCGCATGGACCGTTGCTGCATCGACGTTCTTTTTCAGCGGAACCTTCTTGCCCCCGCGCAGACCTTCGTCGGCGGTGATGACGATGCGGCTGCCGCAATCCTCGACGCGGCCTGCCAGTGCTTCGGGGCTGAAACCGGCGAACACGATCGAATGGATCGCCCCGACGCGGGCGCAGGCCAGCATGGCCACAGCCGCTTCGGGCACCATAGGCAGATAGATCGTCACGCGGTCGCCGCGATTGACGCCCTGATCTTTCAGCACATTGGCAAAGCGGCAGACCATTTCGTGGAGTTCACGATAGCTGATGCGGCGCTCGGCCTCATCCGGGCTGTCGGGTTCCCACAGGATGGCGATCTGGTCCGCCCGCGTCGCCAGATGACGATCCAGCGCGTTGGCCGACAGATTGAGCGTGCCATCCTCGAACCAGCGGATGCCGAAATCCTCGGCATGATAGGACGTGTTCTTCACCTTGGTAAAAGGCTTGATCCAGTCGATGCGCTTGGCTTCCTGCGCCCAGAAAGCGTCGGGGTCGCTTACCGATTGCTGATACATGGCGGTATAGCGTGCATCGTCGACAAGGGCCTTTTCGGCCCAATCGGCGGGAACGGGATAGATGGCTTCGCCCATCGTCAGCACTCCTCTCAAAACTTGTTCTGATGGACGTAACCCGAGGGAGGCCCTCGTGCAGCCCATTCTTTGGACCAATACTATGTCAATATGGCGCAGGTCGTATCCCTTACCAAGGTCGTACACCGTGGGAGGATAAATAAACCATGGTCGGGATGGTGCCATGCGCCATTTCGCGGTGATCTTTGCATCACGGTCCGGACTGTCCACCGCAAAAGGATGGCCGGAAGGATGGAGAGGATCAATGACGGTTTTTCGTCAAAATGCGCGCGCACCGATGCGTGCCATGGCACTGTTGCTCACGGCATCGTCGCTGTTGGCACCCGCCGTTGCCATGGCCCGCGCGGCGTCGGCTTTGACTGCGCGTGAGGCGGCGCTGATGGAGCGGCTGGAAAGGCTGGAGGCCGAAGTGCGCCAGTTGCGCGCCGATGCCGCCGCCTCGCGCCAGCAGCAGGGCGAGGCCGTGGCCGCCGCCGTCACACAGGCCAGCGCCGCCACCCAGATCGCCCAGAGCGCCGTCACCCAAGCCAAGGCCACCAGCGAGCGCGTTGCCGTCGTCGAAAAGAAGCCCGAACCCGAAGGCATGCGCGTCGGGTCGAGCCATATCCGCATCGGCGGCTTCATCAAATTCAACGCTGATTACAGCCATTTTGACGGCGGGACCGTGGCCACCAACACGCTGGGCCGCGACTTTTACCTGCCCCAGGCAATCCCGGTGGTGACCCCCACCAGCCGGGGCAGCACCGACACCGATTTTTCCGCCAAACAGACGCGGCTGTGGTTCAATCTGGATACGACGGTGGCCGGGCACACGTTGCGCGGCTATCTGGAAACCGATTTTCAAACCACTGCCAGCGCCGCCGCCAATGTCGCGGGCGGGGGCAGCCAGCGCACCACCAATGGCTATACGCTGGCGCTGCGCCGGGCTTTTGTCCAATTCGACAAATGGACCTTTGGACAGGAGTGGACGACGTTCCAGAATGTCGCGGTCCTGCCCGAATCGACCGATTTTGTCGGCGCGACCGAAGGCACGGTTTTCGCCCGCCAGCCTCAGGTGCGTTATTCGACACCTTTGAGCCGCGCCGCCACGCTGCATATCGCGGTTGAAAATCCGGAAAGCGCGACCGCGACGGCGGGTTCTGCGGCGCTGGTGGAAAATGGCAGCGATCATCTGCCCGATTTCATCGCGCGCCTCAATTACGCGACGCGGCGCGGCGAGTTCACTTTCGCCGCATTGGGCCGTCAGGTGCGGACCGAAGTGTCGGGTTCGGGCGTGACCCGTCCGGGCTTTGGCGGATCGGTGACGGGGCGAATTGCGCTCAATGAAAAACGGACCAGCGACCTGCGTTTTTCGGCCACCTATGGCCAGAATATCGGGCGCTATGTCGGGCTGAATTTTGCCCCCGATGCGGTCTATGTGCCGGGCAGCAACAGTTTGGCCGATGTGCGGGTCTTTGCCGCCCTTGCCGCCGCCCGCGTGGCGATCAGCCCGGTTCTGCGCATCAATGTCATCGGTTCGATGCAGATGGTCGATTATGATGCCTCGCTCAATCCGGCGGCGATTGCCGCCTATAACAAGCGGGCGTGGTCGGGGGCGGTCAATCTGTTCTACTCGCCGGTGCGTGCGGTGGATCTGGGCATCGAATATCGCCACGGACAGCGCGAAATTGTCAGCGGCCAGAAAGGCAATATCGACCGCATCGAATTTGCCGCGAGATATAATTTCTGATTTAATCCAAATCATAAAACGGGGCCAAAGGCCCTTATGGGAGCGCCTGCCATGTCAATTTTACATGAGACGGCACAGGATCTGGGCAAATTGCCCAAACATCATGTGGCAACCCACGATGAAAAACTGGTCATCACGGCCAGCTCGCTGGGTACGGTGTTTGAATGGTATGATTTCTATCTCTACGGCCTGCTGACCGCGATCATTGCGGCGCAATTCCTGACGGGCCTGAACCAGACCACGTCGTTTATCATGGCGCTGCTGGTTTTTGCAGCCGGGTTCATCGTGCGGCCTTTTGGCGCGCTGGTGTTTGGCCATATCGGCGATCTGTTCGGGCGTCGGTACACGTTTATCATCACACTGACGGTGATGGGGCTTTCGACCTTCCTTGTCGGCTGTTTGCCCACGTATAAGCAGGTGGGCGTGGCCGCGCCGATCATGCTGGTGGTGCTGCGCATGTTTCAGGGGCTGGCGCTGGGCGGCGAATATGGCGGGGCGGCGACCTATGTGGCCGAACATGCCCCGGCCGGAAAGCGCGGCCTTTACACCAGCTGGATCCAGATCACCGCAACGGCGGGGCTGGCCATGGCGCTGTTGATCGTCATCACCGTGCGTTCGCCCGTCACCGGTGTGGGTGAGGAAGCGTTCAAGGAATGGGGCTGGCGCGTGCCCTATCTGATTTCGGGCCTGTTCCTGGTGTTGGGCCTGTGGTTGCGCCTGAAACTGCATGAAAGCCCGGTGTTCCAAAAGATCAAGTCGGAAGGAACAGGGTCGAAGGCCCCGCTGAAAGATGCGTTTGGCAAGTGGTCGAACCTGAAAATCGTGCTGATCGCTTTCTTCGGCGCCATCGCGGGGCAGGCGGTCGTGTGGTACACGGGCCAGCTTTATGCGATGTATTTCCTTGAAAAGATGCTGAAGGTTGACGGTTTGACCGCCAATACGCTGATCATCATCGCATTGGCTCTGGCCACGCCTTTCTTTCTTTTCTTCGGATCGTTGTCGGACAAGATCGGGCGCAAGCCGATCATCCTGACGGGCTGCGCTCTGGCGGCGCTGACCATGTTCCCGGTGTTCCACGCCTTGACCGAAGCGGCCAATCCCGCGCTGGCCCATGCGCAGGCCAATGCGCCGGTCAAGGTAACCGCCAATCCGGGTGAATGTTCATCGCAATTCGACCCCGTTGGCGCCAACAAGTTTGACACCACCAGTTGCGACATTGTCAAAAACGCCCTGGCCAAGGCGGCAATCAATTACGAGAACGTCGAAGCGCCCGCAGGCACCACCGCCAGCGTGTCCATCGGCAACACCACGATCACCGCCCCCGATCCGGCCAAACTGACCGGAGAGGACAAGAAGGCGGCCATCGCTGCGTTCACCACCGCCCTTGTCGGCAAACCGGCCAAGGATGATGCCCCCGCCGTCGTGGGTGAACTGACCAAGGTGGGCTATCCCACCAAGGCCGACCCGGACCAGATCAACAAGCCGTTGGTGGTGGTGATCCTGTTCTATCTCGTTCTGTTGGTGACGATGGTTTACGGGCCGATCGCGGCCATGCTGGTCGAACTCTTCCCCAGCCGGATCCGCTATTCGTCCATGTCCTTGCCCTATCATATCGGCAATGGCTGGCTGGGTGGTCTGTTGCCCGCCATCGGTTTTGCCATGGTGGCGGCCAATGGCGATATCTATCACGGTTTCTGGTATCCCGTGGTGGTGGCGGCGGCTACCTTCTTCTTTGGCCTGTTCTTTTTGCCCGAGACTTTTCGCCGCAACATCGATGAATAATACTTAAGTCCTACTCCCTTGAAAGTCGCGTCATGATCAGGCCTATTTGGTCCAGATCAAGGCGCGACTGTTCTTTTGCGCCCAAAGGCGCGTTCATCCTGCCTCCCGTCAATCCCTGCTTTTTGAGGAGACTTTCGATGACCACCGATACCGCGATCAGCCACCAGCTTACCACCCGCGACGGCGTGGTTCTGGACGTGCGCCCGGCCACAGAGGCGGACGAGGCCGCGCTGACGACTTTCTTCGATTCGGTGTCCGAACAGGACCGCCGCTTCCGCTTTTTTGCCGCGGGCGAACATGTCAGTCATGATCAGCTCGATCCTCTGCTCCACGCCGACCATTTCCGCAGCGAAAGCTATATCGCCTTTGACCATGTGACGGGCGAACTGGTCGCATCGGGCCTGCTGGCCTGTGATGGCAAAATGGATACCGGCGAAGTCGCCGTTTCGGTGCGCGCCGATTATCGCGGGCGCGGCGTGGGCTGGGCGATGCTCGACCTTTTGGCGCGAGAAGGGGAACGCCGGGGCGTGCGCCGCGTGATCTCGATCGAAAGCCGCGACAACCATGCCGCCATCGAGGTGGAGCGCGACAAGGGCTTTACCCCCGAAGCCTTCGAAGGTGATCCGACTTTAGTCGTTCTATCGAAAACATTCCGATAAGCTGATAGTCATGGCCATAAATCATAAAAACGAGGATGGCCATGAGCGAGCTTTATACTTCTGCTTGGAAAGAAAGTATCTGTAATCGCGAGGCATTTTGGGGCCGCGCAGCGGATGCTGTTGAATGGATGGATCAACCGTCGCGCGCATGGGACGATGCGCGCGGCTGGTTTCCCGATGGGGCGTTGAACACCGCCGTCAATGCGATTGACCGCCATGTTGTGGCCGGGCGCGGCGATGCCGCCGCCATCATTTATGACAGCCCCGTCACCGATACCGTCGAAACCTATTCCTATGCCGATCTGGCACATGAGGTTGGCCGCGTCGCCGCGATGTTGGCGCGATTGGGCGTGGTCAAAGGTGATCGGGTCATCCTCTATATGCCGATGATTCCCCAGACGCTGTTTGCCATGCTGGCCTGTGCGCGGTTGGGGGCGGTGCATTCGGTGGTGTTTGGCGGGTTTGCCGCCCACGAATTGGCCAAACGCATCGATGACGCCACCCCGCGCCTGATCCTGACCGCCAGCGCGGGGGTCGAAGGTTCGCGCAAGATTGCCTATAAGCCGATGGTGGACGAGGCGCTGCGCACATCGTCCCATCAGCCCGACCATGTGGTGCTGTTCCAGAGGGAAGCCTTGCAGGCCGACCTTGTCGCCCCGCGCGATTTGGATTGGGCCGCATTGATCGAGGAAGTCCGCGCCGATCCCGTTCCGCCGCCTGCGGCCATGGCGGCCGATGACCCGCTTTATATCCTTTACACCAGCGGCACCACCGGCACGCCCAAGGGTGTCGTGCGCGAAAATGGCGGTCATGCGGTGGCTCTCATATGGAGCATGGCCAATATTTATGATGTCGGTCCGGGCGATGTGTTTTGGGCGGCCAGCGATCTGGGCTGGGTTCTGGGCCATTCTTATATTCTCTATGCGCCGCTGCTGGTGGGCGCGACGACGGTTCTGTTCGAAGGCAAGCCGGTGGGGACGCCCGACGCGGGCACGTTCTGGCGCACGATCAAGCGCCATGGGGTCAAGGTGTTCTTCACCGCCCCCACTGCGATCCGCGCCATCCGCAAAGAGGACCCCTCGGCGTCTTTCCTTCGCGACATTGGCACGGGGCCGTTGGAGGCGGTCTTCCTTGCCGGGGAACGGGCCGATCCTGACACGATCCACTGGCTGGAGGAGCATAGCGCCCTGCCGGTGATCGACCACTGGTGGCAGACAGAGCTGGGCTGGCCCGGTGTTGCGACATGCCATGCGATGGGCGACACGCGCCGCCGCCCGGGCAGCGCGGGCTTTCCGGTGCCGGGTTATGAAATTGCCATCCTGGGCGATGATGGAAAGCCGGTGGAGACGGGGCAGTCCGGCTTTGTCGCGGTGCGCGAACCTTTGCCGCCCGGCGCGTTCCGAACGTTGTGGAACAACAAGGCGGGGTGGGAAAAGAACTTTGCCGCTTTCCCCGGCTGGTATGAAACGGGCGATGCGGGTTTTATCGATGCCGACGGCTTTGTCCATATTATGGGCCGCACCGATGATATCATCAATGTCGCGGGCCATCGCCTTTCCACCGGCCAGATGGAGCAGATTGTCGCAGCGCAAGATGGCGTGGCCGAATGCGCGGTGATCGGCGCGGATGATGCGATCAAGGGGATGGTGCCCATCGCCTTTGTCGTGCCGCGCGCCGGGTTTGATGCCGATACATCCTTGTCCATGCGGGTGATTGCCGCAGTCAGGGAAGAATTGGGTGCGGTGGCCGCGCTCAAGACCGCCTATGTTGTCGGTGCCTTGCCCAAAACGCGGTCGGGCAAGATTTTACGCAATCTTTTGCGCAAGATCGTCAATGGTGAGGCATGGACCTGTCCGCCCACGATTGATGATCCAGCGATTCCCGAGGCCATTGAGGCCGCGATCCGGCACGATTCGGCGCAGGTGGCGTGATAGGTTGAGGCAGGGAGGAATCTCTGCCTCGCCCGTCCAATTTGGTGGGCGAGTGTCACAATAGCGAGCCAAAATATCGGATGAAACGCCGGTGGAATGATGAGTCCGCCGTCATTTTCGCTGTCACAATGGCGGAAAGGCCGGGTTTTGGTGTTTTAAGTCTGCTTGTGAAATGCTGAATAAATCACTGTATTGTATGTGATTTTCGATCTTATGACATGGCCATGTGTGTCATTTGTGCACCACATTGCAATGTCATGGTTCTGTCATATTCCCGTCAAAAAAGTGCAACCCCCTCCACCTATTGGCGGCCTCAACACAGCACCGAATACCTAGGCCGGATGGGGAATTCTCCCATTCTCCCACTGGCCAACCTGATGGGGGTTTTATGTTTTCTGCTTCTCGTTTCCTCGCCGCGGCAAGTCTGCTGGCCGTCGCCGCTCCTGCTTATGCCGCCGATGCTGCTGCTGACGCTGCCGCCGATGCGCCCACCAGCGGTTTGACCGACATCGTGGTGACCGCAACCAAGCGCGAAACCAACCTGCAAAAGACGCCCATTGCCATCGCCGTGATGAGCGCCGACGAAATCAAGAAGCGTCACGTTCAGAGCCTGATGGATCTGGCCGACGGTTCGGTGCCCTCGCTGCGCATCTCGACCTTTGAAGCGCGCCAGTCGGCTCTGACCGTGGGTATCCGCGGTATCGTTCCCGACGACGCGAACCAGCCCGCCCGTGAACAGGGCGTCGGCATTTATCTCGACGGCGTCTATCTGGGCCGTCAGCATGGCCTGAACGCCAGCCTGTACGATCTGGAGCGCGTCGAAGTGCTCAAGGGCCCGCAGGGCACGCTGTTCGGCCGTAACACCGAAGGCGGCGCCGTTTCGATGGTCATCAAGGCCCCCACCGGCCGCGCCGAAGGCACGATCAACGGCGGCGTAGGCAACTATGGCGCCTATAACGCGCAGGCCCACATCAACCTGCCCGAATTCAACAACATCTCGATCAAGCTGGACGGCGTGCTTCAGCACCAGGATCCGACCGTGAAGAACCCGCTGGCGGGTCAGGCCGGTTTCAACCAGTATCACCGCGCCGGCGGCCGCATCACCGCCCGCTGGAAGCCGATCGAAGGTCTGACCGTTGACCTGTCGTATGACAAGTCGCGCGACGAAAACACCCCGTTCTATACCCAGCTCGTGACCATCGCCCCCAGCGCTCTGGCCACTCTGCCCAAGGACAGCAGCGGCAAGTCGCTGATCACCTATGGCCGCGGCCGCATGGACACCGCCGACATCGGCGTGCCCCAGAAGCCCAGCATCGACATCTCGCAGGGTTTCACCTCGCGCATCGCCTACAAGGTTGCTCCTTCGCTCGAACTGCGTTCGATCACCGCATGGCGCACCGTGAGCGATGAACAGTGGGACAACTCGGGCGGCGCGCACCGTACCCCGGTTTGGGGTGCTAACACCAACTTCAGCCGCTACTCGCTCTCGTGGCTCGACCAGCGCCAGTTCAGCCAGGAGCTGCAGCTGGTGGGTAGCGCGGGCAAGTTCGACTATGTCGGCGGCCTGTACTATTTCAGCGAACGCGCCAATGACTCGGCCCGCACGCCCAACACCAACCGTTGGAACGCGACGATGACGGGTTACACGATCAACGATCCGTCGACCTATCTGCAGGCGACCGTTGCCCGCGCCTCGATCGCCTGGGCCAAGAGCTATGCCGCGTTCGGTCAGACGACCTTCCACGCCACCGACGCGCTGAACCTGACGGTTGGCGGTCGTTACACCAAGGACAAGAAGAACGGTAACCTGTTCACCGTCAACGGTGCGGCCACCAGCTTCACCTTTGCCCAGGAAAACAACCGTTTCGACCCGCTGGTCGTGCTGGCCTATCAGGCAAACCGCGACATTAACGTCTATGCCAAGTTCTCGACCGGCTATCGCGCTGGCGGCGCCAGCTCGCGCTCGCTGAACTATCGCTCGTTCGGTCCGGAAGAAGTCAAGGCGTATGAAGTCGGCTTCAAGTCGGAATTCTTCGACCGCAAGGTGCGCTTCAACGTTGCCGCCTACATGATGGATCGCACCAACACGCAGGTCGACTTCAACTACTTCATCCTGCAGTCGAACGGCACCGTGCGTAACACGCTGGAAACCGTGAACGCCCAGGGCACCACCCGCATCCGCGGCGTGGAAGCCGACCTGACCGTGCGTCCGATGGAAGGCCTGACCGCCAACGTTTCGTATGCCTATACCTACACCCACGTTCCGCTGGCGCGTAACACGGTGCAGGAAGCGCTGAACGTTCAGCAGTATGGCACGACCGCTGCTGTGTATGAGCCGGTGTACATCCTCTATACGCCCAAGAACGCCTTCTCGGTGTCGGCCGATTATACCCGTCCGGTTGGTCACAATGGCGCGGAAATCCGTCTGCACCTCGATGGCAACTACAGCGATCCGGTTCACTCGTTCGTCAGCGAACAGCTGATGACCGACAAGAGCTTCATCGTGAACGGTCGTCTGGCTCTGGCCGATCTGGAACTGGGCGCGGACAAGCGCAAGGTGACGCTCTCGCTCTGGGCTCGCAACATGCTCAACGAACAGCACATCTATCGCCGCAGCGGTGCCAACACCTCGCTGGGTGACTATGCCAACTACAACGCACCGCGCACCTTCGGTATCGATGCTGCTTTCAGCTTCTGATCTGAATTACGCGAAGCAGATTGTTTCAAAGATGGCCGCTCAACCGAAAGGTTGGGCGGCCATTTCTATTGGGGATATAGGCAGAAGTGACCGCGCCAAGCAGCGCAACGCAAATCTGCGTTTCGCGCTTTGGTCTATGCTGGAAAGTGGCGGAAACCTTGGGAAATCATGGTGCCGGATGAGGGGATCGAACCCCCGACCTTCGGTTTACAAAACCGCTGCACTACCGCTGTGCTAATCCGGCCCATGAATGGCGCTATCTGGCGCGCGAAAGCCCCATAGCCTCAAATTGCGCCGAAGGTCCAGCCCTCGGTTTGCGCAATTTTGGGATTCATGACGGATGGGTGCCATAATTCTTCGCGATGGGCGTGGATGCGTAGCCATGCGGCCGTGATCAGGGCGTCGGCGGCATGGTCGGTGACGCGGTCTGGCAGCGCGCCGGCTGTACAACCCAGCGCGGTCAAGGCTTTGGCCAAGGCGTCCGCGTCGCGGATCTTGCTGTTGCGGGCGCTGCGGCCTGCGGCGATGGCGGCGATGGTGGTATAGATTTCGACCACGACCTTTCCCGCGCCGGGCAAAGGATCGATCGGCCAAACCGCAATGTCGCGGGGCAGGCGGTTGAGCAGCCTCATGCCCGACAGCGATCCTTTGCCAACCTGCGCCGCGCCCACCAGATTGAAATTGCTGGTGGGGGCGCATCCCATCAGACCTTGCGCCCATTCGGTTGCCCGAAAACGTCCGCGACCGCCGCCGAACAGGTCGCCTTCTCGGCTGCCATGGCGGCGGAAATGGCGGGCAATCTCCGGGTGATCGACAAAGGACGATACGCCCAGATGCGGATCAGAGGCACATAGTGCATCGACCATCGCCCAAAGCGAGCGTGCATCGGGCGGGCTTTCCGGCCATCCGGGAAAGAATGCACCGGCATCGACAAAGGGCAGCGATTGGCCAAGGTCAAAGCCGAAAAGCGCGTGCGGCGGCGTTTCATGGACCAGCCATTCCAGCACTTCACCGCGCGACCAGGCATGATCGGGGCGCACAAGTTGCGGGGCGGGATCATCCAGAGCCATGATCGCAACGGCAATCCCGCTATGGCGTTCTCCCGCTGCGCCGGACCAGTCGATGGCGGCGAAATGGGTGAAGCGGGGCGGCATTTACTCGCCCGCCCGTTCACGCCTTTTGCGGTCCCACCATTCCAGACGCTTGAGGATTTCGCGCTCGAAACCGCGTTCCACCGGGCGATAGAATCGCTGGGGCGCCATGCCTTCGGGCCAGTAATTGGCGCCGGAAAAAGCATCGGGCGCGTCGTGGTCATAGGCATAGTCCGCCCCGTAACCGATCTCTTTCATCAGCTTTGTCGGCGCGTTCAGGATGTTGGCGGGCGGCATCAGCGATCCGGTGGCCTTGGCGCTGGCGGCGGCCTCTTTCCATCCCTTATAGGCCGCGTTCGATTTGGGCGCGCTGGCCAGATAGAGGCAGGCCTGCGCGATGGCCAATTCGCCCTCCGGGCTGCCCAGAAATTCGAACGCATCCTTGGCCGCAAGGCATTGTTGCAACGCCATCGGATCGGCAAGGCCAATGTCCTCGGACGCCATGCGGACAAGGCGGCGCAGCAGATACATCGGATCTTCGCCCGCGGTCAGCATCCGCGCAAGGTAATAAAGCGCCGCCTGAGGGTCGGACCCGCGCACCGATTTGTGCAGCGCCGAGATCAGGTTGTAATGGCCGTCGCGATCTTTGTCATAGACGGCGACGCGGCGTTGCAGGAATTGGCCCAATTCGGATGGATCGAGCGGAGATGCGATCTGCGCATTGTACAAGGTCTCAGCCTGACCCAGCAGGAACCGCCCGTCGCCATCCGCGCTGGCCACCAGAGCCTCGCGCGCAGGGGGCGTCAGGGGCAGGGGCACGCCCTCGGCTTCCTCCGCACGGGCCAACAGGTGACCCAGCGCTTCGGGGGAAAGCCGGTGCAGGATCAGCACCTGCGCGCGGCTGAGCAAAGCGGCGTTGAGGGCGAAGGACGGGTTTTCGGTGGTTGCCCCCACCAGCGTCACAACGCCTTGTTCCACATAGGGCAGGAAGCCATCCTGCTGCGCCCGGTTGAAACGGTGGATTTCATCCACGAACAACAGCGTCCGCCGCCCCGACAGCGCCAGCGCGCCTTCCGCCTCGGCAAACATGCGTTTCAGGTCCGCAACGCCGGAAAAGACCGCGCTGATTGCGGCATAGCGCATGCCGACTGCCGCAGCCAGAAGGCGCGCGATGCTGGTCTTGCCCGTTCCCGGCGGCCCCCACAGGATCATGCTCGACAGGCTGCCCGCCGCCACCATCCGCCCAATCGCGCCGTTTGGGCCGGTCAGATGTTCCTGTCCGATGACTTCATCAAGGCCGGTCGGGCGCAGGCGTTCGGCCAAGGGAATCGCGCCCGTCGGGATGGCGCGGGGCGTGGGCGCGGGATCGTCGGCGGCAAACAAGTCGGGCATGGAGGGTATGTAGGAGGGAATGAAAGGAAAAGGAAGGTTTGCCTCCGGCGGGAGGTTTAAGGTGCCTCCGGCGGGCAAAGGGCGGGGGCCCTTTGCAATCCCGTTATGGGGTGGGGATGGTTGGCGGCGTTGCGTTGATGCCAGATGTTTGAAAGCCTGCGGCGCAAGTGAATTGGCGCCGCAGGCTCTAAAATTCAAACGGCGCGCCCGACACCAAACGTCAAACCCATAGCGCAACATAGACAGTAACGGGAGCGCGAGGGTCTAGACCCTCGCACCTAAACCCTTACTTGCCCACCCGCGCCTTCTGTCGGATCAACCGCAGATAGGTGTCGGCCACGGATTGATTGATCCGATCCCACGAGAAATCGCGGCTGCGCGCTTCCCCGGCGGCGCCATGGGCGGCGCGCAGGGCGGGGTCTTCGATATAGGCGCGCACGGCCTGAGCAAAGGCGTTGATATGGCCGGGCCGGACCAGGCGGCCCGAATGGCCATTGTCGACCAGGCTTTCCGACCCCGTCGCCTCGGCGCAGACCACCGGCAGCGAGCAGGCCATCGCCTCAAGCGTGACATTGCCAAAGGTTTCGGTGATCGAGGGGAAGAAGAGGATATCCATGCTGGCCACGGCGCGGCCAAGGTCGGTGCCCGCCTGATAACCGGCAAAGACCGCGTTGGAGGGCAGGCGGTTTTCAAACCATTCGCGCGCGGGGCCATCGCCCACGATCAGCACGCGGTGCTTGACGCCTTTGGCCACCAATTGGTCGATCGTGTCGGAAAAGACATCGAGGCCCTTTTCCATGACAAGGCGACTGAACAGGCCCACGACCACTTCATCATCGGCAATGCCAAGGCTGCGGCGCCATGCCATGTCGCGGCGGCTGGCGTCAAAAATGTGGCGGTCGACGCCCCGGCTCCACAGCGCGATGTCGTAATTCATCCGCTGTTCGCGCAGGACCTGCGCCATGGATTCCGACGGCGCGACCAATCCGTCGCACCGGCGATAGAAACGGCGCAAAATGGCCGTGAGGATGGGTTCGACCCAGGCCAGATTGTAATAGCGTGGATAGGTATCAAACCGGGTATGCACGCTGCCCAAAACAGGCAGGCCGTGGTCGCGCGCCCATGTGACGGCGCGGTGGGCCGACGGGTCGGGGCTGGATACGTGGACGATGTTGGGCGCGAACGCCTCCAGATCGCGGCGGACCGAGGCGGGCAGGCCGGTGGCCACGCGATATTCGGTGCGGCCGGGAATGGCAAAACTGGGCAAGCTGACCAGATCGCCGGCCGGTTCAAAGGCGGGCACCGCGACGGTGGGCGAATAGACGCGCACCTGCGCGCCTTGCGCCAGAAGATAGCCGACCAGACGGTTGAGCGCCTTGTTCGCGCCATCGGTGACCATGTTGTAATTGCCGCTGAAAAGCGCAACGCGCAGGTCACTGGTTTTTGTTGGGAGAGTCATCGCGCGCGCCATAGCGAAACCAGTGCCTTTTGGCGAGAGGCCCGCGACAAAGGTTGGGACAAAAGGTCGGCGCATGGCGAGGGGAATGACCCGAAAGGTCGCTATCGGCCCGCCATGCGCCTGAAAGTTTGGCCCCGCCATGCTGCAGAGGGTGCATGGATGGGCTCTGGGAGAGAGGGGGCGGCGGGGTGCCAAGGGGAAGGAGACACCCCGCCAAATTTGTCAGGCTTTACCAGCCGCGACGGGGACCGTCGTAATAACCGCGGCGGCCATAATCGTCATAGGGGCGACCATCGCGGAAGTAGCGGCGGCCATGGTGGTCCCAGTAATAACCGTCACGCCATGCCCAGCTGCGTTCAACCACATAGACCGGCGGCGGCGGGGCATAAGCATAGGCGGGGGCATAGGCCGGAGCATAGGCGACCGGCGGGGGCGGCGCGTAAACGGGCGCATAAACCTGGCGGCGCGGGCGGTCAGAGGCAATGGCCGCGCCAATGCCCAAACCGATGATGCCGCCGATCACGCCGGCCGCAACGGCATCGCCGCCGCCGCGATGACCACCGTATCCGCCGCGGCCATAGGGGTCAGCCATCGCGGGGGTGGCGGCAAATGTGGCAATAGCGCTGGCGGCCAAGGCCACCGCAGTGATCGTCTTCTTCGTGAACTGGCTCATGTTACACCTCTCTGGGTTTGGCTTGGGGGGCCTTTACTTGAGGCTCCTTGTTGCCGTTGATTCGTGTTCTACGCCTCCCTTGCTGAACGGAATCGGGATGCAGTTTGCAGCCATTGTTCATCATGCCTTGGGGCGCAGGCTGGCAATTTGCTCATATTTGGAGGTGATCATGCTGGGCGGGAATAAGCGAATGTCCTAGGCCATGCCGGGGATAGGGAGGCGCAGCAGGTTTTGGGGCGGATCGCTCTGAAAGGGTCATGGAATTACAATGAAAATGCATTTTGCGCGGCTGATCTTTTGCCACGTGCCAAAGACCGCGGGTTCGTCCATCACACGTTTGCTGCGCGACAACTGGCCCGGCCCGCATGCTCTGGATGTATTCGAACAGGATGACAGCGGGGCCGATCTTTCCCATGCGATGCGCGATTCGGCCATGCTGGCGGGGCATCTGAGCCACGCCAATGTGTTGCGCGCCATGGATGCGGCCGGGATCGATGCCTATAAGCTGACCAGCCTGCGCAACCCGATCGATCATGTGTTGAGCACCTATTACCACATACAGGCCTATGCGGGGGATGCGCTGTCGGGCGACGGGCGGGTACGGGCGCTCAAGGATGCGGCATCCGGCATGAGCCTACTGGAATGGATGGCGGGGCGTGCGCGTGATCTCGACGGGTTTGAGACGATGTTTGATAATCCGCAGGTCCGTATGATTCTGGATAAACGGACCGGCCCGCTGACCATCGCCGATGCGCAGGAAGCGATTGCCATCATGGGGCGCTTTGACGGGGTCATCCTCTTCGAACGGCTGCGGGAATCGGTCTTTGCCGTGATGGCCGCGCTTGGGCTTGATCCAGGCAGCAGCCTGCCCCGATTGATGACCAATCCGTCAAAGGAGCGCAGCGTGATGACGCTGTCCCGCACGGAAATGCAGGCGATGATGGCGCTGACGCGTTATGACGCACTGCTGTATGATGTGATCAGCACGAGCTGGTGCGCCAAACTTGGCACCATGTCGATTGCGATGCCAAAGGCCCAGCCGACCGCCGCGCCCGAAGTGTTGCTGTCCGATGTGCTGCGCACGTCCAACGCGCAAAAGATTGAAGGCGGCGTGGTGGGGGAAACCATCCAGATGCGGGGGGACAGTCTGTTCCTGCATCCTCCCCATGGTGATGCGGGGGCATTGCGCATCCTGTCGGCCGATTTCCCGGCATCGGGACAGAACAGCTTTTCCACCGAACTCTCGCTGGAGCATGAGAGTGCGCCCATGGTCGAAGTGTCGATGACCATTCGCGACGGGGATAAAGTGGTTTGCGCCTTTACCACCGGCGTCACCCCGGCCGCACGCGTACCGATTACCTTGCGCTTTGCGCCGATCATGGGGCGGTGTTCTGTCGATTTGGACGTGCGGACGCTGGACCCGCAAGGGGCCAACAACTTTGCCTGGTTGATGATGTGGCGGGCGGTGTTTTCGGGATAGGGGGCCAATATCCGTTATCCCCCCAACAAAAAGGCCGGAAGGGGCGTCCCTTCCGGCCTTTCGTGTTTCAAACCAATCCCGAAAGATCAGCCCGCCTTGCGCGAGGCCTTCTTGCGTTCATTGGGGTCCAGGATCGCCTTGCGGATACGGATCGACTTGGGCGTCACTTCGACCATTTCGTCGTCGTCGATATAGGCAATCGCCTGTTCCAGCGTCATCACGCGCGGCGGCGTCAGACGGATGGCGTCGTCCTTGCCGGTCGAACGGAAGTTCGTCAGCTGCTTCGACTTCATCGGGTTGACTTCCAGATCGTCGGGCTTGGCGTTTTCGCCAATGATCATGCCTTCATAGATCTTTTCCTGCGGCGAGACGAAGAGCACGCCGCGATCTTCCAGCGCGTTGAGCGCATAGGCTACCGCTTCACCATCGCCGTTCGAGATCAGAACGCCATTGGGGCGGCCTTCGATCTTGCCCTTATAGGGGCCATACTTGTCGAACAGACGGTTCATGATGCCCGTGCCGCGCGTGTCGGACAGGAATTCGCCGTGATAGCCGATCAGGCCGCGCGAGGGCGCGACAAAGGTGATGCGCGTCTTGCCACCGCCCGAGGGGCGCATGTCGGTCATTTCGCCCTTACGCAGCGCCATCTTTTCAACGACCGTGCCCGAAAATTCTTCGTCCACGTCGATCAGAACGGTTTCATAAGGTTCGGTGCGGTTGCCGTCTTCATCGGTGCCGAACAGCACGCGGGGGCGGCTGATGCCCAGTTCGAAGCCTTCGCGGCGCATGGTTTCGATCAGAACGCCCAACTGAAGTTCACCGCGACCGGCAACTTCGAAGCTGTCCTTGTCGGCCGATTCGGTGATGCGGATGGCAACATTCGATTCGGCTTCGCGTTCCAGACGGTCGCGGATCATGCGGCTCGTCACCTTGCTGCCTTCGCGGCCCGCCAGCGGCGAGTCGTTCACGGCAAAGCGCATCGACAGGGTCGGCGGATCGATCGGCTGGGCCTTGATCGGTTCGACCACTTCGGGTGCGGCGACGGTGTTGGCCACGGTTGCAACCGCCAGACCGGCCAGCGAGATGATGTCGCCGGCCTTGGCTTCATCCACGGGCACGCGGTCCAGACCGCGGAAGGCCATCAGCTTGGAAGCGCGGCCCGTTTCGATCACATTGCCGTCCATGTCCAGCGCGCGGATCGGGTCATTGACCTTGATCGAGCCCGACTGAACGCGGCCCGTCAGCACGCGGCCAAGGAAGTTGTCGCGGTCCAGCAGCGTGGCAAGGAAGGTGAAGGGCGCATCGACGTCCAGCGCCGGCGGCGGCACGTGATCGACGATCAGCTTGAACATGGGTTCCAGCGTGCCTTCGCGCGCTTCGGGGTCGTAACCGGCGTAACCGTTGCGGCCCGATGCGTAAAGGACAGGGAAATCAAGCTGTTCGTCATTGGCTTCGAGGCTGACGAACAGGTCAAACACTTCGTCCAGCACTTCCTGAATGCGCTGATCGGGGCGGTCGACCTTGTTGACGACGACGATGGGCTTGAGACCCAGCGCCAGCGCCTTGCCGGTCACGAACTTGGTCTGCGGCATCGCGCCTTCCGAGCTGTCGACCAGCAGGATCACGCCGTCGACCATCGAGAGGATGCGTTCCACTTCGCCGCCAAAGTCGGCGTGGCCGGGGGTGTCGACGATGTTGATGCGGACGGGGCCCGATTCATGGCCATCCCATTCGATCGAGGTCGGCTTGGCAAGGATGGTGATGCCGCGCTCTTTTTCGAGGTCGTTGGAGTCCATCGCGCGTTCTTCGACGCGCTGGTTGTCGCGGAACGTGCCGGACTGGCGGAAGAGCTGGTCAACCAGGGTGGTCTTACCATGGTCAACGTGGGCGATGATCGCGATATTGCGAAGCGGAAGCGGGCCAGACATCAAAAGGGCTTTCTGAAACAGCGGGCGGGTCAGCCCGTTATGGGAGTGGCGCTTGGTTGCGCCGCAGCATGCGCGCGCCCCTAGCTTACGCAGCGGCTTTGGGCAAGACTCGAGAGTGAGTGTCCATGCTGACCAGATTGACACACTTCGGGAAAATCTGGGGCGCTTTTGTATTTTTGATAAGATTTTGTGGGATAATCCAAAGGCTACAACGTTAAAGGATTGAGCAAAGTGCCGACAAAGAATACCCTTCGGCATGATAATAATGAAACCGACAGTATGACAGGCGGGGGGCCTGTCCACATGTCGGTTCGTGGGAAGGAACGGGTTTGTATGAACCACATTACGTTCTCGCGCGGGGAACGCGCAGGCGATGCTTTTACGACTCTGACCTGCGCAAGGAGCGCGCAGGCGTCCCGACGCCGAATGGCGTTAAAGGCGGGCGGGGCCGGACTTGCCCTGGCCTTTGCCGGGCCGGCAATCGCGGCCGAGGAAGATCCGATCAATAATGAGATCGTGGTCACCGCGACCAAGCGCGAACAGACGCTGCAACAGGTGCCGGTGGCCGTGACGGTCACATCGGCCGATGTCATCAACCATGCCAAGATCCGCGACATCAAGGATCTGGCCAGTGTGGTGCCCAGTTTGCGCGTGGCGGTCCATCAATCGAGCGCGCAGACCAATTTCTTTATCCGCGGTTTCGGCAATGGCGCCAACAATGCCGGTATCGAACCCAGCGTGGGCGTCTTCATCGACGGCGTCTATCGTTCGCGCAGCGCGGCCCAGATTGCCGACTTCCCCGATGTAAAGCGGGTGGAAGTGCTGCGCGGTCCACAATCGACTCTGTTCGGCAAGAACGCCAGCGCGGGCGTGGTTTCCATTTCGACCATGGAGCCGCAGTTCAAGCCCGGCGGCAGCGCCGAAGTCGCCTATGGCAATTACAATTCCCTGATCGTCAAAGGCATGTACACAACGCCGCTCAGCGACACGGTCGCGGTCAGCGTGGCGGGCGGGTACAATCGCCGCGACGGCTTTGTGCATGACGGCAACACGGGCGCGAATACGAATAACCGCAACCGCTGGTTCGTGCGTGGCCAATTGCTGTGGGTGCCGGACAATGGGCCGCGGGTACGCATCATTGCGGATTATTCGCGGATCGATGAAACCTGTTGCGCGGTCGTCAATCTGTTATCTTCGTCCAGCACGGCGGCGATTAATTCGCTGGGCGGGCGGGTTAATTCGCCATCGAACCCCTTTGGCGATGTTTATAACAATTTCAATTCGACCAACCGCATCCGCGACTATGGCTTTTCGGCGCAGATTGATCATGAAATCGGCGGGGTAAAGTTGACCTCGATCACCGCCTATCGCCGCAACAGCAATTACAACAATCAGGACAGCGATTTTACCTCGGCCGACCTGCTGGGCGAAAACAGCGCGACGGTCCGGATCAACACCTTTACCCAGGAATTGCGCGCCAATGCCAAGCTGGGTGAGAAGGTCAACCTGTTGTTGGGCGCCTATTATTTCAACGAAAAGATCAACCAGACCGGCGCCCTGCGCTATGGTTCGCAAATGCGTTCCTATGCCGACCTGCTGATCCGAGGGGCCAGCAGCAATACGCTCAACGTCGCCTCGCTGGAGGGGACTTTCGGCACGTTGCAGGGTAATCCGGCGCGATATACCGGACAGTTCTTCAAGTCGGGCACGGGTCTTTCCGAAGCCTATCATCTGGCCAATGAATCGATCTCGATCTTTGGCCAGATGGATTGGAAAATCGCCCCGCGCGTGACGCTGACGGGTGGTTTGAACTATACCAAGGACAACAAGCGCTATTCGACCGGCGTGTCGTCGAGCGATGTCTTTTCGGGCATTGACCTGACGGCGATGCGTTCGGCAGCCACCAATGCGGGCATTTCGCAGTCGATCGGCGGGTTGCTCTCGGTTCCGGGCGGCTTTGCCTCTCCGGCCCAGATTGCCGCTTTTGCCAGCGCCAACCCCACCGCCTATAATTCGGTGGTGACGGGCGTGTCGAACCAGACGGCGCAATTGATGGCTCTGCGCGCGCTGCAATTCATGCCGCCTTTCCTTAATGTGCCCAACAGCGTGGAAAGCGGGCGGACCAATGACGGCAACCTGTCTTTTACCGCGCGCCTGGCCTATGAGGCCAACAAGCACCTGAATTTCTATGCCAGCATTGGCACGGGGTTTAAGGCCAGTTCGATCAACCTGTCGCGCGACAGCCGCCCGGCCTTGTCCGATTCCGCCGCGATTGCCGCCAGCGGTTTGGCCACAACCAACCTGCGCTATGGCGGGCGCTTTGCCCGGCCGGAAAAATCGACCGTCTATGAAGTGGGGATGAAGGCCAACTGGTCGGTGGCGACGCTCAATTTTGCCGCTTTCTATCAATCGATCCGGGATTTCCAGTCGAACATCTTTACCGGCATCGGCTTTGACCTGCTCAATGCGGACAAGGAATCGGTCTATGGTTTCGAGTTCGAAGGATCGGTGCGTCCCACCCCGGAACTGACGCTGACGGCGGCGGTGACCTACCTGAAGCCCAAGTACAACAGCTTCGTGAACTCGTCCTTTGGAAATGTTTCGGGCACGACGCCGGCGGGCATTGCGCCGCTGTCCACCACCATGTCGGCCACGTGGGACAAGCCCATCGGCGGCGAACAGCGGATCATCCTGCGCGGCAACTGGCACTATGAATCGCCGGTGCAAAATCAGGATGGCATGCCCGGTTTTATCACCAAAAACCCGGTGACAGGGGCGATCATTTCCTATCAGACCGGATTGGACGCGGCGCGCCCGTTCAAACGCACGGTTTCGGAAATCGACGCCTCGGCCACGTGGCAGATTTCCAAGAAGTTCGAACTCAGCCTGTGGGGCCGCAACCTGACCAATTTCCGCTATATCAGCGTGATCTTTGACAGCCCGGCCCAGACGGGCTCGATCTCTGGCTATGTCAACACGCCGCGCACCTTTGGCGTGGCGGCGCTGGCCAAGTTCTGAGGGGCCAGATCGGTCAGAACGGATTGCCGGACAAAAAGAAGCGGGGCGTTGATGCGCCTCGCTTTTTTGTTGGCGCTTTTTCGGCCTCTGCGCGTTAATCGGGTTGGGTAAATGGAAAAAGGCTTGGCCAGATGAATTGGATGTTCCTGCCGCTGCGGCGCTATTTCGACATTTTCGGCCGTTCGCAAAGGCGGGAATTCTGGCTGTTTTTCCTGATGCTATGGGCGGTGGATGCGGTGATCGTCACGATTTTCGGATCGCCGGTGTCCTATACCAATGGCATGAATTTCTATTGGGGCACGCAAACCAGCCTGCTGGGACAGGGGCTGATCGGCCTGATCGCCCTGTTCACGATGATCCCCAGCTATACGCTCTCGGTCCGGCGCCTGCATGATATTGACCGTTCGGGCTGGTGGCTGCTGGTGTGGTTTGTGCCTTTCATCGGCTGGCTGATCCTGTTTATCTTCTTCTGCCTCGACGGCACCTATGGCCGCAACCGTTATGGCAATGATCCACGCGGTCGCGGCGCGGCGGATATTTTCCGTTAAAGTCCGCCCACCTAAAGCTCTCTAAGCGCTTCAGCCGGGCGGGTGCGCAGCAAAGGCAGCGATCCGCCCAGCGCAAAAGCCAGCACCAGCACCAGCCCGCCGCCCAGCACGGCCAGCACATAGGTCCAGTCGGGCAGGAAATCGAAGCTGAACAATTCCACCACGATCAGCCAGCCCAGACCCGAACCAAGCGCCAGCGCCACCAGCGCCAGCAATCCGGCCAGCGCGCCATATTCGGCCAGCAACAGCGCCAGCAACTGCCGCCCGCTGGCCCCCAGCACGCGCAGGATGGTGTTGTCATAGGCGCGTGAGGCCCGCGCCGCCGCAATCGCGCCCAGCAAGACCGCCACGCCCGCCAGCACTGCCACGCCCGCGGCCGACAGGATCGCCGCGCTCATTTGCCCCAACAGCCCGCGTGCATCGCGCAGCAGCGGCCCCACCTCGACCACCGATGCGGTGGGATAGGCATGGGTGAGGGCGCGCAGCAAGCCATTCTGCCGCCCCTTGTCCAGACTGATCGTGGCGGCCAGTTTGAAGGGCGCGCCGGTCAGTGCATTGGGCGAAAAGACCAGCACATAGTTAAACCCGAAACTTTCCCAATCGATCCGCCGCAAAGAGGCGACCCTTGCGGTCCGCTCTACGCCCAGCAGGCCGACGGTCACGCTGTCGCCAACCTTCAAACCCGTGCTTTTGGCCAGTTTTTCATCGACCGACACCAAGGGTTCGCCCTGATAATTGCGGGGCCACCATGCGCCATCGGTGATGACATTGCCCTCGGGCACATCCTGCGCAAAGGTCAGGCCGCGTTCGCCCTTCAATTGCCATGCGTCCTCGGGAATATCCTTCATGTCGGCAACGCGGGTCTGCGCGCCTGCCGGGCCATAGGCCAGGATCGCCCCGCGCAAGGTCGGCACGGTGCGGACTTTTGCCCCCGGCGCGGCCTGTTCGACGGTGGCGCGAAAACCGGCCTCATCGCCTGGTTGCAGGTCGATGGCGAAATAATCGGGCGCCTTTTGCGGCACGCGCGCGGCAATATTGGCGTCCAAACTGGTTTGCACCACCGCCAGCACGACAAAAGCCGTCAGGCCAAAGCCCAGTGCCGTCACCAGCCGCGCGGTCTGATTGCCGGGGCGGTGCAGATTGCCAAGCGCCAGACGCATGATCGGGCTTTTGGGGCGCGGCAACCGCGCCGCCATGCGCGACAGACCCCAGCCCAGAACCGAAAGCAAAACAAAAGCCGCCGCCGCCCCGCCCAGGAAAATCGCGGTCGTCCGGGGCGATCCATCGCCCAGAAAGGCCAGCCCGACAATGCCCGCCAGTCCCGCCGCAACCCAGCGCCAACTGCCCTTGGGCGCGACCGGGGCAACCCTTGCGCGCAGCAAGGCCATCGCCGGATAGGTCCGCGCCGCCAGCAAAGGCCCCGCCGCGAACACCAGCGCCACCAGCAGGCCCCACAAGGCCGCCCGCGCCAGCGCCCATGGCGCCAGCACAAAGCCATCGACCACGGGCAAAACACCCGCCAGCGCCTTGACCACCAGAGGCAGCACCGCCACCCCCGCCACCAGCCCGGCCAGAGCGCCAACCCCCGCCGCCGCCGTGATTTGCAGGACATAGATCCGGGCAATATCCGCGCTGGTCGCGCCCATGACTTTGAGCGTTGCGATGACGCCCCGCCGTGCCTCTAGATAGGAGGCCGTGCCCCCGCCAATCCCGATCCCGGCAATCAACAGCGCGGCCAGACCGACCAGCACGAGGAAATCGCCCATGCGCGCAATGAATGTTTCAGTGCCCGGCGAAGCCTTGTCCCGCGTGCGGATATCCAGCCCGTTTTCGGGAAAGCGTTTGGCCAGATCATCGGCAATCGCGGCTGCATCACACGCGCCGCCGCAATCCATGCGCAACCGGCTGCGATACATCGCCCCCGGTGCGGTCAGGCCCGCACTGTCGGGAAAACCCATCGGCACGATCACCGTGGGGCCAAGCGCGAAACCTTCGCCCAGACCATCGGGTTCGACCGCGATGATCCCGCCCACGCGCAATGGCTTGCTCGCGATGGTGAAAGTCTCGCCGACCTTGACGCCCAGCCTTTCGGCGGCCCCGCGCGCGATCCATGCCGTACCCGCCGCCGGAGCGCCCACGCGCCGTCCATCGGCCAGTTCCAGCCGCCCAACCAGAGGCCAGAGCGCATCAACAGCCTTCAACTGGACCGGGGCGGATGTATCGCCAAAGCTGGCCATGGCCTGAAGCCGTTGACCATCGGAGAGGCGGCCATAGCGCGCCAAGGCTCCCCGTTCGGCGGCCGACATGGGCCGTTGCCAGACGGTGATCTGAACATCGCCGCCCAGAATTTGCCGCCCCTTGGACGCCAGCCCTTCATTGATCGCCTTGGTCAGCGAGCCGATCGCCGCCAGTGCGCCCACGCCCAGAAACAGGCATGCAAGCAACAGGCGCAGCCCCCGGAAACGCGCGGAAAGCTCACGCCGCGCAATGCGCCATGCGGTGGACCAGTTCACGCGATGACGCCCGCAACAATCTCGTCGGATGCAATGCGGCCATCGGCGATGCGGATGATGCGCTGCGCCTTTTGGGCCAAAGCCTCGTCATGGGTGATGATGACCAGCGTCGATCCGGTCTGTTCACGGCGCGACAGGATCAGGTCAATGATCGCGGCGCCTGTGGCCCCGTCCAGATTGCCTGTCGGTTCATCGGCGAACAGCAAGGCAGGGCGAGGGGCCAAAGCGCGGGCGATGGCCACGCGTTGCTGCTCGCCGCCCGAAAGCTGGCTTGGGTAATGGTGCAGGCGGTGGCCAAGGCCGACGGCGGTCAATTCCTCGGCGGCGCGGGTGGCGGCATCGGCAATTCCGGCCAGTTCAAGCGCGGTCATCACATTTTCCTGTGCCGTCATCGTGGGCAACAGATGAAACGCCTGAAGCACCACCCCGATCCGCCCGCGCCGGGCCAGCGCCAGTTGATCCTCGGACAATCCCATGAAATCGGCGCCCGCGACCGATAACTCACCCCCGCTGGCGCGTTCGAGGCCTGAAAGCACCGCCATCAGCGAGGATTTGCCCGATCCCGACGGGCCGAGCAGCGCCACGACCTGTCCCTCTGGAACCGACAAATCGACGCCTTTGAGGATCGACGTCGCGCCATCACCCCCCGCGCCATTGGCGCCAAGTGTGAGGGTGAGATTGCGGGCGAGGATCGCGCTCTTGCGGTCAAGGGATTGGGTCACGATATGGTTATGGGTGGCGCACCGGGATTCGGCAAGGTGGGCCGGTACGAAAGGGCAATTTGATGAAGGCTTTGGGTGCGGCGCTGGTGCCGGTGCTGGGTTTGGCGCTGCTGGCCGGATGCGGGTCAAAGGCGGATAAGGCGGCAGAGCAGGACACATCCGCGCCGCAGGAAGCGCCCCCTTCGGCATCGTCCAGCCAGAGCGCCCCGGCGCTGACCGGGCCGGTGGTCCGCATTACCGCGCTGGGCGACAGCCTGTTTGCCGGTTACGGATTGCGGGCCGAACAGGCCTATCCGGTGCGTCTGGAGGCGGCCCTGCGCGCACGCGGCATCAATGCGGATGTGACCAATGCCGGCGTTTCGGGTGACACGACGCAGGATGGCCGCGCTCGATTGAACTTTACACTGGGTCAGGCCGCGCCGCCCGATCTGGTGGTGATCAGCCTTGGCGGCAATGACATGTTGCGCGGGCTGCCCTTGGCCCAGACGCGCGAGAATCTTGACGCCATTCTGGCCGAACTGGAAGATCGCAAGATCAAGGTGGTGGTGATGGGCATGTTGGCCGCACCCAATATGGGGCCTGATTATGCCAAGACTTTCAATGCCATCTATCCGGCGGTGGCGGCGAAACATCATGCTGTGCTGGAGCCGTTTTTTCTGAAACCAATTTTCAACCGCCCGGATCTGCAATTGCCCGACCATATCCACCCCACCGAAAAGGGCGTGGAGGCGATGGTCAGCGCGACCGTGGACAAGATCGCAAACGCATTGCCCAAAGCACCGGCATGAGGGCGCTGATCGCCGCCATTTTGATGTTATTGGCCGGCGCGGCGCTGGCTGAAACGGCGCTGGCTGAAACGACTGGGGCCGAAACGGTCAATGTCCTTTCGCATGGTGTGCGGGCGGTGGGCTGTCCCAATGATGATTCGCCCGCGTTACGTGCGATTTTTACGGCGGCGCGGCCCGGACAGGTGATCCTGTTTCCGGCGGGCCATACTTATTGCCTTGGCTCGACAGTGGCGCCGCTGGATTATCGCGCCACGGACCCGGCGGCGCTGATGATTGCGAACAAGGCGGATTTGCGGATCGAGGCCGAAGGCGCGCGTTTCGTCGTCGCGCCGGGGGCCGCCTTTTCCAGCGCGGTGATGATCGCGCAAAGCCGCAATATCGCCTGGCATGGCGGAGAGATCATCGGCAATCGCACCGGTTTGCGCGCCAATCAGGAAAATGTCGGGCTGACGTTGATCAATCTGGTCGATTTCCGGGTGTCGCACCTGCGATTTGCCGGGTTCGACACGCTGGGCGCGGCGGTGGCCGGGGATTGGCTGGTGCGGGGGCGCTTGACGGACTTGCGGATGGACGGGGTGGGACTGTGCTTTGATCTGGCCTTTTTGCACACGGTCCATGTTGCGCGGGTTTCGGCCCGGGGCAGCGATGGCGCAAACGGGCCGGGCCAGACCTGTTTCTCCGACATCCATGACCGTGCCTTTCTGGGGCATAATCGCACCGGCATCCGCTATGACGCCAGCCAGAATGTCCATGTGGAGCAGTTGGACGCGCGCCATTTCAACACCGGCGTCGCGATCAGTTCCGGGCGCGGCTGGCGGTTTGACGATGTGAGCCTGTCGCAGATGCGCGGGCATGGCGGGGCCGCCGCGTTGGGCTTCTATCTGGTGCGGCGGGCCGAGGGGCCGTTTGCCAATGGTGCGCAGGAATTGGCCGATGTCACCATCCGGCGCGGGTCTGTGCGCGATCTGTCCAGCGGGGCGGGCGCCTATGGCGTCCTGATCGAGGGCGGGGCCGGCATTGGCCGGGTCGATATTGCGGGCGTCGAATTTGGCGCCATGTCCGGCCCGGCGATCGATGCGCGCGGGGCGCTGGCGGGGTTACAACTCCATTTGGGTGGCAATCACGCTGGCGGCGTCCCGATGCTTTCTGCCAAGACCAAGGCCTTGGTGGAGGGACGGCGGGATGAGCGTCAATGTGGCGGAATTGCCGGGGCTGGATTGGCCGCGTGTCGGCCTGTTGCCGGTGGTGGACGCCGCTGAACAGGCGTTGACAATGGGGCGCGGCTTTTCGCTGATCCGGCTGGGCGATGGCGAAGGCGCGATGTTGAGCCACGCAGCGCCGCGCATGGCGGAGGATGTCGCCTTTTGCCTGCGCATCTGGTTTGGGGATCAGGTGGTGGCCGATGCGGACCGGCGCGCCATGGTGCTGGGGCTGGAACGCGCGATGCGAGAGGCCGATGTTCTGGGCCTGCCCCGGCGGCGTCAGTTAAAGGTGGCGATGCGCTATCACGAGGTCTTTGCCAATCTGGAGCGTGTTTTGGGCGCACGGCGGCCGGTGATCGGTGACATGGCGTTGCATTTCTATCTGCAATGGTCGGGCGCTTTGGGTTATCTTGTGCGCCGCGCGCGGCGGTTGGTCCTGATTGGATGCCGCGATGTGGCGGGCGTTTTTGCCGCGCATTTCGACGTTCCGGTGACGCAATGGCTGGTGCGCGGCGAAGCGAAATTTCCCGGATCGGTTGAGGAACCCCATTGGTCAACTGGATATGCGCGGATGATGGCGCGTATGGATGATGTGGGGCCGGGCGATCTGGTGTTGGTCGGGGCGGGGATTTTGGGCAAGGCCTATGTCGCGGCGGCGGCGCGGCGGGGGGCAACCGCCATCGATATCGGCAGCGTGTTCGACGGATGGGCGGGCGTCATCAGCCGCGAAGGGCGGATCGGCCATGGTCCCGAATTTTCCATAGAGCATCTGGCCCAGACCGATGCGGAGGGGCAGGCCATGCGCGCAAGGCTGGATGCCATATTGCGCGTGACGGATATCACCGATGGCACGATTTGATATTCGGGAATTGGCACGTGAACGGATGGTGCCATCATCAATTCTAAATTTATGATTAAAAACGGTTAATTAATGTCATTTCGGGATGTTTGCGTAATCGTCGCCGAAATGGATTGAGCCTTTGTTGCGCAGCGGCAGGCCAGAACTTAGCCCAAGGAAAGGATGGGATTTGGGGGGCGGCCTGCACGCCATCCCGTCCCGCAACATCGTGGGCCGGTCATGACCAAGTCGGACCGCCCAAGGGGCAGGGTACGGAGGAACATGACCACGCAAAGCTCTGGCGAAATGGCGCCGCGTCCATCCATCGCTCGGTCTGATGCGCCCTTGATCGCCCATGGCGGTTCGGTGCGGCTGGTGGGACAGGGTGTTCGTCCGATGGCCTTGCTGGTGCTGGGCATGCATCGTTCGGGGACCAGCGCGCTGACGCGGGTTTTTTCACTGTTGGGTGCCGGCTTGCCCGAAACCCTGATCGGGGCCAATTCGACCAACCCGACGGGCCATTGGGAATCCGACGCGGTGCGGGCGTTCAATGATGCGGCGCTGGCGGCGGCGGGTACGGAATGGTTCGACTGGCTGCCGGTGAATGAAGGGTGGGCGCGGTCGCTGGCCTATCATGGACAGGTTGATCGGGCGCGTGATGTGCTGCGCGCCGAATTTGGCGATGCGCCGCTCTTTGCGCTGAAGGATCCGCGGATTTGTCGTTTGGCCGGTTTCTGGCTGGACGTTCTGGATGCCGAAGGGATTGATCCGGCCATTGTCATGCCTTTGCGCAATCCGTTGGAGGTGGCCGAATCCCTGTCGCGCCGGGATGGGGTGGATACGCAGATCGCGCTCCTGGTCTGGCTGCGCCATGTGCTGGAGGCGGAACGGGCGACCCGTGGACGCGCGCGCATGGTGGTCAGCTATGAACAGGTTCTGGACCAATGGGCCGGGGTGGCCGACCGTGCAGCGCGTGAATTGGGGGTCGTGTGGCCGCGATCTGCGTTGGGGATCAGCGAGGAGGTGGAGGGATTCCTCTCGCATGATCTGCGCCATCATCGCCGTTCGGATCGGGCGGTGGTGGACAATCCATTGATGTCGGGTTGGTTGCGGCGGACCTATGCCCTGCTGCTTGGATGGGCCGAGGGGGCGGAGAAGGCGTCAGATTACGCCGAACTGGATGCAATTCGCGCCGCGCTGGATGAAGCGGGGCCGAGTTTTGCGCGGCCCTTGCGCAGGATTGTTCAGCAGCAACAGCAATTGGCCGATCTGGCCCATCAGCGCGCGGCGTTGGAAGGCCGGATTGAGACGCTGGCGGGAGAATTGGCGCAGAGCCAGCAGTCGCGGCAGGCCGCCGCCGATGGGCTGGCCGATGTGGCCCGCGCCTATCAGGCGGCGCAGGCGCGATTGGATGAAATGGCCGCAGACGCCTATCGCGGGGGGGAGGAACGGGCGGCGCTGGAAGGCGAATTGACCCAGTTGCGGGCGCAGGCGCAATTCATGGAGCAGCGCGCGCAGGAGGCACAGGCACGCCTTGCCGCCGGTGAGCAGGAGGCCGAGCAATTGCGCGCCGCGCTGAACGCGCAACAGCACCGCAGCGCGGAATTGGAAAGCGCGCTGATCCAGCGTCAGGAAGAGATCGAGCAGGCTTGGGCCAATCTGGAACGCGCAAATGCCGAAATTGGCGCGCGTGATGAGGAATTGAGCCAGGCACGCGCATTAGGCGAGATTTTGGCCGAAAGTGTCGAGCAGGAGCGCCGCCGCAATGTTGAATTGAGCGAAGGCTTGCAGCAGGCGCACGCGCATCAGGCGGCCATGGCCGGACAACTGGAGGCGGAGCGCGCGGCGTTGCAGGAACAGGCTGCGACTCTGCGCGGCGCGATGGAGCAGATCGGCGATATGGCCGAGGCGCTGACGGCCTTGCGCGGCGGGTACGCGGATGCGGTTGAGGCTCTGGAACAGGCGCGCGCGGGCAACGAGGCCTTGAGCGAGGAAATGCGAGAACGCCATGTCGCCGCCATGCGCCAACAGGCGGAATCGGCGCGCGAAATCGCCGCATTGTCCAAATTGTTGCAGGATGCCGAAGGTGAATTGACGCAGGCGCAGCAACACCGGATTGCAGCAGAGACCGATGTCGCCGTCTGGCAAGGGCGGTTGCAGGAGGTCGAGCAGGCCCGCGCCTATATGGCCATAAGGCATCAGGAAGCCGAGCAGCAATGGGGCGAACAGGCGCGCCATTATGAAAGGCGGGTGGGTGAACTGGAACTGAGCCGCAATGCGGCCGTCGAGGGCAATATGGCTCTGATGGCGGAAAAGACGCGGTTGGAACAGCAATTGAGCGAGCGGTTTGGCGAGTTGGCCTCGATGACGGGCCTGCTGTCCAGCGAAAGGGAGCGGGCGGAGCGCAGCAGCCAACATCTGGCTTGGTTGAGCGAGGTTTATCGAATGACCTCGCGGCGGCCCTGGTGGTGGGCCTTTATGCCCAAGGGGTGGCGGGGGCGTCAGATGGCCCAGCGGTTGGTGCAGGCCGGTCTGTTTGATGGTGACGCCTATTTGGCGCGCTACCCCGACGTTTTGGCCCATGGGGTCGATCCTCTGCGCCATTATATCCAATTCGGCATGGCCGAAGGCCGGGTGAGGGGGTGACGGACATGGGATTGGAAACACGCGTTCCCGCCGATGACATCGGACAATTGCACCAATCCGGTATTTTTGATGCGGCGTGGTACGCCAATCAATATGCCGATGTTGCCATGTCGGGCATGGACCCGGCCGAACATTACCTTTGGATCGGGCGCCGATTGGGGCGCAAACCGGGGCCGGCGGGCGGTTTGGCCGATACGGTGGCGGCGCGACCGGCCCAGCCGGTAAGGGCAAAGGGCAAGGTGGATCTGGGGTGGAATGATTTGCCCATCCACCCCGATCGGCCCAACCGATGGGTGCATAATACGGCGGCCATTGCTCGAAACCGGCCGCAGGATTTGCAACCCCTGACGCGCAGCTTCAACCCGACCTCGCTGAACATTCATTGGATCGTGCCCGATTTTGGCCCCGGCGGGGGCGGACATATGTCGATCTTTCGCATGGTCCGCTATCTGGAAACATTCGGCCATCGCCAGACGATCTGGATCCAGAACCCCAGCGTCAGCCAGAGCGAGCGGCAGGCATGGGAGCATATTCGCGCGTGGTATCAACCGATTGACCGCGTGATCGTCCGTTTCCTTCCCGACGAGGTAGAGGGGATTTCGGGCGATCTGGTGATTGCCACGGATATGTGGACGACGTTCCCGGCCTCGCAAATGACCATGATGAAGGAACGCTTCTATCTGGTTCAAGATTATGAGGCGCTGTTCCACACGCATGGCACGTTCACCTATGTGGCGGACATGACCTATCGCATGGGGTTCAAGGTTGTCTGTGCGGGCGCCTGGCTGAAATCGGTGTGCGAAGGGAAATATGGCCTTTGGACGCGGGCATGGGAATTGGCCTATGATCCGCTGTATTATTACCGTGGCGAAGGGCCGCGGGTGGATCATGACCCGGTGCGGATCGCCTTTTACGCCCGCGCATCCACGCCGCGCCGCGCGGTGGAATTGGGCCGGGAGGCGCTGCTGATCCTGCATGATCGCGGGGTGCGGTTCCGGGTCGATCTGTTTGGTCAGGATGATCTGGGCGCGCCGCCACCCTATGAACATGTCAACCATGGCTTGCTCAGCCCGGCGCAATTGGGCGACCTTTATCGTTCGACCGACATTGGCATGGTGTTTTCGGCCAGCAATTACTCGCTGATCCCGATGGAGATGATGGCTTGCGGTTTGCCCGTCGTCGAATTGGACGCGGAAAGCACGCGGGCGGTGTTTCCGGAAGGATCGGTCGCCTTTGCCCCGCCCACGCCGCATGAGATGGCCGATGTGTTGCAACGCGTGATCGAAAGTGCGGAGGAGCGCGAGCGATTGCGCCGTGGCGGCGCGGCCTATGTCGCGGGGTTGAGTTGGGAAAAGAGCGCGCGGGCGCTGGAGGCTGGCCTGATCGAGGGGCTGAGCCAGAGCAATGAGCCGGTGACGCCGCGCGAATTGTTCACCACGGCGCAGTATCAGCATAAGGCCGCCGTCATCATTCCGACATGGAATGGCGGCGATCTGTTTCGCGGCGTGCTTCAGGCTCTGGTCGATCAGAAGACCGATTGGGCCTTTGACGTGATGGTGGTGGACAGCGGTTCAACCGACAATACGCTGGACATTATCCGCGACTTTGCCGACCGGGGGGTGCGCTTGCATCAGATCCCCAACAGCGAATTTTCGCATGGGCGGACGCGCAATCTGGCCATTTCGCTGACCAATGCCGAATTTGTGGCGGTGTTGACCCAGGATGCCACGCCCGCCAATCCCAATTGGCTGGCCAATATGATCCAGGCCTTTGACAAGGGCGATCAGGTGGCGGGCGTGTTCGGCGGGCACCTGACCTATCCCGAGGCGACGGCATTTGTGCGCAATGGTCAGGATGGCCATTTCGCCCATTTCAACAATCTGCCCCATGTCGCGCAATGGGGCGTGACTCCACCGGGCATGGAATGGGGCAGCCTGCAATGGCAGCAATGGCTGCATTATTATTCCGACAACAATTCGGCCATGCGCCGCTGTGTCTGGGACAAGATACCCTATCCCGATATTCCGTGGGGTGAGGATCAGGTCTGGGCGTGGGAGATCATCAAGCAGGGCTATCAAAAGGCCTATGCCGATGATGCCTTTGTCATCCATTCGCACAATATGACCGAGGCAGGGCAGGATAAGGTGTCGCGGATCGAGGGCGATTTCTGGCTGCGCTATTTCAACTATCGCTTTGAAACGACGCCCGATGCGGTGCGGGCCAGCGTGGACTATCTCAACCAACGCGACGCCGCCGTTCCGGGCATCGCGCCCGATGTTCTGGCCCATCAACAGGTGCTGAACCGCGCCTCGGTTTGCGGGCGTTATCGCGGCCAGTTCGATCTGGTCGAGCAATGGCGGGCCAAGTGGTCGTAAGCCGCGCAGGAGACGTGATTTGAAAATCCTATCTGCCCCCTGGCTCCGGCGCCAGCGCTGGATCGTGCCGATGGTGCTGCTGCCCACGCTGGCCACGGCGGCCTATGAGGGATTGTTCGCGTCCGACATCTATGTTTCGGAAAGCCGGTTTGTCATCAAGGCGCCCGCGCAAAAATCGGCGCAGGTTTCCACACTGGCCAACCTGATCCAGACCACCGGCCTGTCGGGCGGGCAGGAGCAGGCCAATGAGGTGATGGACTATATCCGATCACGCTCGGCGCTGGCGGCGGTGAACAAGGGCGGGGCGGTGGAGGCGATGTTTGCCCGGCCCGATGTGGACGCGCTGTCGCGCTATCCCGGCGTGATGCAGGATAAGGGGCAGGAACGCCTGTTCCGCTACTATTCGAAAATGGTCGATGTCGGGTTGGACCATGAAACGGGTTTGGTGGTGTTGAAGGTGAAGGCCTTTCGGGGCGAGGATGCCTTTACCCTGAACGAGCGATTGCTGGGGCTGGGCGAGGATCTGGTCAATGTCCTGAACGAGAGGGCGGAGGGCAAACAGGTGGCCGAGGCCGAACGGCGGGTGGCGCAGGCCGAGGCGCGGGTGCAGAAAGCGCGGCTGGCGCTGGGCGCCTATCGCAACCACGAGGCCTTGATCGATCCGGCGCGTCAGGCGCAGGGTGCCTTGGAAGTCGCCAACCGCCTGATTGCGGAACAGGCCGCCGCGCAGGCGCAATTGGACCAAATCCGCGAGGCCACGCCCCGCAATCCGGCCATCCCCGCGATGCAGGAAAAGATCGCCGCGATTGGCCGCGCCATTGCAGGTCAGAATGGGCGCGTGGTCGGGACATCAACCGGCATTGCGTCCAAAATGGCGGGCTATGAACGGTTGGAGCAGGAGCAGGCCTTTGCCGCCCAGAACCTGAACGCGGCCAATGCCGCGCTGGAATTGGCGCGCGGCGAAACCTTGCGCCAGCAATATTACCTTGAACGTGTGGTGGATCCCGCGCGGCCCGACGAACCGGCGCTGCCCCATCGGCTCAAGATCATCCTGACGGTGCTGGGCGCGACGCTGTGCTTCTATTTCGTGGCGTGGATGTTTGTCGTCGGCATCCTTGAACACGCGCCGGAGGATTGATCCATGGCCTCATTGGCACAGGGTTGGCGCATTCAGACGCGGGTGATCCAGGCGTTGATCATCCGCGAATTGACCACCCGGTTTGGGCGGGAAAACATCGGCTTTCTCTGGGTCATGGCCGAACCTCTGCTCTTTGCGGTGCTGGTCGGCCTGCTCTGGCGCTTTGAAAAGGGGCCGCAGGAGCATGGCATCAACATCATCGCCTTCGTCGCCTCGGGCTATTTGCCGCTGGTGATGTTCCGCAGCACGGTCAGCCGGGCGGTCGGCAGTTTTACCGCCAATTCCAGCCTGATGTATCACCGCCAGATCAAGATTCTCGACCTGATCCTTGTCCGGTTTCTGGTCGAAATGATCGGGCACATGATGGCCTATATGTTCATTGGCACGGTGCTTTTCGCGCTGGGGCAATTCCCGGTGCCCGCTGATCTGGGCTATTTGCTGATGGGCTGGTTCTATTATGCCCTGTTTACGCTTTCGGTCGCGCTGGTTGTCGCGCCTCTGTCGGAAATGTCGGATGTGCTGGAAAAATTCATGCCCGTGACGACCTATCTGATGGTGCCGTTTTCCGGCGCTTTTTTCATGGTTGAATGGTTGGAACCCCATGTCGGACAGGCCGTTTTGTGGGCGCCCCCGGTGCATGGCATGGAAATGATGCGCTATGGCGTGTTTGGCGATGCGGTCTTTCCGCATTTCGACTGGACCTATCCTTTGGCCGTTTGCCTGCCGACCATGATGGTGGGTTTGATGTTGTGCCGTCGCCTTCGTCGCAAAATGGTGGTCGAATGATTACCTGTGATCGCCTCTATAAGGATTATCCTTTGGGCCATGGGACCAAACATGTTCTGCGCGGGCTGGATCTGAACATCGGCCGGGGTGAGAAGGTGGGGGTTCTGGGGCGCAATGGGACGGGTAAAACCACGCTGATCAAATTGCTGGGCGGCGTGGAAATGCCGACGTCAGGGCGCATTGCGCGCAAGATGACCGTGTCCTGGCCACTGGGCTTTGGCGGCGGGTTTCAGGGCAGCCTGACCGGCTATGACAATGCCCGCTTCATTGCCCGCATCTATGGACAGGAATATCGCGATATTCGCGAATTTATTGAGGATTTTACCGAGCTTGGGCGCCAGCTGACCATGCCGGTCAAGACTTATTCATCGGGGATGAAGGCCCGCCTTGCCTTTGCGCTGAGCTTGGCCATCGAATTTGACTGTTATTTGATCGACGAAGTTATTCTGGTTGGTGATCAGAATTTTCAACGCAAATGCCATGACGAGCTTTTCGTCAAACGGGCGGATCGCGCCTTGGTGCTGGCCTCTCACAGCTCTGATACCATCCGAGAATATTGTGATCGTGCGCTTGTGCTGCACGGTGGCCAAGGGCGCATCTATCACGATGTTGATGAAGCGCTGGGCATCTATTCCCAGCTTTAGGCTCTATGCCTTCCGGGCGGATTGTCGGCGTTTTCATGGGATACGAAAAAGGTCCGACTGGCCTGCACCAATCGGACCTTCTATCGCCCCCGTCAGGCGAATTCAGAACGAGTAATAGAATTCCCCGCTTTCGCTGATCCGCAGATTGCCGCCGCAATCGTGACGGCGCGGATCAAGGTAATGCGCGATCATCGAGGGGCGCGGATAGCCCGGATGGATCGGCGGCAGCCCGCGATGCAGCAATCCGCCATGCCAGAACAGGACATCGCCCTTCTTGGCCATGAAAACCCGGCGTTCGGCGCCCATTTCATTGATTTTGCGGGCGACGGCCGGGTTCACATATTTTTCGGCATAGTGGGCCCAAAATTCCCATTTGCCTTCCGGATTATCCAGCACTTCCTGTTTCAGGTGCGGCGTAACCAGCCATTTGCGCATCCATGCCCATTTGTGCGATCCGGGCACGAATTCAAACGGCCCCATATCCGTGGTGACATCATCCAACGCGATCCATGCGGCCACGCCCGACGCCATGACGGTGCGCGCGTACATGTAATCATCCTGATGCCATCCGCGGTCCGTGCTGGTAAAACCGGACAGATTGAAGTGGACCCCGATGCGATAGCCGATGGTCTGCTGAATCCGCTGCATCATGGGCTTGAACAGCACCAGATCGCGCACCGCGCGATGGTCGGAAAAGGGGTGGTTATTGGGCCATCCGCGATTTTCCAGCCCCATATCCTGACGAGCGGCCATATAGCGATCAACGACATCGGGATCGATGCCGTTGCGAAAGATGATATAGCCGTTGTCGCGCCAGAATTTCTGATCTTCGGTCAACGAGGGTTCGTGCACATTGATCCGGTCCAGCGGAGGCAGAAACGGATCATACACCGGATTGCCACGGATTTGTTGCGCCAATTCGTCATAAGTGGGCGGCGTCGAGAAATTATAGGCGTCAAGGTGCGAGAGCCGGATAATATAATTGCCAACGCGGTCATCCATACCCGGCGGGGTCGGCCGCACGACCTCTGCTGTTTCGTCGAGCAATTTTTGCATTGCCGGCGAAACATGCGACGGGGCATTGATCACATTGTCTTCAAGTAAAGCCATTATACAGCCTCTGCAAACCAGGTTTTATTTGCATCAGAGGCTATGGGAATGGCCTGATAGTTCAACGCCAGATAGGTCCGTTCCCGAACTGGCTGTACCCCCAATCGGGCGACCTACAACGCGATGCGATAGGTTTCCGATGTCGGGTCCAGCGCGGGATGGTGCAGCGGATCGATATAGGATGCCGTGCCCCAGCGTTCCTGCAACAGGGCCAATTCACGGCGATAGCGTTCAATCTGGGTCGGGTGTGTGTCCCGCGCCCGGCTCTTGCTTTCATGATGGATCAACGTCGCGCGCGGTTCATAGATATTGTGATAGCCCGCCGCCTGTAATTTCATGCACAGGTCAACGTCATTGAACGCCACGGCAAAGCCGCTTTCGTCCAACCCGCCCACTTCCCAGAATTGTTCCTTGCCGACCAACAGGCACGCGCCCGTGACGGCCGACACGCGATGGGGCACATGGGCGCGCAGGAAATAGCCCGGATCGCTGTCTTTTTGAAACCGGTGGGCATGGCCTGCCGCCTGTCCCAGACCAATCACGACCCCGGCATGCTGGATCGTGCCATCGGGATAGAGCAATTTCGCGCCCACCGCCCCGACACCGGGCCGCACCGCCTGTCGCACCATGGCCGACAGCCAGTTTTCATCCGTGATCTCAATATCATTGTTGAGCAGGCACAGATAGTCGCCCCGCGCCTCGCGCGCGCCAATATTGTTGAGCACCGACCAATTGAAAGGCGCATCGTGGCGGATCACCCGCACACGCGGATTGCCCGATACGCGGGCGAAATAATCCAAAGTCTCGCCCTCGACGCTGCCATTGTCGATGATCAGGATTTCGATGTTGCGATATCGGGTCGCGTTCAGCACGCCGGTCACGCATTTGCGCAAAAGCCGAACCTGATCGCGGGTCGGGATGATGATCGAAACCATAGGCCGCGTTTCGGGCAGGGGCCAGTCCACCGCCACCGTGCCATGCGGACCGATCCGGGTCGATGCCCCCTGACGCGACACGACATGCGCGACCGCCGCCGCCCTTGCGGCCAAAGCGTCTCCGTCGTTCTGTGGGGTGATCATGCGATGGGCAAGGACGCGCGGCACATGCACCACGCCATCATCCTTGGTCAGGCCCATCAGCAGGGCGTAAATGCCCGCCGCCGTCAGCGCAGGATGGATCGGCGATTGCGCCAGCGCCGCATCGCGCCGGATCATACAGGCCGATGACAGATAATCATGGGCCAGAAACAGGTCAGGGTTCCAGCGTGGCTTGAACCAGGGGTGGCTGCGCACGCCCTTGCGGTTGATGCGATCTTCGTCGCCGTAAAAGACCGTTGCGTCCGGTTGCGCCAACACGGCCTTTGCAAAATGATAAAGCGCATCAGGGGCCAAGGACGTACCGGCACCAAGCGGCAGGACATAGTCGCCGGTTGCGCATTCGATGCCCTGCATCAAAGCCTTGGCCGGATTGTCGGTGCGTCCGGGCAACAGCGCCAGGCGCGGCACCGCCGGCGTCCGTATCGGCATCGCCTCACGCGATTGGGCCAGAACCAGTTCCCATTCGCCATAGACCTGCGCCTCCAACGAGGCGAGCCGACGTTCGATATCGGCGGCGGTTTCGCCCGGAGCGTGATAAAGGACCACCGAAATGCGCGGGCGGTGCGGCCATTCGGGCCAATCCTGCGCCGCCTTGGCCACGCTTTGCGCCCGCTGCTCGATCAGGATGATCCAGTTGCGATAGGCATCAGGGCCTTGTTCGATACAGGCCCGCAACCGATTCCGCGCACGCGCCTTCTTGCCGGTCAGGCGCCAATAGAGCGCTTCTGCAGCAAGTTTCGGGCGGCGTAGAGCCGTGTAGAACAAGAGTCTGTAAAAATTCAGCATTGCTCTATGGACAATATCCCTTTCCACAACCCTTGTTGCACTGCACAAGGTTGGACGCAAGCTTGAGAATTGTTAAAAGTTTCGGCGACTAATTGCAATTCATGGCGTTGACTTATCGCTTGGCTTATCATTTCGCCCCATTCTTCTGGTCTGTCGGGGGCCAGCAAGGTGCCCTTGCATATCCGGGCCGGATGCCATCCTTCGGCATAGATACCTGCGGCCCCCAAAATCGCGTGCTCGGTCAATTTGCTGGCCGAGCGGGCGCGGTCAAAGGCGGTTTGCGCCAAGGGATAAAGCGCCAGATGGAACCTGTTGCGCCCGATCCAGCGTTGATATTCCCGCCATGTCATCGGTTCGATCCGGCGGGCGCGGCTATGCTGCTCCAGACGCTCATCGATCCGCTGCGGCGAAAAATAAGTATAGGTGATGCGATCATCCCGCTCCAGAATATCCCGCATGATGGGGGCAATGGCCCTTAACGTCTCGCGATGGCTGGCGCTGCCCAATTGCACGATGCGTAAAGGGGCGCCGCGTTCAACTGCGGCAAAATGCGCAGTATCGGCGAAAGGTTGACGCCAGACCGGATCGATACGTTTTATCGGCCCGCCAAGGGTGTGATTGCGCGCCAGGCTTTGTGCCAAGGCGTCCGACGCGGCCAGAATGACATCGGCCCGCGCCAACAGATCGCGATGAAATTGACGGTCAAATTCGGCCAGTTTCATCCGGTATGGAGTGGGCAGCAGCGGGCATTGCATGCCGGCCGCCACATCATCATCGATCACATAGGCCAATTTGCCGCGCCAGGCCAAAGCCTCGCGCATCAATTGCGGCGTGTCGCGGCGCACCAGCACGAACCATTCGCCCGCGATAAAGGCATTGGCCCCGATGGCTCGGATGGGCTTCTTTCTCAGGCCAAAGCGCGGGCGGACCCACGGCGCCATCGTGTTCATGAAATAGAGATCGGTGGTGGGCAGGCGCGTCATGATGCCAGCCAATTTTCACGTTCGGAACGGGCATGAATCAGAGCATCCTCGACCGTCCAAATCGTCCCGCCGCGCGGATCGACATAGCGGGAGCATGTGACAAGGGCCGCATGGGCCAAATCCTCGACCCTTGCCGTCCCGCGTCGATCCGGCGGGGGCAGAGCGTCCTGTGTCAGGCCCCATCCGGCATAAAAGGGCATGCCGAAACAGCGAACCGGCCGCCCATGCAGCAGCGCCTCAAACCCGATCAGCGAGGTGACGCAATACACCGCACTTGCGTTTCGGATCAGTCGTACCGGATGGCAACCATCGGCGATCAGCTGGATTCGTGGATGACGCCATGCCTGCGCCGAAAGCCATCCCGATTTGCGATGGGTCAGCACGTCGGGATGCACTTTGACCAGCACGCGGTGGTCGGGCCATTCGATCAGCGCAGCCTCCAGCATGGCGGTAAAACTGGCCGCGTCCGCCATGCCCATCGTCACCGACAGATCGCCATGGCACTGATCCGCCACCAGAACATAGCGTTCAGGCAGATCACCGGCGTAATCGCGGGCATGGTTATATTTCGACAGGCCGCTTTCCTGCCACAGCGTCATAATGGCACGGGCGCGGATTGCCTCATCCTGTGACGCGCCGTGGGCGATGGCTGTCTCGATCCTGCTGGACGTTGTGGCGTCATAATAACACCCCCGATCATCGAGGATCAGCGACAAGGGCGGGTCATGACGTTGGATTGAGCGCAAAAACCCATCTTCGAGCAAGACGAAAGGGCGTCGCATCCACCGCGCCGCCGCCACCGCACGCCGTCCCGACGCTTTACGCCCCCACCCGACCATGGCGCGGGGGTGTTCGTTCAGAAAGGCATCAATATGCGGAATGCGGCCAATCGCGCGATTGGTGGTGATGGCCATGGGCTTGCTCTCAATCAGCATCTGTTTGATCCTGATTAGGCGCGTTCAGGTATGATGAGTATTCAGGATTGATCCGTAATGCACCTTATATGGCGCTAACTGTCCGTGCGATGGCGGGGGCGCCGATGGTATGCGCCAATTGTGCCGCGGATCGGTCCGCGCGCCATTGGGAGCAGGAGCAGCATGCGCAAAATCGGGTTCAGACAAATCGCCATGGCCTTGCCCATGATGCTCTGCGCCTGTGCCAGCCTGCCGGTCAGCGGGCCGACCGGAAATCAGGTGACAAAGGCACCGGACGGACCGGGTTTTCGCATCGTTGCGGTGGATTCTCTGGCCGCTTTGCCGGTTGCTCCGGTTTTGTCGGGCGTGCGGGGTGATGATGGCGCGCCGCCGCCCACCGATATGATCGGTCCGGGCGACCTGCTGGATATCCAGATTTATGAGGCAGGCGTCAGCCTGTTTGCCAGCACGCGCCCCGTCGGCGCGACCGCCACAGCGTCCAATGGCGCGGCGCAGGTTGAAAGGCTGCCTGTGACGCGGGTGGATGACAAAGGTGGGATTTTTGTCCCCTTTGCCGGACGGGTTCAGGCGCAAGGTCTGACGTCGACGCAATTGGCCGGCGCAATCCGCGCGGCGTTGAGGGGCTTGTCGCAAAATCCGCAGGTGGTGGTGGGCATCACTCAATCGGTGACCAACAGCGTGATCCTTGGCGGCGAAGTGGCGCGGCCGGGGCGGCTGATTTTGACCAGCAACCGCGAGACATTGCCCGAAGTCATCGCCCTGTCCGGGGGCTATCGGGGCGAGGCAAAGGATCTGGCCGTACAGGTGACACGTGGCGGCGCGGCGCAGGAATTCCGTCTGGCCGACGCGATGCAGGGCGCGGCGCGCGATTGGCGCATCCGCCCCGGTGATCGGATCGAGGTGGTCAAGAAGCCGCAGACCTTTGCCGTGCTTGGCGCGGCGGGCCGGGTTGAACAATTGCCCTTTTCCGCCCCTGCGGTCAGCCTGGCCGAGGCATTATCGGCGGCGGGCGGGCCAAACCCCAATCTGGGTGATGCCAAGGCGGTCTTTGTGTTCCGGTTTGAAGGCAATGATGGGCCCACCGTCTATCACATCAACATGATGAATCCGGGCAGCGTGTTTCTGGCCCAGCGCTTTGCCATGCGGGACAAGGATGTTCTGTATATCGGCAATGCCGCGGCCAATCAGCCCAGTAAGCTGATCCAACTGGTCAGCCAGTTGTTCAGCCCGATTGTCGCGGTTCAGGGAACCTTGGTGAATACGGGCGTGATCAAATAGCGGGCGGGGGCGGCCAATTCCGCCCTCTAATCCGCCAGCAACCGATCCGCCGCGTTGGCCACCAAAATTTGCGTGGCCGATTCACTGGCCAACCCGCCGCGCACCAGACAGTGCCGATGCAATACGCGGCAAAAGGCGTCATATAAAACCGGGTCAGGCGGCATAGGCGCGTCCCAGAATTGCGCCAGCGGACGTTGGTCGGTGATGCCGGGGATCGCATAGACGGCACAGCCCAGCGCCTTGACCGGAATCCCGCCCGCCAGCGCAAATGTGGCCGAGGTTGAATTTACCACCACGATCCCCCGGCTGCCGCGCGCCAGTGTGTTGAGATCGCCGCCCGCCAGATGGATCAACCGATCCCCAAGGCCCAGTTCCCGTGCCCGATCGCGGACATAGCGCCCCCATCCACCCAATGTGGAATCAAGGGGGTGTTCCTTGATCACCAAACTGGCGTCGGCCGGGGCGTGGGCGGCAAAGCTGGCCAGCACATAGTCGGCGGCCTGCTTCATCGAAGAAAAGGGCGAGTGGACGCGGATCTGATAATCCGATGAAAGTTGCAGCGGGAACAGGAAATAGCTGCGCCCCTCAATCACTTTGAGCGCCGCCTCTGCTTTGGCCGCCTGTGCCCCACGCGTCAGATATTTTGCGCCCCAGCGCAGCCCCTCCATGACGATGGAGCCGGGCCGGTGCGAGGAATAGAAGGGATAGCGCAGCCCTATTTGGCCCAGCACCATATGGCCGAAATAGCCCCATGTGTCGCGTACGCGTCGTCGCATAGAGGCGCCAATGGGGGGCAGGTTGGGGGGCTTGGGCAAGCCGCGCGCCGCGGCCAGAATATCCTCTGGACGGCGGGGCAGTGGGGAGTGGCCATTCACACCGTCCCGTTCCAGCGTTAGCCAGTTCGGGCGGATATAGCCTTCTTCAAAAACGTGGATGCGAACGCCCGACAGGCGGGCCATTTGGTGGGCGGCCATGTGCATGGGGCGGCAATCCCCGAAAAGGACCAAATCGGTGATGTTTGAATGCCGCAGATACCGGTCGATGAACAAGGGCCACCGCCCAAGGGTGCCGCGATAACAAATTGCGGGGTGGACGCCCGAACGATCGGATATGGGGCTGGGCCAATCATGTTCATCCCCACCGTTCAAGTGGATGCGTCGCACCTCGTGCCCGCGCCGGGCCAGCGCTTGCGCCAATTGGTAAAAGAAGGGGCCGGGCGGGCCCTGCAAAAACAGGAAGCGGCGGGTCGCGGGAATCGAGATCCGCGCCATCTGTCGATTTCGCTCATGCAACCGTTGCTGGTCAACCTTTGCGCTGGCTGCGCCTGTTTCATGCGCACCGATAAAGGGCGGCTCAACATTGCGAAAAAGGGGCGGATCCCGCGTCGCCTCATCTTGGCCTTGGTTTTGATACGGGTGTTGCATGTCCCCACCGATGGCTGAATTCTGCGACTCTGTGCCTATGGATCAGCCCTAGCATGGACGGTCAAAGTTGCTCATCCCCAACACCTCCGAATCGGCGTGAATGGCAAATGGAGATGGCGGCGGCGGACAGACGTGGGCGTGAAATGTTATGGGGGGAAAGCGCTTGAGGATTGTGCAGGCAGCCTATGACGAAAGTTGGACGATATGGTTCGTTGCGCGTTGAAAAACGCCTGTATCGGTAAGACTGCGGCAGGTTGGTTTGCCGTTGCATCGAACGCAAGATGGGCCTTCGTGACTGAGTGAGGGAACCGTCATGATTAAATGTTTTGATGAGAATTCTTAAATAATTAACGGTAATACGACGCGAAAAATTGGGTAATTTTTACCATGCGCGCATGGGGTGTTGCGCAAAATGACATTGCGCCTTTGGGCGAGGTGGAAAGATGGAAGTAATATTAGTATTGCCCTATGTAATGTAACCTCGCGACGAATCCTGAAACTGCGCTGCGAAATGCAACGGATCATCCATTGCTAATGGTCGTACCCGCTGTAAATTATTGCGCAGGCTTGTTAATCGATGGGCGGTCAGGTGAAATGCGATAAGCCTTCCTTGTGCACAATATCGGTGGATTTGCTTGCGATCGTGTGGCACTCACCCAGCAGGTTATCTAGGTTATAGTGGTGAAGGGGCAGCATGCAGAAGATTACGCCGGTTATCCTGTGCGGTGGTAGCGGGACTCGCCTGTGGCCGCGCAGCAGGGCGGTGAAGCCCAAGCCGTTTCTGCCGCTTGTTGGGGACAAGACCTTGTTTGAGCAAGGTATTTCCCGTGCAAATGACCGTACCGTATTCGATGCGCCGATGATTGTTACTGGCTCCAAACATCTGGGCCATGTCGAAAGTCAGTTGGGCGAGGCGCCCGACGCCCGGATCATGGTCGAACCTTCGGCGCGCAATACGGCGGCGGCGATCGCGCTGGCTGCGCTGTCAATGGACGAGGATGCGATCATGCTGGTATGTCCCAGCGATCACCATATTGGTGATCCGGCGGGCTTCGTGTCTGCCGCGCAGGCTGCTGGCCGCCTGGCCGAAGAAGGTTGGCTGGTGGCGTTTGGCATTACCGCCACGGCGCCCGAAACCGGCTTTGGCTATGTAAAGCGTGGCGAACCGATTGGCGCCGATGGGTTCAAGGTCGACCGTTTCGTTGAAAAGCCGAATATCGAGCGGGCCATGGAATTTCTTGCCGATGGTTCCTATTCGTGGAACGGCGGGATTTTTGCCATGCGTGCCGGCAATTTCCTCAAGGAGCTGGGCCAGTTTCGTCCTGCGATCCTTGAAGGCGTACGCGATGCGGTGGCCAAGGGCGTGGTGGATGGCCAGCGTTTCTATCCTGACGCGGCCATTTTCAATGCCGTAGAAAGCGATTCCATCGATTATGCGGTGATGGAAAAGACGGAACGCGCTGCCGTCGTTCCGGCCAACATGGCGTGGTCGGACATCGGTAACTGGCACGCTTTGTGGGAAGCGCGCGAAAAGGATGAGGCCGGCAATTGTGTCGTCGGCAATGCGGAACTTGTCGGCTGCCGCAACGTTCTGGTGGAAAGCGACGGGCCCAAGGTTTCGGTGATCGGGCTTGAGGAGGTCATGGTTGTGGTCGATGGCAACGATGTAATGATCACCAGCGTTCCTGGCGTACAGAAGGTTGGCAAGCTTTTCGGTGCGGCCAATCAATAACAGTGCGAATATGGAGGCGGGTTTGAGCGAGGTTCTGCTGCCGATCCGGCAGGTGGAAAAGCCTTGGGGTTGCGATGTTTTGCCGCAACCCTTTGTCGCGCCCGAAGGCTTGCGCATTGGCGAGATCTGGTTCGAGCCGCCTTCTGAAATTCCTGAATTGCTGGTGAAATACATTTTTGCCAACGACAAATTGTCGGTTCAGGTTCACCCCAGCGACACCCAAACCCTTGCCCAGGGCATTGGCCGTCAGGGCAAGGAGGAATGCTGGCTGGTCATTTCGGCCCAGGAAGATGCGCGCCTTGGCATCGGCTTTCACGAATCGGTGGATACCGATACCTTGCGCGCCGCCGCGCTGGATGGCCGGATCGAGGATATGCTGGTCTGGCACAAGGTTCGGCCGGGCGACTTTTTCTACATCCCGGCCAATACGGTGCATGCCATCGGCGCGGGCGTGGGCGTCATCGAGATTCAGCAGAACAGCGACATCACCTATCGCCTGTTCGATTATGGCCGCCCGCGTGAATTGCATCTCGACGCTGGGCTCGCGGTGTCGCGCGGTGAGGTCTATGACCTGACGCGCTGGCACAAGCATTTGCCTGCTACCGGCACTGTGCCTTTGGTCGACGGGCCGTATTTCCGACTGGACCGGATCAACGGGGTGGCCGATCCGGAATTGCTGGAACGCTATCCCGAAGGCCCGCTGGTTGTGGTCCCGATGAAGGGACTGGTCATGGTCCGCGGGCAGGAAGTGCCGGCCGGGGCTTGCGCCAAAGCGGCCGGATTGGAGGAGATTAGCTGGGAAAGCGATGCTCTTTGGCTCGTCGCCAAGGCTCTGTAAGCGTAAACGTGTAGGTCTGAAGGGCGGTTGGCCCGCCTTGCTTTCGTCCCTGTTTGACGGCGAAGGCGCCACCCGAAGGGTTGCCGGACCACATGAACGATACTGTATTCCCGCGTAATTTTGTCAGGCCGCCCAAGGATGCGTCGCCCCAGGATCGCGGGCGCGCCATCATTGCCAAGGAGGCTGAGGCTCTGCGCCATCTTGCCGATGGGTTGGATGATGAATTTTGCCGGGCCTGCCTGTTGATTGCCCATGCGCGTCGGCGATTGGTCGTATCGGGCATGGGAAAATCGGGCCATATTGGACGTAAGATTGCGGCCTCTTTTTCGGCGACCGGCACGCCCGCCCTGTTCCTCCATCCGGCCGAGGCGTCGCATGGCGATTTGGGCATGATGATGGCGGGAGATGTCCTGCTGGTTCTGTCCAATTCGGGCAATACCGGGGAATTGGCGCCCGTCATGCGCCGCGCGCGTGAATTGGGTGTGTTGATCATCGGGATGGTGGCCCGCGCACAATCCATGGTGGGCGAAATGGCCGATATCCTGCTGCTCCTGCCCGACTTGCCAGAGGCGTGTGAGGACAGTTTTGCCCCTACAACCTCGACTGTGATGCAACTGGCTCTGGGCGATGCGCTGGCGCTGTGCGTGATGGAGGAGCGCGGGATCAACCGGCGAGAGATCAGGGCGCTGCACCCTGGTGGCGCAATCGGTTCACGCCTGACCCCGGTGAGCGAGGTAATGGAGGGGGCGCAGCTGCCCTTGGTACGGCCCGATGCGGCGATGCGCGATGTCGTGCCGGTGATTTCCGACCATCGGTTTGGTCTTGTCGGCGTGGTGGATGATGGGCAGCGATTGGTGGGCGTCATTTCGGACGGCGATTTGCGGCGCCATTTTCATAAATTATCCGAAGCAACGGCGGGCGATGTCATGACGCGCCAGCCGCGATCGCTGTATGGCGACATGGTGGCGGTCGATGCGCTGCGCTTTATGAATGAAGCGCAGATTACCGCGGCCTTTGTGGTCGATCCGCTGGACAAGGCCGGGGCAGTTCCCATCGGGATCGTCCATATGCATGACCTGTTGCGCATGGGTTTGGGGCAAGGTGGAGGGGAAGGCGCGTGACCCGCTTTGCGATTGTCATTCCGGCCCGTTACGAATCCACCCGCTATCCGGGGAAACCTTTGGCGATGCTGCGCGGGGCCGATGGCCGGGCGCGGCCTTTGATCGAAAGAAGCTGGCGCGCGGCCATGACGGTGCGGGCGCCGGGGCTGATCGGCGTTTGGGTGGCGACAGATGATGCGCGCATTGCCAATGTTGCGCGTGATTTTGGGGCGCAGGTGGTGATGACCACTTCCGATTGCCGCAACGGAACGGAACGCTGTGCGCAGGCTATGGGGCAATTGCCCCCGGTCGATGTGGTGGTCAACCTTCAGGGGGATGCGCCTTTGACGCCTGCGGAATTGATCCCCGATCTGGTCAATGTTTTGGCCAGCCGTCCCGATGCCGCGATGGCCACGGCGGCGCTGCACACCAATGCGGGCACCTATGCCCATCTGGCGCGTGATGCGGCGGCGGGGCGCGTAGGGGGCACCACGGTGGTGGCGGCACAGGACGGGCGGGCGATCTATTTTTCCAAGCGATTGCTGCCCTTCATTCCCGCCGATCATGCCGCGCCGCATGAGACGGTGCTGCTGCATCTGGGCCTTTACGCCTATCGGCCCGACGCGCTGCGCTGGTACGCCGCCCAGCCTGTCTCGCCGCTGGAGGCGTTGGAGGGGCTGGAGCAATTGCGCTTTTTGGAAGGCGCCGCGCCCATCATCGTGAGCCGCCATCCGGCACCGTCATGGGATTGTATTGAATTGAACAATCCGCAGGATGTGCCCGAAATTGAAGCCATTTTGGCGCATCGCGGTATCGACTGATGGGCTGGATCGGTTAAAAGTGGACGCCATGTCGCAAGAAAACACAACATCCGCTCTGGCTGCCAAATTTCCCAAGCGTGGGGAGGGTAAGCTGCGTCTGAATGAAAGCATCGTGTTCGCCAATGACCGGCCCTTTGTGCTGATTGGCGGGATGAATGTGATCGAGGATCGCGATCAATTGCTGCGCGTGGCGGACCATTTCGTCAGTGTGACCCAGCGTTTGCGCATCCCCTTTGTCTTCAAGGCCAGTTTCGACAAGGCCAACCGTTCCTCGCTGCATTCGTTTCGCGGGCCGGGGCTGGAACGCGGGCTGACGCTGTTGGAGGAGGTGCGCAAGGTGTTCGGCGTGCCGGTGTTGACCGATGTGCATGAACCGCATCAGGCCGCCGCCGTGGCGCAGGTGGCCGACATCCTGCAACTGCCCGCCTTTCTGGCGCGACAGAGCGATCTGGTCGAGGCGATTGCCAGCACGGGCGCGGTCATCAACGTGAAAAAGCCGCAATTTCTGGCGCCCCATGAAATGCGCCATATCATCAATAAATGCGAAGAAGCCGGGAATGCCCGCGTGCTGCTGTGTGAACGGGGCACGTGTTTTGGTTACAACAATCTGGTCGTCGATATGCTGGGCATGGATCAGATGAAGGAATATGCCCCGGTGATCTTTGATGTGACTCACGCGCTGCAACGCCCCGGAGGGCGTGCGGACAGCGCCGATGGTCGCGGCGCGCAGGTTGGGGCCTTGGCACGAGCCGGTATGGCCGTGGGCATCGCGGGCCTGTTTTTGGAGGCGCATCCTGATCCGGTCTCGGCCAAATGCGATGGGCCTTGCGCTTTGCCTTTGGCGGATCTGGAGCCTTTCCTGCGCGATATTCAGGCGGTTGATGATGCGGTGAAATTGCCGGCGGCCTGATGGCTTTTTTGCGCATCCCGCCCTTTCCCCGCCATCGGGCTGGGCCATTGCTGGCCCCCGGCACGGCGGAGGAGGATCCGCAACTGGTGGCGCAAGCTTTGGTTGAGGAACGCGTCGGCGGCGCGTTCTGGGCGCCGGACAATGACCCTTGGGCGGGGCAGGGAGATGCCGGGGAATGCGCCATGGTGGATGCCCTGCGCAAAGGGCACGGGGCAGAGGCGATTATGGCGCAGGGTGTTCCGCATGATCCTTTTACCGGGGCGCCGATGGGTTTTGTCGCGGCGGCGCGTTTGCTGGGGCAATGGCGCCGGATGATCGAGGATAATCGAAGGATTGTCGCCATTTTCGGCATTGCCGGGTGGAAGAAGGCGACGCTCGATGCGCTGCTCTGGAATGGGATGGATGTGGCCTATCGCCGGGACGGCGCGGGGGTGAAAACGGGCGATCACGCGCTGGCGTGGGTCGCGCGCTGCGGACGGGGGCTGGCACAGGACCTGTCCCGGCGCGGGGTCGTTCTGGGCGAGGTGGAGGATGGCTTTATCCGCTCGACGGGGCTTGGCGCAAATTGCGTGCCCCCGCTTTCGGTGATCGTGGATCCGACGGGTTCCTATATCGATCCGACGCGCGAAAATGGGCTGGAGGCGATGCTGGCGCGGGGCGGTTTTGCGCCGGACATTTTGGAGCGGGCGGCCCGTCTGCGTGTCAGCCTTATTGCAAAAGGGGTGAGTAAATATGGTGCGGGCGGGGGTGTTTCCCTGCCGCCGCGAACCCGCCGCCGTGTGCTGGTGACGGGACAGGTGGAGGATGATCGCGCGGTCCTGCTGGGCGGGGCGGGGCGGGACAATCGCGCACTGTTGATCCGGGCGAGGGAGATCGAACCGGAGGCGGAAATCCTCTATAAACCGCATCCCGATGTCGAGGCGGGCCATCGCAAGGGAGCGATCCCCGATGCCGAGGCTCTGCTCTATGCCGACAGGATCGAGCGAGAGGCGCCGATTGCCAGCCTGCTGGAACAGGTGGACGGTTTGCACGTCATTTCCTCTCTGGCGGGGTTTGAGGGCCTGTTGCGCGGGGTGGAGGTCGTCACTCACGGCCAGCCGTTTTACGCCGGATGGGGTCTGACGCGCGATCTGGCACCCGCTTTGCCGCGTCGTGGGCGGGTTTGCAGTCTTGATGAGCTGGTGGCCGCGACTTTGATCCTCTATCCGCGCTATCTCGACCCGGTCACGCGCCTGCCTTGCCCGGTGGAGATACTGGTCGAGCGTATGGCGCAGGGGCAGGCGCGGATCGGAGGGCCGCTGGTCTGGGCGCGGATGGTGCAGGGGCGAATGCGGCGCCTGTTGGGCCGACGCCGCGTGTTGTGATAGGATTGGGGCATGAGCCGGACCGCACGCCTATTTTTGATGCTTGTTGCGGCCGTAACCTTTGGCGGAGCGGCTCAGGCACGGCCCTCGGAACTGCTGCGCGGATATGCCAAATATCAGTTGCAGGTGGATGATTTCCGCTGGGCAGAGGCTGATCTTAATGGCGACGGGCGGGCCGAACAGTTCCTTTACGCAACCGGCCCCGATTGGTGCGGCAGCGGGGGATGCACGCTGTTTGTGTTACAGTCCAGGGGGCTGGATTACGTGGTTCTGGCGCGTATTCCGGTGGTGCAGATGCCCGTGGGAATTCTGCCGGGGCGGCATCGGGCCTATCGCGATCTGGCCGTGGGGATTGGCGGCGGTGGGGGGAAATCGGGCGTCGTGGCGATGCGTTTTGACGGGCGGCGCTATCGCGGTAACCCGACCGTGATGCGGCCCATCGACTCAAAGGCGTCGGGCATGGTCGAATTGATCGGCCGGGAAGAGGCCGCAAAGCGGTAAAACCTGTCGTTAAAACTTACCAAACCTTCAAAACCCCCGGATTTATCCCCAGAATCACTGCGCCTTTGTCACGAAACGCTTGCTGCACGCCGATGGTGCGTTAGGAAGGTCGTCCGAATTGGCGGCTGTTTTGGTCGATTCCGGTCTATCCCGCCGGTTCGGGCCGGTTTTACGCTTGGGGCCTGCTTTTGGCCGCCACACAGTTTGGGAACAGAAACGCCATGAAAGCCACGATCGAACGCGCGACCCTGCTGCGTTGTTTGAGCCATGTGCAATCGGTGGTGGAACGGCGCAATACCATCCCCATCCTTTCCAACGTGCTGATCGAGGCCAGCAATGGCGGCTCGGTCCGCCTGATGGCCACCGACCTTGATCTTCAGGTTGTCGAGCATCTGCCCGCCGTCAGCGTCGAGGCACCCGGCGCGATCACCGTGTCGGCCCACCTGCTGTTCGACATTGCGCGCAAGCTGCCCGATGGTTCGCAGGTCTCGCTGCAAACCGCCGAGAACCGCCTTGTCATCAAGGCCGGGCGCAGCCGGTTTCAGTTGCCGACTTTGCCGCGCGACGATTTTCCCGTCATCATCGAGGGCGATCTGCCCACCAGCTTTGAAGTGCCCGCCGCCACGCTGGCCCAGCTGATCGATCGCACCCGCTTTGCCATCAGCACCGAGGAAACGCGGTATTACCTGAACGGCATCTTCCTGCATGTTACGGATGAAGAGTTGAAGGCGGCGGCCACCGATGGTCACCGTCTGGCGCGCTTTACCTTGGCCAAGCCCGAAGGCGCCGATGGCATGCCCGACGTGATCGTGCCGCGCAAATGCGTTGCCGAACTGCGTAAACTGCTGGACGAACATGGCGAAAGCAATGTGATCGTCGATCTGTCGGCCAGCAAGATCCGCTTCTCGCTGGGCGGTGAAGAAGGCGTGGTGTTGACCAGCAAGCTGATCGACGGCACGTTCCCCGATTACAACCGCGTGATCCCGACCGGCAATGACAAGCTGCTGCGCCTCGATCCCAAGAGCTTTTATGAAGCGGTGGACCGCGTGGCGACGATTGCCACGGAAAAGACCCGTGCGGTGAAGATGGCGCTGGAAACCGACCGTGTGACACTGTCCGTGACTTCGCCCGACAATGGTACGGCGGCTGAAGAGCTGCCCGCCGATTACGGTTCGACCGGCTTTGAGATCGGGTTCAACGCGACCTATTTGAAAGACATCCTGAACCAGATCGACGGCGACAATGTCGAACTCCACCTTGCCGACGCCGGCGCGCCGACCCTGATCCGCCAGAGCGACAAGAGCCCGGCGCTCTATGTTCTGATGCCGATGCGGGTGTGATCGGACGTTTGATTTTGAATTGAATATGGGGCGGGAAGGCTTTCGGGCGTTTCCGCCCCTTTTTTGTTTTTGCCTCCGGCGGGCAAAGGGCGGGGGCCCTTTGCAATCCCGATATTGTCGGCGGGGCGCCATGGAGGCGGCGTTGTGGTTGGGGGTGGGAAGGACTGTTAAGCCGCTTCGCGGAAAGAAATGAGACGTTCCGGACACGGTGCTATTGCGGACGTTAAAGGCAGCTTTTAAGTCATGACCATGTCCAATTTATTGCGATGGATTTTGATAAGCTCTACGCTCGCGATCGTTGCAGTAATTGCTGTCAGCGGGATTTATTTTGTCTTACCGGTTCAGGCTCCGGTTACGAAGCCGACGATCGACTATATCGTGGTCGAAAAGCATCTCCATCTGATGCGGCTGTTCAATCGCGGCAGTGTTATCAGGACTTATCGGGTCGCACTCGGGCGAGGTGGCAAAGAGGCCAAATCCATGGCGGGAGACAACAAAGTTCCAGAAGGAATTTATCGGATTACTGGTCGAAATCCGCGAAGTGCCTTCCATCTTTCGTTGCGTGTTGGGTATCCAACTGAACAGCAGAGAAATGTTGCTCAGCGGCTTGGAGTTGATCCGGGCGGCGATGTCATGATCCATGGCATACGCAATGGCTTGGGCTGGCTTGGCGGGCTGCACAGAAAACTGGATTGGACGCGTGGGTGCATCGCGGTGACTGATGCTGAGATCGAAGAAATTTGGACGCTGGTTCCTGACGGCATCCAGATTGAGATCAGGGCCTGAAGTCCGCTCCCCCTGACTTTTCGGACATTCCCACGCCGCGAAGCGGCTTTAAATAGCAGCCATTCCGCACCCAAGCACAACATGGCAATTGACGCGCAACCAAGACAGTAACGGGATTGCAAAGGGACCAGTCCCTTTGCCCGCCGGAGGCAAATTTTAAACCCGCCACAACCGCTGCGGGGCAACACGCGGCACGGTGTTCTTGCGCGCGGCTTTGTCGGCATAGAGGCGGGCGTCGGCGGATTGGATGATGGCGGCGGGGCTGGCGCCTTCCAACGGGCCGATGGCGGTGCCGAAGCTGGCGCCGATGGAGACGATGCGATCGTTCCACACGATGGGGAGGGAGAGGCTCGCCCGGATAGCGGCAATTTCGCCCAGCGCCAGTTTCTGACCACGAGCTACGTCATAGAGCATAGCGAATTCGTCGCCGCCAAGCCGCGCCACGCATAGTGCGCGGGCGCCAAGTCGCTTCATTCGGCGGGCGGTTTCGGTCAGGATGGCGTCACCGGCCAGATGGCCATGCGTGTCATTGGCGATTTTCAACCCGTCCAGATCGGCCAGCACCAGCATGACGGGGCGGTCAAGGCGCAGGCGTTCCTCCAGCATGCGCATAAAGGCCAGCCGGTTATCCAGCCCCGTCAGCGGATCGGTCAGAGAAGCGCGGACTGCCTGATGCTTTTGTTCCAGCATGGCCAGCGTTTCCTTGAATTTGTCCAGCACGACATGGATTTGCATCGCCGTCATCAGGACCAGCATCAGGGCAAGGGCGCGCATCCCCCACGAATCATAGAGCGCCAGTTTGACGGCGATGGGGGCAATGGAGGCAACCATGCCCGCAATGGCCGCGCGCGGCACGCCCAGCAGGCATGATGCGCTGGTCAAGGCGGCGATGGCGATAAACACCGGCGCGACCATGCAATAATCATGCGTGGCGTGTGAAAAAGCGTTGGCCGCCCACATGCCCGCCACCAACCCGACCGGCGCGGCCATGATGGCGGCGCGGCGCAAATGGCGATAGGCCTGTGCGCGGGGGATGTGCGCATGACGGCGATGTCGCAGGCGGTTGCGGATCAGCACAAAAAGGCAGGCCGCGGAGATGGCAAGCGCGGGGGGCCATTGTTCCCACAGCGGAAGATTGCCGCGCAGGGCCAGCGCCATGGCCAGCGAATGCACGCTGAGCAGCAGGCAGAGCCAGGGCAGGTGTGAACTGACTCGCTCATATTGCAGGTTGATCATCTCGCCGGCCACTTGCAGCGGGACGGGCGCCGTAAAGGGCGACAACATTCGCCGCCACCGCACACGTAAATGCATCAGCGGGGATTGTTGTGACTCATTCCGTTTCTTACCGGCCTGCAACTCGTCACTCCCCACCTCATTCTGTGGCGGCGAGTTATAGGGGTAAATGACTAATTCAGAGTTAAGCAAACAAGGATTTAGTGTTTTCCCGCCGCAGCAAGCATTTGATCAAAGGCCACGAATTTTTCCCTCGGGGCGCCATCGCGGGCGCGGGCAATTTCGGCCTCGTCAATTTTGCGCCAATCGCGAAAGGTGACGAAATCAAGCCCGCGCGCATGGGCCAAAGCTTCGAAACCGGCGCGGCCCTGTTTGGTGCTGTTGGGGGCGGCAAAATCTTCGCCGATGCGATCGATGATGGCGAAACCGTCCGGGCGGTTGGTACCGATGGTGCCCGAAGGCCCGCGCCGGGCCCATCCGACACAATAAAGTCCGGGCATGATTCGCCCTTCCTCGTTAGAGAAACGCCCCGCCGACGTGTCATAGGGCACACCCTCAATCGGGATGGTGCGATAACCGATGGCCGAAATGACCAGATCGGCAGGGACGCGATAGATTTCGCCCGTGCCCACCGCGCGGCCATCGACCAGGGCGGTGCGTTCAACCTCGACCGCCTCAACCTTGCCCGTGCCCAGCAAAGCTTTGGGCGCGGCAAAGAAGTCGAAGGTGATGGTGAAGGACTTTGCGCTAACTTGCTCGTCGGACATGGCGGCAAAGTTGCGCAAATGCTGAACCGATTTGCGAAGGCCCGGTTCCAGCGCGGCATCCTCGCTCTCCGCTGGCAAATCCGTGGGCGAAACATGCGGCCTTGCCCGCTCCAGATGGGCCAGTTCGCCCAGTTCCTTGGGCGTCATGGCAATTTGATGCGGTCCGCGCCGCCCCAAAATCGTGACATGCCGGATGTCCGATGTGGCCAGCGCGTCGAGCGCATGGGCGACAATATCCGATCCGGCAAACTCGCCCGGCACCTTGGCCAGAATGCGGGCAATATCGAGCGCGACATTGCCATTGCCGATGACGACGGCATGTTGCCCGGAAAAATCGGGGTTCAATTCGGCAAAATGGGGATGGCCATTATACCATCCGACAAAGCCCGCGCTGCCAAATACATTGCCAAGGTCGCCGCCGGGAATGTTCAATGCGCGGTCCGCCGGGGCGCCTGTGGCCAAGACCACGGCATCATAAAGGTTTTGCAATTCGCCAATCGAGATGTCGCGCCCCACCGCCACCTTGCCGATAAAGCGGACATTGGGGGCCTGGGCCACGGCATCATAGCGTTTTGCAACGCCCTTGATCGATTGATGGTCGGGGGCGACCCCGCTGCGGATCAGGCCAAAGGGCACCGGTTGCAAATCGAAAATATCGACATGGACATCATCGCCCCACCGTTTGAGAGCCGCCTCGGCTGTATAATATCCTGCAGGACCCGAACCGATAATGGCAAGATGCAGCATGAGCCTGATGCACTCCCTTTTTTTGGGGCGGACGCCGGGTGGCGCACGCCGATACTCTCCCGCTCTGGCCCGGTTGGTCCGGGCGCTGTCGCGTTGATTCTTATCACATACCTGTTTGCCGCCCATGGCAAGCCTTGATGCAGCCGGTCCGGGTTAAGCGGAGGCTTTGGTGCAGGAGCGGCTGCTCTGCATATGTCCTTAACGTGATTTAAAAGGCTTTCGCGCAATTTGCCGCCATGGATCCTCAATTTCCCACAGAGGCAAATCAGGCGTGACCAAATCGAATCGGGCGCAAGCCCTGCTGCGTAAAAATGAAACGCCCGCGCCGACCCCCGCGACCGAGCGGCGTCGCGCCAGCCTTCCGCCCGAAGCCGAAGGCGCGCCCGTCGATGTCACGCATCTGCGTCGGAAAAGCGACCCGGTGCGGCGCGAAAGTGAAGCCTATTTGGGATACTTCCTGATTTCCGAAGGCTGGTCGATGACGGCGATTGCCATGGGCATTGCGGTGCTGATGCTTTCGCTCAACCAGTTCCGTATGCCCAATCCTGAAATTCTGGGGCTACTGGTTACCGCGGTGGTCATGGTGGCCGCCGCGCGCCTTTTCGTGTCGTTTGAACGTACCAGTCGCCGCCCGCTGGGCTGGCGCATCGGGGCGATGACCGTGTCGGTTGTGGTGCCGATGATGCTGTTCGGTGCGGGGCTTGGCCTGTGGTACGAATCGGGCGCTTTGACCGAGCCGGTCTTGCTGATTGGTGCCTTGCTGGTCGTGGGTCTTGTCATGGCGGTCACGCTGTCGGGGCGGTTGTTCACGATGGTGGCGGCCAAATTGGCGCTGTGGACGCCCATCGCGCTGGAAATGGGGTCGGTCTATACGATCGTGACCTTGCTGTTGGGCGGGGCGATTGGTCTGGTGGCGGCCATGCGTCAGTTGGGCATCGACCGCGCGGGTCAGGCCGAACAGCGCGAAATGCGCCATGCCCAGATGCGGGCCGAAGAATTGCTGAATGAATTTGAAAAGACGGGCCAAGGCTGGTTCTGGGAGACTGATCGCAAGGGGGCGTTGACCTATGTGTCGCCTAATATCATCACCCTCTTGGGGCGTGAGGAAAGCGAACTGATCGGGCGCCCGCTGACCGAACTCTTTATCATGCAGGAGCAGGAACAAGCCGGTCAACGCAGCCTTCTGTTCCATCTGAATGCGCGTTCGGGCTTTACCGATCTGGCGCTGCGTGCGGCCAAGGATGGGGATGAACAGTGGTGGGCGGTCAATGGCCGCCCGGTCTATGACGCTTTCAACAATTTCCTGGGCTTTCGCGGTGCGGGCAGCGATCTGACCGAAAAGCGGCGCAGCGAGCAGCACGCCACGCGCCTTGCCCATTTCGATTCGCTGACGGGTCTGGCCAACCGTTTCCAGATGAGCCAGACGCTGGAAAAGATCCTGTCCGCGCCCAAGGCCGACCATCGCGACTGCGCGGTGTTCCTGCTCGATCTGGACCGGTTCAAACAGGTCAATGACACGTTGGGCCATCCGGCGGGCGACGCCTTGCTGAAACAGGTGGCCCAGCGGTTGCTGCGCACCGTGGGCGAGGCGGGCCGGGTGGGCCGTCTGGGCGGGGATGAATTCAAGGTCATCCTGCCGGGGCGCACGCCGCGCGACAAATTGGCCCAATTGGCCACCAGCATCATCGAGAATCTCTCACAGCCCTATTCGATCGAAGGCGCGCGTGTGGTGATCGGCGCCAGCGTCGGCATCGCCATGGCCCCCGACGACGGCGTGACCAGCGAGGCGATCATCCGCAACGCCGACCTTGCGCTCTATGCGGCCAAGGATCGCGGGCGCGGCGTCTATCACTTCTATGACGAGGAATTGCATTCCGACGCCGAGGAGCGCCGCCAGCTTGAACATGATCTGCGCGATGCTTTGACCCATGGTGGGCTGGAACTCTATTACCAACCGTCGGTGGCGCTCAGCCAGCAGAAGATCAGCGGTTTTGAGGCGCTGCTGCGGTGGAACCACCCGACGCTGGGCCGGCTGTCGCCCGCCAAATTTGTCGAGGTGGCCGAGGACACAGGCCTTATTACCCAGATCGGCGAATGGGCGCTGCGCACGGCCTGCCACGATCTGGCGCGCTGGCCGGAAAATGTGCGCGTGGCGGTCAATGTATCGCCCTTGCAATTTGCCAATCCGGCGCTGCCCACGATCATCACGCATGCCTTGGCGGCGGCGGGGGTCGATCCGGCGCGGCTGGAACTGGAAATCACCGAAAGCGTGTTTTTGAACGACAGCGCCAATACCGACGCGATGTTCACGGCATTGAAGCGGATCGGCGTGCGTCTGGCGCTGGACGATTTCGGCACCGGCTACTCCTCGCTCGGCTATCTGAAAAAGGCGCCTTTCGACAAGATCAAGATCGACCAGAGCTTTGTGCGCGGCGCCACCATGCCCGGCAGCCGCAATGGCGCGATCATCGCCTCCATCGTCAGCCTGGCCGATGCGCTGGGCATGGAGACGACGGCGGAAGGCGTGGAAACGCTCGACGAACTCGATCTGGTACGCGAACTGGGTTGCAGCCACGTTCAGGGCTACATCTTCTCCAAACCGCTGCCGCGTGACGAGGCCGATATGCGGTTGAGCGAGGGCGGCACCATCGAAGCCCGCGGCCCCCGTTCGGCCCGCGCACCGCGCCGCACCATGTTGCGCAAGGTCATGCTGGAGGCGCAGGGGCGCCGATATACCGCCACGATCCGCAACATTTCGGAAAATGGCGCGATGTTCGAAGGTTTGATGGACGTGCCGATGGGCATGGAAATGCTGATCGAACTGTCCGATGAACTGAGCGTCGGCGCGACCGTCCGCTGGAGCCGCTATGGCCGGACCGGCGTGGTCTTTGCCGAACCGGTGGCCTTTGACGGCACGGGCGTCATCACCCGCGCCAGCCTGTTTGGCCCACAGGAACGCGACGGCGAAGCGCCGGCCTATCGTCAGGCGGGGTAAGTGGTTGGATGGATGGCAAACGGCGCAGGCCATTTGCCATCCATCCAGCAGGCTGCTAACGGCTGCGACTCGATGCGGGGTGGGGTTTCCTGCCCCTTTTCCCGCGCCCTTTTGATAAAGACATTCCATGACCGACCAGTCCAAGATCCGCAATTTCTCTATCATTGCCCATATTGACCACGGCAAGAGCACACTGGCCGACCGGCTGATCCAGTTCACGGGCGGCCTGACCGAGCGCGAAATGAGCGCGCAGGTGCTGGACAACATGGACATCGAGAAAGAGCGCGGGATCACCATCAAGGCGCAAACCGTCCGGCTGAATTACAAGGCCCATGACGGCGAGACCTATGAGCTGAACCTGATGGACACGCCGGGCCACGTGGACTTTGCCTATGAAGTCAGCCGTTCGCTGGCGGCCTGCGAGGGCGCGCTGTTGGTGGTGGACGCGGCGCAGGGGGTCGAGGCCCAGACGCTGGCCAACGTGTACCAGTCGATCGAGCATGACCACGAAATCGTGCCCGTCATCAACAAGATCGACCTGCCCGCCGCCGAGCCGGAAAAGGTCAAGGCCGAGATCGAGGAAGTGATCGGTCTGGACGCCAGCGAGGCCGTGCTGGCCAGCGCGAAGTCGGGCATCGGCATCGAGGAAATCCTTGAGGCCGTCGTCAAGAAGATCCCCGCGCCCAAGGGCGACCGGACCAAGCCGCTCAAGGCGATGCTGGTCGATAGCTGGTATGACCCCTATCTGGGCGTGGTTATTCTGGTGCGCGTGATTGACGGCGTCATCAACAAGGGCCTGAACGTCAAGTTCATGCAGGGCGGCACCGAACATCTGATCGACCGCGTGGGCTGCTTTACGCCCAAGCGCGAGGAACTGGCCGAATTGGGGCCGGGCGAGATCGGTTTTATCACCGCCCAGATCAAGGAAGTCGAACTGGCCAAGGTCGGTGACACGATCACCACGGTCAAGGGCGGCGCGACCGAGGCTCTGCCAGGCTATAAGGAAGTGCAGCCGGTGGTGTTCTGCGGCTTGTTCCCGGTGGACGCGGCCGACTTTGAAAAGCTGCGTGAAAGCATCGCCAAGCTGCGGTTGAACGATGCGTCGTTCAGCTTTGAAATGGAAACCTCGGCGGCGCTGGGCTTTGGCTTCCGCTGCGGCTTCCTTGGCCTGCTGCATCTTGAAATCATTCAGGAACGCCTGAGCCGCGAATATGACCTCGACCTGATCACGACCAGCCCTTCGGTGGTCTATCGCATCCAATTGCGCGCCAGCCGCACCGATGGCGCGGGCGAGGTCATGCTGCACAACCCCGCCGATTACCCCGATCCCAGCCGCATCGAACAGATCGACGAGCCGTGGATCAAGGCGACCATCTACACGCCCGACGAATATTTGGGCAGCATCCTGAAGCTGTGTCAGGACCGCCGCGGCATCCAGACGGGCCTGACCTATGTCGGCGGGCGTGCGCAGGTGAATTATGAACTGCCGCTCAACGAAGTGGTGTTCGACTTCTATGACCGCCTGAAGTCGATTTCGCGCGGCTATGCCTCGTTTGACTATGAACAGATTGGCCTGCGCGAAGGCGATCTGGTCAAGATGGGCATTCTGGTCAACAACGAGCCGGTCGATGCGCTGTCCATGATCGTCCACCGCAGCGTGGCCGAGGAACGCGGGCGCCACATGTGCGAACGTCTGAAGGACCTGATCCCGCGTCACCTGTTCAAGATCCCGATTCAGGCCGCCATCGGCGGCAAGGTCATCGCGCGCGAAACCATCGCCGCCATGCGCAAGGACGTGACCGCCAAGTGCTATGGCGGCGACATCACGCGCAAGAAAAAGCTTCTGGAAAAGCAGAAGAAGGGCAAGGCCCGTATGCGTGAGTATGGCAATGTGCAGATCCCGCAGGAGGCGTTTATTGCCGCGTTGCGGATGGGTGAAGAGTAAAGGTTTAGGGGGCCTCCGGCGGGCAAAGGGCCTCGGCCCTTTGCAATCCCGTTTTGGGGTTGCGCAGTAAATTCGCCGGGGGTGCTAGCCCTTTAATACAAAACGCGTGCCGTCGCCGATGTCCAGCGAAAAGCCCACCGCGCGACCCGGCTCCACATCCAGTTCCAGCGACACCGGGCATTGATCCGCATCATCGGCCATGCGGTACAGCGGCACACCGTCGCATACGCCCTGCAACTGGTCCCTCTGGCCCAGAATGATGTCGCCCTCGGCAAGGCAGAGCGGCGTTCCCGCGTCACAACACCCGCCGGTCACATGCAGGACCAACCGACCATGCTGCGCTCGCAACCGGTCCAGCGCGGATTGGGCAGCGGGGCTGATCGGGATCTGGCGCGTGGTGTCGGTCATGGCGCCACCCTATCACGATTGACCATTCCGGCGCGAATGGGACTTTGGGACAAGGTGCATGTGGTTGATGAGGCTTGCCGTCCGGCCTCGACCGTGAGAACCCCAGCCCATGGCGCAAACCGCACCCAATCCGATGCCCTTGGCGCGCAGCTTTGCCGGGTGGCTGGTGATGGCAGCCGCGCTGGCCGGATTGATGGCGGGCTTTGTCTTCAGCCTGCGGCAGGGCGCGCGCCAGTTCGAAATCGCGCTATTATCCGAAAGACAGGCCGGGTTGATCGCCGGCCTTGTCGGACAGCCTGCCGCGCAATATCCCCCGCGCCTTGCCGAATATCGCGCCCTCATTGCGCAGGAGGCGGCGCTCGGCTCTCCCACGCGCAGTGATGAAGTGGCCCGCATCGACCAATTGGCACGAAACCCCGGCGATCCGGCGCTCTTGGCCACTATGCTGGCCGATGAGCGTGCCGAGGTGGTGGCCGCCAGAGCCGCGCTGGACCATAGCCGCAAACGGATGCTGCTGTTGGGTGGCCTGTTGACTCTTGTGGCTCTGGTTGCGGCGGGGGCGGGTCTTTGGCGCCTCGTCTGGGCCAATCGCGCGCTGGAGGGCGAAGTTGCCGCCCGCACCGCCCAGTTGCAGGCGGTCGATCGATCCCGCCGCCTGTTCTTTGCCAAGGCCAGCCATGAATTGCGCACCCCCGTCACCGCGATGCGATCGCTGGCCGAAGTGACGCTTTCGGCGGGGGGCGATCCGCGCATCGCGCTGGGCGATGTCGTGGCGCAGGCGCAGTTCCTTTCCCACCGCATCGATGAAATGCTCAGTCTGGCCAGCGCCGAGGAAGGCAAGCCGGTGCTGGTGCTGGCCCCTTGTGACCTGCGCGATATTGTTGCCGGGGCGGTTGGCGCGGCGGGGCCATTTGCCCGATTGGTGGATGTTGCCTTGCTCTATGAACGCCCGTCGGAGACATTTGCGGTCCGGGCCGATGGACGCTGGCTGGGGCAGGCTTTGTTGGCGATTATCGACAATGGGCTGAAGATTTCCGATCCCGGCGGCGCGGTGGAAATCACGCTGACGGTCGAAACTTCTCATGCCATTCTCTCCATCGCCGATCATGGCCCCGGCATGGGCGAGGCGGATTTGCCCTTGATTTTCGAGGCCTATTATCAAAGCGAGGAAGGACGTCATCGCGGCGGCACCGGCCTTGGCCTTGCCCTTGCGCGATGGGTGGCCGATCAGCATGGCGGCACGATCCGCGCCGAAAACCGGGCGGGCGGCGGTGCGCGTATTGTGTTGACCATGCCTTTGGAGTCGATGGGATGATCCTGGTTGTCGAAGATGATGTGACCATTGGCCGCACCTTGGCGCAGGGTTTGACCGCTGCGGGTTTTGCCGCCCGCTGGCTGCGCCGGGGCGGAGATGTCTTGCCGCTGGTGCAGGAAGGCGGGGTCGATGCGGTGGTGCTGGACCTTGGCCTGCCCGATGGCGACGGGTTGGATGTTTGTCGTGCCTTGCGCGATGGCGGGCACCATTTGCCGGTGCTGATGCTGACGGCGCGGGGTGGGTTGGATGACCGGCTGGATGGATTTGCCGCCGGGGCGGATGATTATCTGGCCAAACCTTTTGCCTTTGCCGAACTGGTGGCGCGGGTGCGGGTGATGGAGCGCCATGCAGCGCAGCGTCGCCCCGATCCCTTGGTGCTGGGCGCGCTGGAGATTGACCCCTTGGCCAATGAAGCGCGATGGGCGGGCGAAAGGCTTGATCTGGAACCCAAAGGTGTTGCCGTCCTGTCGGCCCTGTTGCGCGCGCGGGGACAGGTCGTGTCGCGCCGTGCGTTGATCGATGCGGTGTGGGGCGATGCGGCGGTCACGGACAATGCGCTTGATGTTGTCCTGTCGTCTCTGCGCAAGAGGCTGGGACTGGCGGCGCCTTCATTACAGCTTCGTACGGTGCGTGGGGCCGGGATGGTGATTGAAATAGATGAAAATACTTAGAAAATTTCTGCGTCTTATACCTTTGCCAGTCTGAGGCCGTTCTAAGGTTGCCCGACCATTCCCATGATAGCCCAAGGGCATCACGCGACCCGATGGATCGGGCAAGCACAGGGGAAGAGGTTGATGAAGGGGCGTTTTGCGCTTTTGCTGGGCGGGGCGATGTGGGCCTTGCCGGTTCATGCGTTGGCCAGAGATTTTGCGGCCAATGATGCCACCGCCGAAGATGATGCTATCGTCGTCAGCGCCAGCACGCCATTGTCCAACGTGGGCGATAGCGGGCGCGTGTTGATCGATGCCAAGGCGTTGCGGGCGATTCAGGCGATTGCGCTCAACGATGCGCTGGCGCGTCAGGCGCCGGGCGTCGTCATCAATGAAATTCAGGGCAACCCGCTGCAAAGCGACCTGTCCTTTCGCGGCTATACCGCATCGCCCTTGCTGGGCACACCGCAGGGTATGGCGGTCTATGTCGATGGTGTGCGCGCCAACCAGCCCTTTGGCGAGGTGGTGAGCTGGGATCTGCTGCCCTCGGTGGCGGTGGATCAGGTGGCCTTGATCGAAGGTGCTGCGCCGCAATTCGGGCGCAATGCGCTGGGCGGCGCGCTCAACATCCGCACCAAGGACGGGCGCAGCGCGCCGGGCGTGGCCATGTCCGTGGCCGGCGGTTCCTATGGCCGTCTGCGCGGCAGTCTGGAGGCCGGCGGCAAGGCGGGCAATGGTTTCCACTGGTATGGCGCGATCGAGGGGTTTCGTGAGGATGGCTGGCGCTATGCCTCGGCCAGCAAGGCGTGGAAGGGGCTGGCCAAGCTGGGCTGGGAAGGGGCCGAAAGCGGCGTGACCTTTACCCTGAACCGCGCGCAATCGGACCTCAATGGCAATGGGCTTCAGGACTATCGCCTGCTGGCCCGCGATTGGCGCAGCGTTTACACCTCGCCCGACAACACCCGCAATATTGCGACGCAGGCGATGCTGTCGGGCCATAAAAAGCTGTCGGATCGCCTGACCCTGTCGGCCAACGTGTTCTGGCGCAGCATTGTCACCCGCAGCGTAAATGGCGACATGAATGAGGATGCGCTGGGCGAGAGCTTCTATCAACCCAATGCGATCGAACGTGCGGCTTTGGCGGCAGCGGGGTACACCGGCTATCCCACCAGCGGCGAAACGCAGGCCAACACGGCGTTTCCGAAATGGCGTTGCATCGCCAACGTCCTGCTCAACGATGAGCCCAATGAGAAGTGCAACGGTCTGTTCACCCGTTCCTCCACCCGCCAGCAGGAATGGGGCGGGGCGGTCGAACTGGCATGGGCGGGGCAATTGGCGGGCGTGGAGCAACGCCTGACCATCGGTGCCAGCTATGCACAGGCGCGGGCGCGCTTTATTCAGAACAGCCAGTTTGGCTATCTCCTGCCCGATCATTCGGTGACCGTGGTTGACGGCCCCGGTGCCTATGCCGACGGTAGCCAGTCGAGCGAGAATGCCTTTGACGCGCGGGTCGATCTGCACAGCCGCATTTCCAGCCTTGGCCTCTATGCCGCCGATGTTCTGGCGCTTTCGGATCGGGTGCGGGTGACTTTGGCGGGGCGTTATGACCGCACGCAATTGCGCAACCGTGACCAGATTACGCCTGGCGGCGGGACGGGATCGCTCGATGCCGACCCGGTGTTTCAGCGTTTCAACCCGTCGGCCATGGTCGATTGGGCGGTCGGCTCCGGCCTGACCCTGACGGCGCAGGCGGGGGAGAGTTCGCGCGCGCCATCGGCGGTGGAACTGGGATGTTCGGACCCGGCGGCGCCATGCCGCCTGCCCAATGCGATGGCGGGCGATCCGCCGCTGCGGCAAGTGGTGGCGCGCAGCTTCTCGCTGGGCGCAACGCTGGAGCGCAAGGCATGGAACCTGCGCGTGACGGCGTTCCGCAGCGACAATCGTGACGATATCCAATTCATCGCGGGCGGGGCATCCGGCTTCGGCTATTTCGCCAATGTCGGCACCACCCGCCGTCAAGGCATTGAGGCCAGCGGCGGGGCACGTTTCGGGCGACTGCAACTGTCGGGCAGCTATACTTTGCTCGACGCCACCTATCGCACGCCTTTGACCGTGAATGGCGGATCGAACAGCAGCAATGACGCCGCCGCCCCCGGTTTTGAAGGCGAGATCGATGTGCGAACCGGCGACCGCCTGCCGCTGCTGCCCCGTCATCTGTTCAAGGCGCAGGCCAGTTTCGACGCCGCATCATGGCTGACCCTGCGCGGGGAATTGGTGGCGGCCAGCGGCGTTTATGCGCGGGGCAATGAAAACAATCTGCACCGGGCCGATGGCACCTATTATCTGGGTTCGGGCAAGACCGATGGCTATGGCGTGGTCAATGCCGCGCTGGAAATCCGGCCGCGTCGGGGGGTGACGATACAGGCTGGCATCACCAACCTGATGAACGCCCATTACGCCACCGCCGCGCAATTGGGGGCGAGCGGCTATGACACCAATGGCGCCTTTGTCGGGCGTCCTTTCAGCGGCCCGGTCATCGATGGCGAAAGGCCTTTGTTGCACAGCACATTCCTTGCCCCCGCCGCGCCGCGCCGGTTTGAGGTGGGGTTGAGGGTACAATTGTAAATTCACCATTTAGGTTAAATTCCTGTCCTACACGGCCAAGGCGCTGATAGTTCTGTGAAACCGGACGATTCGCAAAAGGCGAATTTGTCCGGCTTCACGGAGCTGTTTTCATGTTCACCAATGCGCTTCTTCTGTGGCTGGCGGGTGGGTTCAAACGGGTTGCCTCGGCGATGGGCGGGGTGGCCCGCTGGGTTGGCGGATCGGCGGCGCGAATCTGGGCGGCTGTTGCGATCGTCGCACTCGCGCTTGCCGGGTGGCAGGCGATGCGCGCCGGCCAATGGGCGCAAAAGGCCCGCGCAACACAGGCCGCATGGAACGCCCAGCGCGACGCTGCCCAAGCCGCGAAACTGGCCGCCGAAGCGCGATACAGGAGCCTTGCCGATGATGCCGATGCCGATCATGCCGCCGTTCTGGCGCAGGGTGATGCTCGCCTTGCTGCCTATATTGCCGCTCACCGCGTGCAGCCCGCGCGTTCATCCGATCCCGCCCGCGCCGCCACGGATCACGGTGCCGACTTTCCTGCAAACCCCGCCGCCGATCCCGACGTGGCGAAAGCTCCCGTCATCGCCACCATCAGCGAGGCCGACCTGAAGATTTGCGATGCCAATTATGTCTATGCCAGCGCGGCCCATGATTGGGCGGCGCGGCTGAATCCATAAAGAGTAAGCCCCCGTCCGGACATGCCGGGCGGGGGCTTTGTGCGACCCTTCCGAGGGGGGGGATGGGAAGAAGGGTCGACGGGGGGCTCTTACTTGGCCTTTTCAAAGGCCGCGCTGATGCGCAGCGATACTTCGTCGCTGATCAGCGGAATATAGGTCTTCACGCCAAAATCGCTGCGCTTGAGCGAGGTGGTCGCGTTAAAGCCCACCGTGTAACCCTTGCTCAGCGGGTTGACGCCGCTGGCCAGGAACGTGGCCTTGAGCACGACCGGGCGGGTCACGCCATGGAACGTCAAATTGCCAGCGATATTGGCGGTGCGCGGGCCGGTCGGCGTCACCGCGGTCGAGGTGAAGCGGATCTGCGGATATTTGGCCGCATCAAACCATGCATCGCTCTTCAATTCACCGTCCAGCGTGGCGTTGGTGGTCGAAACGCTGCTTACCGGGATGGTGATGTCGACCTTGGCCTTCGCAGGCGCCTTGGGGTCAAGGACCAGCGAGCCGGTGGCACCGGTGAAATCGCCGTACCAGTCCGAAAAGCCCATGTGGCTGACGGTGAACTGGACGCGGGTGTGGCTGGTTTCGACCGTATAGTCCCCGGCCTGTACGGCGGCAGGGGCGGGGTTGGCCACCGGCGACTGTGCGGACACAGCAACCGGGGCGACGATCAGGGCGGCGGCGATCAAAGAGCGAAACATGGGGACGTTCCTTACAAAGCGCTGATTTCAGCGACGGCGGCCGAGATGGCGGCTTCGGCGGCTTCGGGACCAAAGGCCATGCCTTCGGCGGTGACGGTGGTGACATCGGTCACGCCGACAAAGCCCAGCAGCGCCTTGGTATGGGCGACGGCAAACGGGAAACCGGCGGCATCGTCATACTTGCCGGCGCGGGTGTGGACCAGAATGGCCTTCTTGCCCTTGATCAGACCTTCAGGGCCTTCGGCAGTGTACTGGAACGTGGTGCCGGCGCGGGCGATATAGTCGAACCAGGCCTTGAGCGTCGAGGGCATGCCGAAGTTGTAGAGCGGAACGCCAATGACGATCACGTCGGCGGCAAAGGCTTCGGCAATCAGTTCATCCTGCAGCGCGCGGGCGGCGGCGAACTGTTCACCTTCGGGGGCCTGACGACCGATACCGGCCAGCGAGGCGGAGTCGACGTGGGGGACGGGGTTCGCGTCAAGGTCGCGTTCCACGACATTGGCTTCGGGGTGGGCGGCCAGATAGGCGTTGATCAGCTTGTTGCTGACCGAGGCTTCGCCAGTGGCGGCCGAACGGATCACAAGAACATTAGCCATGGGAATTCTCCTGAAATAGAAGGGGTTGGTCAGTAAAGGTCAGTCGAAACGATAGGCATCCATGCGTAGGATGCCCAAATCGGTGGATTGGTGGATACGGGTGGCCTTTGCGCCTTCGCCCGCCGCGCCAAGTGCAACGAACAAAGGCAAAAGATGTTCATCCGTCGGGTGATTTTCCACCGCAAAGGGGGCAAGGCGGCGATAGGAGACCAGGTCGCAGGTGCGCCCTGATACCAGCGCCTCGTCCATCCAGTCGGCAAAGGCGGTCACCCATTCCGGGCCCCATTTCGAGCCAAGCCCATCGCCCAGTTGGCGGTTGATGGCGCGAAGGTTGTGGGTGAAACTGCCCGAAGCCAGCACCAGAATGTTGTCCTTGCGCAATTGCGTCAGAGCGCGGCCCAGTTGCACGTGATGTCCCGGCCCAAGGCGGCTCTGCACCGAAAGCTGGACCACCGGAATGTCATGTTCGGGCCACATCAGCAGCAGCGGCGTCCATGCCCCGTGGTCCAGACCGCGGCGGGTATCGATCCCGGCGCGCAGCCCCGCATCGCCCAGCAGATCCACCACGCGGGCGGCCAGATCGGGCGAGCCGGGCGCGGGATAGGTCAGCGCATAGAGCGGCGGCGGAAAGCCGTAGAAATCGTGGATCGTCTCATTGACTTCTACTGCATTGACCGCCGGAACGTCCGTTTCCCAATGGGCTGAAATCACGACGATCGCGTCGGGGCGTTCAAGCTGGCCGCAAAGGCCCGCGATGAAATGACGCGCCGGGTGGTCCTGCAGCGCCAGCATCGGCGAACCGTGGGAGAGGTAGAGGGTGGGCTGCATCGGTCTTCTCCGTGCCAAGACTGGCTTGGCGTTGAGGGATAGATAGGGTAATGATTTTTGCATTCCAATCGACTAAAAATGCAAAGCATCAATGCAAAAACGCATAAGGTGGAAAAATGGACTGGGATGATGTGCGAAGCTTTCTGGCCATCGCCCGCACGCGCAGCCTGTCGGGCGCGGCGCGTGAACTGGGCGTGCGCCAATCGACGATGAGCCGCAGGCTGGAGGCGATGGAGGCGCGCAATGGCGCCCGCCTGTTGCAGCGGACCACCAGCGGTTATGAATTGACCGCGCTGGGCGAGGCGGTTTTGGGCAATGCAGAGCGGATGGAGGCCGAGGCCATTGCGGTTGAGCGCATGGTGCAGGGGCGCGACGTGGCGCTCTCGGGCGTGGTGCGATTGACCACGGTGGAGGTGATCGCCAACCTCTTGCTGCCCCGCGCGGTTGTGGCGTTACAGGCGCGTTATCCGGCGATCACGCTGGATGTGCTGACCGAAAGCCGCTCGCTCAATCTGACCAAGCGCGAGGCCGATATTGCCATCCGCATGACCCGGTTCGACAGTCAGGATCTGATCACCCGCCGCATGGGCACGGCGGCCAGCGCGCTCTATGCCAGCCCCGATTATCTGGCGACGCATGGTCAGGATTTGAACGGCGACAATCATGCCATCATCACCGTGCTGGAGGATCAATCGCATCAGAGCGAGGCCAAATGGCTGGTCGAAATGATGCCTTATGCGCGGGTTGCCATGCGCAACAACAGTCGAGATGGGCAATTGGCGGCGGCGCGCGCCGGGGTGGGGGTGGCTTGCCTGCCCTGCTATCTGGCCGACCGTGATCCGGGGCTGGTGCGGCTGGACGTCGGCTATGGCCCGCCGCGTGAAGTATGGTTGGGGGTCCATGCCGATTTGCGCCATATGCCCCGTATCCGCGCAGTGATCGATGTTTTGAACCAGGCTTTTGCCGAGGATAGGTCGATGTTTGTGGGCGAGGGGTAACCGTTCATGCGGAGAATTTTGCTGCGCAGCAAAGTGTCAGAGGTGCCAAGTGGGCGCGATATAGGCGATTATTTCTGCGGGAATGGACGAAAACGCGCAAATTTGCGCGAAAATAGGGCGTGATTTGCGGATTGCGCGCCCCCCAGACATTGCGCAGGCCGGTTTGCGCGCTTAAGGTTTGTGCAGGGAGAGTTTGCGAAAATGTCATCAGCAGTGCCGCCATCAACCACCACCAGATCGCGCAGGCGCAAGGGCGGCGAAGGATTGCGCATCCACCAATCCATCGCGCGCCAGCTGGGCATTGCCATTCTCAACGGCACCTATGAACCGGGCTCTTCTTTGGGGGGCGAGATTGATGCCTCCGAGCGTCTGGGCGTATCGCGCACCGCCTATCGTGAGGCGATCCGCATCCTGATTGCCAAGGGGCTGATCGAAAGCCGCCCCAAGGCCGGGACGCATGTGTTGCCCCGGCGGCGGTGGAACCTGCTGGACCCGGATATTCTGGCATGGATGTTTTCGGAAAAGCCGGATCGCAATTTCGTGCGCGACCTGTTCGAATTGCGCGGCATTATTGAGCCGGAGGCCGCCGCTCTGGCCGCCGAACGTCGCACCGATGCGCATTTGGCCGCGATGAAGGTGGCGCTTGATGGGATGCGTGTCCACGGCCTTGCCTGCGGCGATGGGCAGGCGGCGGATCAGGATTTCCATTCGACCATGCTGGAGGCGGCGGGCAATGATGCGCTGACCTCGCTGATCGGGTCGGTGGGGGCGGCGGTACGCTGGACCACCCATTTCAAACAGAGCAACTCGCCCCTGCCGCGCAATTCGCTGCCCGAACATGAGGCTGTGCATCATGCGATTGCGGCCGGGGACGCCGCAGGTGCGCGCCGTGCGATGCAGATCCTGTTGGCCTATGCACGGGCCGATGTGGTGGATGTCATGGCCTGATACGCCTGAAATATATTCGGTTTTCAAACAGCCCGCCCCGGTCATCATGCCGCGGCGGGCTGTTTTGTCATGGGCGCTGAAATGGCCTGCATGGCATCGTGCAAGGGCGCTTGACGAGGGCGGGATAAATGTTATGAATAATAGCATACGCCGCCCCAGACGGCGGCGCCATCCCATTTGGAGAGGAGCCTGTCATGACCGAACAGACGATTGATCGCGCCGAAGAAGATACCGTTGCCGTCCATATCGAAAACCGCATCGCCTGGGTAAAGTACAACCGCCCCGAAAAGCGCAATTGCATGAGCCCCAAGCTGAACCGTCAGATGACGCGCGTGCTGGCCGATCTGGAATTCCGCGAAGACGTGGGCGTGGTCGTGCTGACGGGCGAAGGTTCGGCTTTCTCGGCGGGCATGGACCTTCAGGAATATTTCCGCGAGAACGAAGCCAAGGGCCTTGGCGCGATCCGCAAGAGCCAGCGCGAAGCCTACAACTGGTGGAACCGTCTGCGCTGGTATGAAAAGCCGACCATCGGCATGATCAACGGCTGGTGCTTTGGCGGCGCCTATGGCCCGCTTTTTGGCGTCGACATCGCGATTTCGTCCGATGATGCCAAGTTTGGCCTGTCGGAAATCAACTGGGGCATCCTGCCCGGCGGCGGCGCGTCCAAGGTGGCGCAGGAACTGATGCCGCTGCGCAAGGCGATGTATCACGCCATGATGGGCGAGAACCTGACCGGCAAGCAGGCCGAAGCGCAGGGTCTGGTGACCGAAAGCGTGCCGCATGACCAACTGGTTGCCCGCGTGACGGAAATCGCCGAGGCGCTGCTGAAAAAGGACGCCAATGCGCTGCGCGCCACCAAGTGGGCGATGCGCCGCATGGTCGAAATGACCTATGACAATGCCGAGGATTACCTGATCCGCGCGCAGGAAGCGCTCAACGGTTTTGGCGGTCTGGCCGCGCGCAAGGAAGCAACCAAGCAGTTCCTTGACGAAAAGACCTTCAAGCCGGGTCTGGGCACGTTCGACATCACCAAGATCAACAAGTAATCTACCGTCGGAGAGGGCAGTAAGATGGCAAGACTGGAACGGGCGAGCATTGCTCGCCTGCTCAAGCCGCGCAGCGTTGCGGTTGTGGGCGCAAGCGACAAGCCGGGCGCCTTGGGCGCGACGCTGATCAGCAATCTGGACCGTGCCGGATATGCGGGCGCGATTTATCCGATCAATCCCAACCGGGAAAAGATCGGTGAGCGCGCCTGCCTGCCCTCGGTGGACGCTTTGCCCGACGGCGTGGATGTGGCGGTTCTCGCCATTCCCCGCGCCTTCGTGCTGGATACGATTCGCGGGTTGGCCGCAAGGGGCGTGGGCAGCGCGATCATCTTCGCCGCTGGCTTTGCCGAGGATGGCGAAGCGGGCATGGCCGAACAGGCCGAGATTGGCCGCCTTGCTGCCGAGAGTGGTATGGTGATCGAGGGGCCGAACTGCCTTGGCATGGTCAACCATGTCGACGGCGTGCCGCTGACCTTTGTGGAAACGGCGATTGTGCCGCCGGCCGGTCGTCGCTCGGTATCGGTGGTGTCGCAGTCGGGCGCGATGGCGGCGGTGCTTTGCACCACGCTTTTGGCGCGCGAACTGGCTTGTTCCTACTCGGTTTCGACGGGGAACGAGGCGGCCAGCGGGGTTGAGGATTATCTCGACTGGCTGGTCGATGATGCCGATACCTCGGTCATTGCCATGATCGTCGAGCAGTTCCGCGATCCGGCCCGCTTCATCGCGGCGGCGGACCGGGCGCGCGCGGCGGGCAAGCCCATCGTGCTGCTGCATCCGGGCAAATCCTCGGCGGCGCGTGAAAGCGCGGCCACGCATACCGGCGCCATGGCGGGCGATTACAAGCTGATGCGCGCCAAGGTCGAACGCACCGGCGTGATCTTTGCCGAAACGCTTCAGGAACTGGGCGATATAGCCGAGATCCTCGTGCGCTGCGCCGCGATGAACCATCCTTCGGCGGCCGTGCTTGGGGAATCGGGCGCGTTCAAGGCGCTGACTCTCGATCTGGCCGAGGAACTGGGCCTGCCGCTGGCCGATCTGCATGATGAGGACAGCCCGGAACTGCGCGCGGCCTTGCCGCCCTTCGTGCCGGTGTCGAACCCGCTGGACATTACCGCACAGGGCCTGTCGCAGCCGATCATCTATACGCAATCCTTGGGCGCGCTGATGGATGATGCGCGCGTGGGTGCGGTGGTGGCTGGCATCATCCAGTCCGATCCGATCACCGCCAAGATCAAGGTGCCCGCGATTGTGGCCGCTCTCGACGGGCGCGAGATCACCAAGCCGCTGGTGTTTGCAGGACTTGACGAAGGCGCGGATATGCCAGCGCACTATATCGCCGACCTGCGCGCTCGCGGCATTCCGTGGTTTCCCACCACCGAGCGGGCTTTCCGCGCTCTGGCTGCGCTGACCCGCCGCGCCGCGCTCGATCTGACCAATGCGGCCCCGGTGGCGCTGTCGGTCGCCGGCCTTGGCGATTATGCGGGCGTGGTGGCCGAATATCAGGCCAAGGCGCTGCTTGGCCCGCTGGGGATCAGCTTCCCCTCTGGCCAGTTTGCAGCGGATGCCGAGGCAGCGGTCGCGGCGGCGGAGGCTGTGGGCTATCCCGTGGCGATGAAGGCGCAGGCGGCGGCCCTTGGCCACAAGTCGGATGCGGGCGGGGTGATGCTCAACCTGGCCGATGCTGAAGCGGTGCGCGCGGCGTTCCCGAAAATGGTGGCTAATGTCGCGGCCTATGACGCCTCCATCACTCTGGACGGCGTGCTGATCGAGAAGATGGGCACGCGCGGTCTGGAAATGATCGTGGGCGCCAAGAATGATCCCGAATGGGGTCCGGTGGTGCTGGCCGGGTTTGGCGGGGTGACGGCGGAAATTCTGGCCGACGTGGCCTTGATCACGCCTGACCTGTCCGAGGACGCGATTGTCGAAAAGCTCTATGGGTTGAAGCAGGCTGCTTTGCTCAAGGGCTATCGCGGGTCGCCTGCGCTGGACGTGGCGGCGCTGGCGCGGCTGATCCGTCAGATCAGCGCGGTCTTGCTGGCCGAACCGCGGATTGCGGAAATGGACCTCAACCCGGTGATCCTGCACCCGGTGGGTGAGGGCGTTGTGGCGCTCGACGCCCTGATGCTGGTCCAATAATCGATGCGCCTCAGGCGGAGTGGTCGCGCTCCGCCTGAGGCCGCTGACCCATGACGCGCAGGTAAAAGCGCGAAAAATAGGACGAGTCGGCAAAGCCCAGTTCCTGCGCAATCTGCGTCACGCTGGCATTGGTATAGCGCAGCAGGCGTTGCGCCTCGACGCCCAGACGGCGATGGATCACCTCCAGCGGGCTGCCCCCCAGACGGGCATGGCACAATCGCCCCAGCGTGCGCGGGGTACAGCCGATGCTGTTGGCGTAAAAATCCAGCCCGCGATGTTCGCGCAGATGCACCTCGACCAGATGGCGGAATTGCGCGAGGCGGCGGTCGTCCGCGCTTTGGGCGCCCAATTCAGGATCAGGCAGCGATCGGGCCAAAGCCTCGGCCAGCGCGAGGAAGAGATGGCCGTCATGCCATTCCTGCGCCAGTGCGTTCATTTCCCCCGCCAACAATTCCACTCGCCGCGCCGCATTGTCGCCCATCGTGCCATGCCCACCCTTGGTCAGCAGATGCCGCAAGGGGTCATCGGCGCCCCGCGCCCGTCCGGCAAAATCGAGCGAAAGCGTCAGCACATGCCCATGCGTGCCGGGGCTGAAGCGGAAACCATGCACGCTGCCTGCAGGCAACACGACATAGGCGGGGGGTACCAGCGCGAAACGCGCCCCATCCAATGTCACTTCGGCATGGCCCGCGCTAACGATAAGTACCTGAATACCGCGTTCGTGGCGATGGGGCGAAATTTCCCAATCATGCAGGCTGGAGCGCTCCGCAATCGTCTCAATATGCGCAAAACCGGCGGGAGACGGCGCATGGCTCTCGCCAAAGAGGCCATAGACGGGGATGGCGGGGGATGTTTTGCGCATGTCCGAAAAGTGCCAATAGAATGACCGACCCATCCCTTTTCGCAAAGACGGCCCGATGTCAATATCCCGGTCAATTGGCCTGATGATCAAATGTCGGCCAAGTGTGGAATATGGGAGATATGTCATGAAGACTCAGGTCGCCATTATTGGCGCCGGGCCTGCCGGTTTGTTGCTGGGCCATTTGCTGAAATCCGAAGGCGTCGATTGCGTGGTGCTGGAACGCCAGACCGGTGACTATGTGCTGGGCCGCATCCGCGCGGGCGTTTTGGAACAGATCACCGTGCAATTGATGGAGCGCCTTGGTCTGGACGGCCGCCTCAAGGCCGAGGGCCTCGTTGAGGAAGGCTTCAACCTAGCCGATGGCGAACGCCTGATCCGTATCGATGTCGCCAACCTGACGGGCAAAACCGTTGTGGTCTATGGTCAGACCGAGATCACCAAGGACCTGATGGATGCGGCCGCGCCGCGCGGGCTTGAGGTGATCTATCAGGCGGGTGACGTTGCGCTGCATGATATCGAATCCGATGCGCCTTATGTCACCTATACGAAGGATGGCGCGGATCATCGCATCGACGCCCGCTTCATCATCGGCTGCGACGGTTTCCACGGCCCCAGCCGCAAGGCGATTCCCGCCAGCGTTGCGCGGGAATATGAACGCGTCTATCCTTTCGGCTGGCTGGGCATTCTGGCCGATGTGCCGCCGTGCAACCACGAACTGATCTATGCCAACCACGAGCGCGGCTTTGCCCTTGCCTCGATGCGTTCGCACACGCGCAGCCGTTATTATGTCGACGTGCCGCTGACCGAAAAGATCGAGGATTGGTCGGACGATCGCATCTGGGACGAACTGGCAATCCGCCTTGGCCCGGATGCGGCGGCCAATATCACCCGCGGGCCGTCGATTGAAAAGTCCATCGCCCCGCTGCGGTCCTATGTGTTCGAGCCAATGCGCCATGGCAGCCTGTTGCTGTGCGGTGACGCGGCCCATATCGTGCCGCCGACCGGGGCCAAGGGGCTGAACCTTGCCGCATCCGACGTGCATTATGCGGCCGAGGCTTTGACGGCCTATTTCCGCCGCGCCGACAAGGATGCGGTGATCGGCTATTCGGCCAAAGCGCTGGCCCGCGTGTGGAAATCGGAACGTTTCAGCTGGACGCTGACCAAGCTGATGCACCGTTTCCCCGATGACGGGCCGTTCGAACGGGCGATGCAGGTGGCCGAACTGGACTATATCAGCACCAGCAAGGCGGCGCAGACCAGTATTGCCGAAAATTACGTCGGGCTGCCGGTCTGATGATGCTGGTGTAATGTCAGAGTGGGCGGGAGGGAAACCTTCCGCCCTTACAATTTCCAGTTGAAGTTGAGATTGGCATAGGTGCGGCTCGGTTGGGCCGCGCTGCCCGGACCAAGGCGCATGTCATAGCCGGTTTCCACCGACAGCGCCGAATTCTTGCCCAGCAGTTTGAGCCGCGCCACCGCCCCCGCATCGTGGCGCGCCGCCGGCGCAAAATCATCCAGCGTGCCCAGATCGCCCCGCGCCACCATGCCCAGCGCCAGCGCCGAATTGAGTTGATAGAACGCGCTGGAACTATAGCTGAAGCGCATGGGGTTCTGATTGATCAGCGATTTGTTGCCCTTTACGTCCACCTGAACATCGACCGGCCCGGACATGTGGCGCAGTTTCAGGTTGGCGGCCAAGTTGCGCGAATCGGCAAAACGCTGCTGAACAGCCACCGCAACCCGTTTGGCATTGCCCAGATCATATTTGCCCAGATCCTGAAACTTGACGCCCGGATCGGGGAACATGTTGTTTTTGCCATGCGACACGCCGTTGACGACGATATCGCGGCCATTGGCGGCCCCCGGCATCCAGCTTTCGACCGAAAATCCGGTATATTGTCCCGTGGCGGCAATGTTCATGGCCAAGGCCGTGTCCAGCATGCGCTCAACTTCGGGCGCCATCTCCTCGCCGATTTGGGCCGCCGTTTCGCCAGGCTCCAATTCCAGGCGCATATCCATCGTTTCGCGCAGAGCGACGGGCCATTCGATCAACGGGGACGGGACATCCACATCCTGCGCACACGCAGGCCCCGCGGCCAGAGCCACGCCAAGGCAAAGCGGAACGAGGGCAAGGTGATGATGCATCGTCATGTCAGTGCGGGGCCGTGAACAAAATCCAGACTTGGCCGCAGTATAGCGAATATTGGCGGCCATAATAGCCATGCGATGCTGGCTTTCCATGCAACTCATCCCTATTTCGACCGGGTTAGGAAAGAGAGAATCGCATGGCAACGCATAACACTCGCATGCTCATCATTGGTTCGGGGCCGGCCGGGCTGACCGCCGCCATCTATGGCGCGCGCGCCGGTTTGAACCCCATCGTGGTGCAGGGCCTGCAACCGGGCGGGCAATTGACGATCACCACCGATGTCGAAAACTATCCCGGTTTCCGTGAAGCGGTGCAGGGCCCCTGGCTGGTTCAGGAAATGCAGGCACAGGCCGAACATGTCGGCACGCGCATGATGTGGGACACGATTGTCGATATCGACTTGTCGGGCCCTCCGTTCCGCGCGATTGGCGATTCGGGCGATGTTTACGAAGGCGACACGCTGGTCATCTGCACCGGGGCGCAGGCCAAGTGGCTGGGCACCAAGGGCGAGCAGGAATTTTCGGGCAAGGGCGTTTCGGCCTGCGCCACCTGCGACGGTTTTTTCTATCGCGGCAAGAAGGTCGTGGTGATCGGCGGCGGCAATACGGCGGTCGAGGAAGCGCTGTACCTGACCAACCATTCGCAGGACGTGACGTTGATCCACCGCCGCGATTCCTTGCGCGCGGAAAAAATCCTCCAGGAGCGCCTGTTCGCCCATCCCAACATCAAGGTTCTGTGGAACAAGGAAGTTGAGGAATTCATCGGTGATGCCGCCATTGGCGGGGCGGGCCTGACGGGGCTTGCTTTGGTCGACACAGTGACGGGTGAAAAGTCGGTGGAACCGGCACAGGGCGCCTTTGTCGCCATCGGCCATGCACCGGCCACCGAATTGTTCAAGGGCAAGCTGGAACTGGACGACAGCGGCTATATCGTGGTCCAACCCGGCACGCCCAAGACCGCGATCCCTGGCGTGTTCGCGGCGGGCGACGTTATGGATCATACCTATCGTCAGGCCGTCACCGCGGCGGGTACGGGCTGCATGGCGGCGCTGGATGCGGAGCGCTTTGTCGGCGCGCTGGATTTTGCGGCGCAGGCCAAGGCGGACGCCTGATAAAAGAGGGGCGGCGGGATCAACCGCCGCCCTTTTTTTACGCCGCCTGCATCGCGGCGATGATGTGATCCATCAACCATTGCCTTGCATGGGGCTCGACAAAGGAATGGCTGGCCCCGTCGCATCGGGCAAGACGCGGATCTTTGCCATCCCACACCCCGGCAAAGGCTTGCGCGGTGGAATCATTGCCCGCCAGCAGCAGGTGGACCGGCCCATCAAAATTGGCCAACCCATCGCTCATTTGCCGCACCAGAGGCGCGGGCGGCGGGGCAGGGCGCGCCAAACGCAGCAGCGAGCCAAACAGGCTGCCTAGCGATACTTTGCCCGTCAGCAGGCGCATCACCGCATCGGTACTGAGCAGACGCTTTTTGTAATGCGCGCGCAGCGCCTGCACCGATGGCCCGGCGCTGTCTTCCTCAAACGTCCATGGGTTGGACAGGATCAACCCATCGACCCCCGCCCCGCCCGACAGCATCAGGGCGCTGGCCGCATCGCAATTGCCCAGCGCGATGATGCGCGTCATCGACGGCACGGCGGCGCGAAAGGCGGCAAGGGCGGCGGAAATATCGGGGGTGGAGGATTTGAAGCCGCCATTGGTCCCGGTGCTGTCGCCCACGCCGCGCCGGTCGAAACGGAACGCGGCATAGCCTTGGGCCACCACGCTCTCGGCAATCCGGGCGTGGCTGCCCCATGCGCCGGAACGGATTTCATTGCCGCCCGATACGATCAGCAATCCGGTCGTGGGCACGCCTTCAGGCATTTCGAGCGTGGCGCAAAGCATCGCCCCTTCGCAGGGGAAGGAAAGCATTTGGCGCGTCATGCCCATTCTCCCTGTGCCACGCCAACCGCGATCACAGCGGCCAGAGCATCGGCCTGTGACGCATCTTCGCCCGGTTCGGGGCGCATCCATAATCCGGGGCCGCCCAGCATATCCTGCGTGATGGTTTGCACATTGGGACGGGCATCCGCAACGATCCCACCAAATTCGCTCAGGAAATCAGGCCCCAGCCGGTATCCGGCCAGTTCCAGCCCCTTGACCCGCCCGTGTTCGAGCAGGCTGTCCTGTGTCTCACTGCGGCCCGCTTCGCGCGAGGCAAGGATGCGGGCGCGGAGCATCTGGCGCAACTGGCTGGCCCCGGCGAGGGGGGCGTAATGCCAGCCCGGAACATCGCGTGGCGCGGCAAGAGCGCCGCCGCGAATGGCCAGCATATGTGTTGCGCCGAAATGACGCGCCGCGCCTTCCATGGCGGCCTGCCAATCGCTGGGCGTTTGCTCCTCAAGCGGCAGGCCGCTTTCATTCAGACCCGGAAGATCGGGCAGAAAGCAGGCAATCCCGCTGGCGGATAAACGCCGCATCACCTCGACGGTGAAACGTCGCATCTTGTTGCCTTCGTCGAACAAGGCCGGGACGATCAGCAGGCGCGCCTTCTCGTCCCCGTCGGGCCTGTGCGTTAAGGCCCATTCCTGCACCGCGCCGCCGCCAGGCAGTGGGCAGGACCATTGTGCCATTTCCTGCAACATGTGTCCTTACATGGGTTATACCGCCTTGCGCCGCGCCGAAACGAATTCCAGCAACGAGCCATAGTCGGAGAGCATATCGCCATCGACATCTTCATCCTCGACGATGATGCCCAGACGATCCTCTATTTCGGTAAGCAGCCCGGCCACCGCCATCGAATCCAGTTCGGGCAAGTGGCCAAACAGGCCGGTTTGCGCTGTGAAAGCATCGGCCTGACCCGGCTTCAGCCCCAGAACATCACTCAGGATGGCGCGGAGCATTTGATCGGTATCGTTTTGCATAGGGATCCTACTGGGTGTTCCTGTTGGGTTGACGCAACATGCCCCGGTAGCCTCCTGCAAGGCCTGCCTCAAGCCTTGCCTTGCTAGCGCCAATTGGTTTCAAAATTCTCTAGGACGATCAGGCGCGGTTAAGGGCGCGGCGCAAAAGCGATTTTCCAATGGCTTTCCATTGGCCGATCCGCGCCGGATTATAGGCGGTGATGCGGTAACGCGGGCGCGATTCTTCCATCCAGTCGCGCTTATAGGGATCATCGCCCGTGCCGAAATCAACGGTATGGACGCGGTCGCCATCGATGACCCGTTCGAACAACGCCGCCGACAGGCTGGTTCCGGGCGAAATCACCTTGGCCGCCTCGACATAGGCCAGCTTGTGAATATAGGCGGCGGCGTTTTCAACCGTCCACATTTGCGCGGCGACCGGCTGGTTCAGGCCCTCGATCTCGCCATAGGCGACGCCCATGCGCAGGCGGCCCGCTTTGCCTTCCTCTTGCGCGAAATGGCGCAGCAGGGCGGGTGAACCTTCCTCCGGTTTCCAGCTTTGCGCATAGACCGTTTCGTAATCGTCCCACGCTTGGGCGGAGAAATCGTCGTAGAGGGTAATCGAAACCTTCTTCGCCTTGCGCTTTAACGTGGTGCGCAAGGGGCCGGGGCGCGAGGCCATATATTCGGCGTAGGTCCGCCCGTTGACCTTCAGGATATGGTTGGTGTCGCACTCCACCCGTTCGACGATCCAGCCCGCCCGCGACAGGGCCGCGCACAGCAGGCTGGCTTCGCCCCCTTCATCGGGCACAGGCCAAAGGGTGATCCGCCCCGCCTTTGCCCGCAGATCGCGCGTCAAAGCGGACAGCAGCGCCAGCCCATCGCCGCCCGCCGTCACGCGCGGCCGTACCGTAAAGGCGTACCAGTTCGACAATGGCCCCAGCCCATCCTCGCGCCGGGCCAGAGGCAGCACCGCCATCGCATCGCCATTACGTGCCACGGCCAGCAAGGGCTTCACCCCACCCAGTTGTTCGAGCGCGGTAAACCATTCCAGCCGATCAAACGGACCGGGAGCCTGCGGCGCGCGCAGCCAGTCGCAAAGCGCAATATCGCCTTGCAGTTCGTTAAGGTTAGCATGATAGCTGAGCCGGGTCACAAGCCTGTCCGAAGTCGGGAAAATCCATGGTCACGCACAGTCATTCGCTTGAAACCGCCCCTTTGCCGCTGGATCATCTGGCGATCCGGGGCAGGGGGGATGATCCTGCGCTGGTGCTGCGTGACGGTGTTCTTAGCTACAAGGCTTTAACAGAGCGTGTCGGTGCGATGGCATCGTGGCTGACGGGGCGGGCGCAAAAGGGCGACCGCATCGCCACATGGGCGGCCAAGGGTGAGCTGACTTGTCTGATGCCTCTGGCCGCGGCGCGGGCGGGCATGGTGCATGTGCCGATCAATCCCTTGCTCAAGCGGGCGCAGGTGGCGCATATTCTGGCCGACAGCGGCGCGGTGTTGTTGATCGCCACGCCCGCGCGGCTGGCCACACTGGAGCCGGGCGATGCGCCTTGCCCGGTGCTGGGCGAGAGCGAGGCGGTGGAGGAGAACAGGGCTTTTTCCCCCATGGCGCCGTCGCAGGCCGATCCCGATGAACTGGCCGCGATCCTTTATACCAGCGGTTCGACCGGGCGGCCCAAGGGGGTGATGCTGTCCCACGCCAATATGTGGCTGGGGGCGCAAAGCGTGGCGACCTATCTGGACCTGCGGCCCGATGATCGGGCGCTGGCCGTCCTGCCGCTCAGTTTCGATTATGGACAGAATCAGTTGCTCTCGCACTGGTATGCGGGTGGCAGTGCGGTGCCGCTGGATTACCTGATGCCGCGTGATGTGGTGAAGGCCATCGATCGGCATGATGTGACGACACTGGCCTGTGTTCCGCCGCTCTGGGTGCAATTGACCGAATTGGAATGGCCAACCCATGTGGCGGCCAAACTGCGGCGGCTGACCAACAGCGGGGGGGCGTTGACGGTCGATCTGGTGCATCGGCTGCGCGCAATTTTCCCCGATGCGCGCCTGTTTGCCATGTATGGCCTGACCGAGGCTTTCCGCTCGACCTTCCTTGATCCCGATTTGATCGACACCCATCCCACCAGCATGGGCAAGGCGATCCCGCATGCCGAAATCCTGGTTATCAATGATGAAGGCATGATTGCCGCCGATGATGAGGAAGGCGAGCTGGTGCATTGCGGCCCCTTGGTTGCACAGGGTTATTGGCAGGATGCGGCGCGCACCGCCGAACGTTACAAGCCTGCGCCCGCCGGTTCGGCCTATGGCGGCATGGCGGTGTGGAGCGGTGACCGCGTAAGGCGTGACCGCGATGGCCTGCTCTATTTCGTCGGACGCCGCGATGCGATGATCAAGACGGCGGGCAACCGTATCAGCCCGCAAGAGGTTGAAGACGCCGCCATTGCCACCGGATTGGTGGCCGAAGCGGTGGCCTTGGGCATTCCCGATGTGCGTTTGGGCCATGCGGTGCATTTGATCGTTCGCGCGGCGCCGGGTGCGGAAAACCCGGCGGAAGAATTGCCGCGCCGCCTCAAGGGCGATCTGCCCAATTTTATGCAGCCTTCGGTGATCCACTGGAAGGATGCCATGCCCATCAGCCCCAATGGAAAATTGGATCGCGCAGGATTGTATCAGGAAATGCTGGACTGGAAGATCGCCGTCGAATTGGAATCCTCGCGGGAGCATGACGCATGAAGCCTTTGGGGCCAATTCCGGCGGGCTTTGTGGCGCGCGATGGTATTCTGACGATTGATGGAGCCAAGGTCACCGAACTGGTGGCGCAAAGCGGGGGGGCGACGCCGCTGTTTGTCTATTCGGGCGCGATGTTGCGCGCGCGGGTGGCGGAATTGCGCGCGGCCATGCCCGAACGGCTGGCCATCCACTATGCGATGAAGGCCAATCCTTTTGCACCCGTATTGCGTTTGATGGGCGAATTGGTCGACGGGTTTGACATTGCCAGCGGCGGCGAATTGGGCATGGCGCTTAACGCCGGGCTGGACCCGTCGCGCATCAGCTTTGCCGGACCGGGCAAGCGCGACATGGAATTGCAGGCCGCCATCATGCGCGGCGTGACGCTCAACCTTGAATCCGAGGGCGAGGCGCAGCGGGCGCTCAATATTGCCGAAAGGATCGGTAAAACGCCCCGGCTGGCCATCCGTGTGAACCCTGATTTTGGCCTTGCGGGGTCGGGCATGAAAATGGGCGGCGGGGCCAAACCCTTTGGCATTGACGCCGAACGTGTGCCTGCCCTTGCCCGATTGATTGTCGAATCGGGGGCGGAGTGGCGCGGTTTTCACATCTTTGCCGGATCACAATCGCTCAATTCCGACGCTGTCATCGAAACGCAGGCGCAAACCATCGCTCTGGCCGCAAGGCTGGCAGAGGAAGCGGGCGTGGGGCTGCCGCATTGCAATCTGGGCGGGGGGATGGGCATTCCGTACTTCCCCGGCGACACGCCCGTTGATGCAAACCGGATTGGTGAGGCGCTGGGCCAACAGTTCGACAACTTGCCCGATGTTCTTGGCGAAACGCAATTCTGCGTGGAATTGGGCCGCTATCTGGTGGGCGAGGCGGGGGTTTACCTGACCCGTATCGTCGATCGCAAGATCAGCCATGGTGAGGTCTATCTGGTCACTGATGGCGGTTTGCATCACCAATTGGCGGCCAGCGGCAATTTCGGCACGGTCGTCCGCCGCAATTACCCCGTTGCCATCGCCACCCAATTCGGCCGCGAATCGGTCGAGGAGGCCAGCGTTGTGGGTTGCCTCTGCACCCCTCTGGATCGTTTGGCCGACAAGGCGGGCTTTCCCCATGCTGATGTGGGCGATCTGGTCGCGGTGTTCTGTGCGGGCGCCTATGGGGCCAGCGCCAGCCCTTCGGCCTTTCTGGGACAGGGGCCAGCGCGCGAGATGTTGCTATAGGTCTTGATACCTAGCATTTCCGGGGTTTGTTTTACCTCTTTGGCGATTATCCGCCTGAATTGTTTCCTGCCAAGTCTTGCCAAAGTTCTCGCAAGACTTGGCAAGAATCGGCGCTGTTAAGATATTTCCCACAATTGTCCCCTTCTGGGACCACTATCCAAAAAGCCCCGTATTCCCGCGGTTCGTGCCACAATGGCTAACCGGATCTTTACCCTTCTTGCCCATACCGCACCTTGAACTGCCGTACCTTCCATCAGGAATAGATCTTGTTGGGCAATCGGACGGCGCCGTCGAGGAAAAGGACCATGTCGAGCAAGAGTTTTGCAACGCTGCTTGGCGGAGCTGCGCTGGCCAGCGTCGCCATGGCGGGCTGCGCCGACGCCAGAACCGCCCCGCGTTTGCCCTCCGCCAATTTTGTGGCGCTTCAGGAAGGGCCGGGCGAGGATTACGTGATCGGCCCGATGGACGAGCTGACCGTGTTCGTCTGGCGCAACCCTGAGCTGGGCGCGCGCGTACAGGTCCGTCCCGACGGCCGTATCACCACGCCGCTGATCGCGGACCTGCCCGCCACGGGCAAGACGCCCAGCATGTTGGCGCAGGACATCCAGCTTCAGCTGAGCCAATATATTCAGGATCCGCTGGTCTCGGTCATCGTCAACCGCTTTGCGGGCACCTTTTCCGAACAGATCCGCATTGTTGGCGCCACCGGGCGCCCCGCCTCGATCCCCTATCGCGCGAACATGACCATCTTGGACGCGATGATTGCGGTGGGCGGCATGAATGAATTTGCCGCCGGCAACCGTTCGAAGCTCGTTCGCTTCGACAAGGCAACCGGCAAGCAGAAAGAATTTTCGCTGCGCCTTGGTGACCTTTTCAAGAAGGGTGACTCCAAGGCCAACGTGATGCTGATGCCGGGCGATGTGATCATCATCCCCGAAAGCATCTTCTAAGCAGGGGGCCGTCAGATGAATACGCTTCTGGAAGATTTCCGGGCTACGCTGCACAGTATCTGGCAACGTCGCTGGCTTGCGCTCGCTGTGGCGTGGGTGGTGTGCGTGCTGGGCTGGCTGGGCGTTTCGATGGTGCCCAACACCTACGAATCGCGCGCACGCATTTTCGTGCAGATTTACGATCCGCTGGCAACGCAGGTCGGCATCAATGACACCGACCGCAAGGCCGCCATCGACAAGGTGCGCGACTCGCTGACCGGCACGCTCAATCTGGAACGCGTGATCCGCTCGACCCGTCTGGGTGAGAGCATCACCACGCGCAAGCAGATGGACGGGGCCGTTGCGGGTCTGGGCAAGGCCATCAAGATCAACGCCGATCAGGACAATCTGTTCACGATCACCGCGCGTTCGGCCTCGATGCGCTTTTCCGATGGCGAAAACGCCCGCCTGTCGCGCGATATCGTCCAGAAGCTGATCGACATTTTCCGCGAGGAAAACCAGAACGGTGGTCAGGGCGAAATGAGGCAGACGCTTCAGTTCCTCGACCAGCAGCTGGCCAACCGTCAGGGTGAGCTTCAGGCCGCCGAACAGCGCCGTCTGGCCTTTGAATCACAGCATCCCGAACTGGCGCAGGGCGGCGTTTCGCTGATCCAGCGTCTGGAACAGAGCCGCGCCTCGATCCGTGGCCTGGACGCCGACATTGCCGCTGCGCAAAGCTCGCTTGCCGCCATTCAGGCCCAGGTGGCCAGCACGCCCCAGACCGTGGCCGTCAATGGCCCGACCGGCGGCCTGCGTGGTCAACTGGCTCAGGTTCAGTCGGATCTGGCGATGATGCGCGCACGCGGTCTGACCGAAAACCACCCCGACGTGATCACCGCCCGCAACCAGATCGTCTCGCTGCGCCAACAGGTGAAGGCGGAAGGCAATTCGGGCGCCGTATCGGGCACGCCGAACCCGGCCTATGCCTCGCTGGAATCGATCCGCGCCGAGCGGCAAGCCAACCTGCAATCGTTGCAGGCCCGCCGCGCCGCCGCCGAGGGGGAAATCGCCCAGATCACCTCGCAGCAGTTCACCAATCCCGAACTGATGCAGGAAGCCCAGAACATCAGCCGCGACTATGACGTGCTGAAAAGCCAGTATGACAAGATGCTGACCGACCGCGAAAACCTGCGCCTCAAGGGTCAGGTCGTCTCGGCCCGCGGCACGGCCAAGGTTGACGTTCTGGATCCGCCGGTTCTGCCGCGCGCGCCTGCTGCGCCCAATCGTCCGCTGCTGCTGATGATTGTTCTGGCCGGCGGCATTGTGGCCGGTATCGGTGTGGCTTTTGCCGCTGGCGAGCTGCAGTCGAGCTTCTCGACCACCAGCAAGCTGGAGCGTTCGACGGGGCTGCCGGTGCTGGGCGCCATTTCGCAAACGCTGACCGCCGAGGGCGCCGCGACCAAGGCTCGCCGCACCCGCAACTTCTATGCTGCATCGGTGGCGTTGGGCGGTGTGTTTGCCCTCTTGCTGGCGATGGAGTTCATCCAGCGCGGCACGATCGCCTGAGGAGGATGACATGAACGAACCTCTCAAGAATCAGGACTATCCGCAAAAGCCGGAAGACACGCACAGTTCGCTGATCCAGCGCGCCATGCAGGCCTTTGATCGCGGCCAGTTCGTACCGCCCTCGGGCCCGGCCGATCTGGTGCCGCCTTCGCTGACCCCGCAGGCTCCGGCCCCGCAGGCATACATGCCCCCGGTGCAGGCCCCGGTTCAGCCCGCAGCCCCGGTGAACCCGCAAGCGCCAGTAAGTCCGCAAGCCTATGCCCCGGCGCCCATCGTGGCCCCGGTGGCCCCGCCGCCCCAGTATGGCGCGCCGGTTTATGGCGAGCAGGCCCCGGCCTATGCCCCGCAACCGGCGGCACCCGCACCGGCATTCCACCGCATCAATCACCAGCGCCTTGCTCTGGAAGGTTTCGCGGTGCCCGGCGGCGCGGCCAATGCACAGGTCGAAGAATTCCGCATCGTCAAGCGCCAGCTCCTCGAACAGATCGAGGATCTGCGCCGTCAGGGTGCGGGCGTCGAGGCCCAGTCGATCCTGATCACCTCGGCTCTGCCCGAAGAAGGCAAGACTTTCGTGGCGATCAACCTTGCCATGTCGATTGCCGCGGAAAAGGATACTGAAGTCGTGCTGGTCGATCTCGACATGGCGCGTTCCTCCGTACTCTCGACGCTGGGGCTGCCCGGTGGTCCAGGGCTGGTCGACGCGATTGCCGACCCGCGCATCGATGTGCGCGATCTGGTGATCAAGACCGATCTGGGCGGGCTTTCGGTGCTGCCGGGCGGTCGTCCGACGGCCTCGGATTCCGAATATCTGGCCTCGGCCCGTGCAAAGGCGGTCATTGCCCGCCTGATCGAAGGCCATCCCAACCGCGTTGTCGTGTTCGATACGCCGCCGGTTCTGGCCGCCGCTCTGGCGGTCGAAGTGGCCAAGCTCTCGGCCCAGACCGTGCTGGTGGTAAAGGCGGAAAAGACTTCGGGCAGCTCGGTGCAGGACGCCGCCAGCCTGTTGTCGGCCGGCTGCCCCAATGTGCAGGCGCTGCTTAACGGGGTGCAATTCAGCCCCAGCGGCCGTCGCTTTGGCACCTATCACAACTATCGCGGGTAATTGATCATGCGGGCGATGGCTCATCAGATTTCTGTTCTGGCGCTGGGGGCGGTTCTTGCGGTTATGCCGCAGGCCGTCGCCGCCCAGCCTCGGCAGACCGCATCACAGACGCAAGGTCTCAATGATGCGGCGGCGCAGGCCATTGCCCCCAATCTTGGCGACAATACGGTGTTGACCACGGGCGACACCAACCGCGACAATGGCGCACAGGCCGTCATTCAACAGGACGAGGCGATCGGGGCCAATCCCTACACGCCCTTTTCCTATGACAATGACGTCACCTATACGCAGGCCGATGGGTTGCGCACCAATGCCACCAACCGCCGCGAAACGCCGGCCGACCGCGCAGGTCGCTATTACGGCGCGGCCTATAGCAGCGGCGATCTGGCGGCGGCGGCCTATTCGGACGATGATTACAATTCGACGCGCGGCAAAACCACGATGAAGCCACGCCGCCTTGGCGTGTTCGATCAGGGCACCGTGGACAAGCGCCGTCTGGCCATCCGCCCCTATATCGAGGCCGCACAGGTGGTTCAGGCCAATCTGGGTTCGCGCAGCGGGCTGGCGTATAATGACGATGTCGTCACCTATTCGACGATTGCCGCGGGTGCGGACGCCACGATCAACGGACGCAACAATCAGGGCGTAATTTCCGCTCGTTACGAGCGCCGCTTTACGTGGAACCGTAAAAGCAACACCGATGGCCTGACGGGTATCGCGCGCATGTCATCCTCGATCGTGCCCAATGCGCTGCGCGTCGATTATGGCGGCTTTGCCAACCGGACCTATGTTTCGGAAACCGGCGCGGCCTTTGGCACATCGGCGGTGGGGGCGGATTCGCTGACCCAGGTTTACTCGCTCTATGCCGGGCCGACGCTGGCCACGCAAAAGGGCGATGTGGCGATGACCGCGCATTATCACGCGGGCTACACCTCGCTCAATTCGCAAGGCAATGTGACCGCCAATGGCGCCACGGCCGGGGTCGACCGTCTGGACCATTCCACGGTGCAGGAAGGCCGTCTGGCCATCGGCAACCGTCCGGGTGAGGGGCTTCCCGTCGGGCTGGGCGCGGACGCGGGCATCTATCAGGAAGACGTCTCGAACCTGACCCAGCGGGTCAGCGACAAGCATGTGCGCGGGTCGATCACGATCCCGGTGACCGAAGACGTCTCGCTGGTGGGCGGCGCGGGTTACGAACATGTCCGCGTGTCGGCGCGCAATGCGAAATATGACAGTGCGGGCAATGTGATCGTCGATTCCAACGGCCGCTTTGTCACCGATTATTCCACGGGTCGTCAGATTGCCTTCGACACCGAAGGTCTGATCTGGGACGCGGGCGTCGTGTGGCGTCCCAGCCGTCGCACCAATGTCGAATTCCACGTCGGCGACCGTTATGGCCGGTTCGGCGGCTATGGCTTCATCAATTATCAGCCCGACGATCATTCCAGCTTCAATCTGGTGGTCTATCAGGGCGTGACGGGTTTTGGCGGTGCGCTGACCAATTCGCTCTTCAACCTGCCCACGCAATTTTCCACCGTGCGCGATGCGATCACCGGCAACCTGTCCAGCTGCGTTGCGGCGGCCACATCGGGCAATTGCCTTGCCGGGTCCATCGGCTCGGTCAATTCGACGGTCTATCGTGGCAACGGCTTCTCGGCGGGTTACTCGTTTGACCACAGCCGCCTGCGCGGCGGTATCGGCTTTGGCTATGAACGCCGCCAGTACATCACCGCGCCCAACACCATCCTGGCCAACATCAACGGCAAGGTGGACCAATATTACTGGGTCTCGACCTATCTGGGCTATCACGTGACGCCGCGTTCCACGTTTGGCGCCACGCTGGACGGGTACAAGTATGTCAGCGGCATCAACACCACGCAGGGTGACATCAACGCCGTTCGCGCGGTGGCCCTTTATCAATATTACCTTTCGCGCCATCTTACGACGACCGCATCACTGGCCATGGACGGGATCACCCGTGAAAAGGCCGCTGACCTGTGGAGTGCCTCGGCGGCACTTGGTATGCGTTACACTTTCTGATCCCACTGGGGAGAGCAAGAATGTTCGATAATTTCTATGGTTTCACCGGGCGTCCTTTTCAGCTCACTCCGGACCCGGCATTTTATTTTGAAAGCCTGACCCATCGCAAGGCTTTGTCCTATCTGGGCTATGGTCTGGCGCAGGGCGAAGGTTTCATCGTCATCACCGGCGAGGTGGGCGCGGGCAAATCGACGCTGGTGGCGCATCTGATGGCCACGATCGACCGCAACCGCCTGACTGCGGCGCAGATCGTCACCAGCCGTTTGGACAGCGGCGAACTGGTGCATGTCGTGGCGCAGGCCTTCGGGCTGAGCGTGCCGGGGCAGGACAAGGCGAGCGCATTGGGCGCGATTGAAAAGTTCCTGCATGATGAGGCGCGCGCGGGTCGCCGTTGCCTGTTGGTGGTGGACGAATCGCAGAACCTCGCGCTGGGCGCTCTCGAAGAATTGCGCATGCTCTCCAATTTCCAGTTGGGCAGCCATCCTCTGCTCCAGATCCTGTTGCTGGGTCAGCCGGAATTCCGTGAAAGCCTGCAAGGCCACCCCGGCCTTGAACAATTGCGCCAGCGCGTGATCGCGGCCCATCATCTCGACGCGATGGAGCCGGGCGAGATGGAGCCTTACATCATGCACCGCCTGCGTCTGGTGGGCTGGAATGGCAATCCGACCTTTGAACCGCGCGTGTTCGCCGAGTTGTACACCGCGACCGGGGGCGTGCCGCGCCGGATCAACCAGATCGTCAACCGCCTGCTGATCCTTGGTGCGGTGGAGCAGCGCCAGCATATCGATGGCGTGATGCTGGCACAGGTTCTGGCCGAACTGACCGCCGATGGCGGCTTGCAGATCGCGCCCGCACCGGCCCAGCCGGGCGAAGGCCTTGCCGTGGCGCAGGGCATGGCCCTGCCTACCACGCCGCAGGCACAGGCCCCCGCCCAATTCGCCGTCGAAGGCCTTTCGCACCTTCAGGCCGCATTGGCCCAGCGTGACAGCCAGATCGCCGAGTTGCAGCAGGCCGTGATCGAACTGGCCAATCAGGGCGACACGTCGGGGCTCGAAGGCGCGGATTCCGCGCACAAGGCCGCCATCGAGGTGATGCAGGAACGTCTGGCCAAGCTGGAAAGCCGTCTGGTCGAACAGGATCGCACGATCCGTCACACGCTGACCATGTTGATCGAATGGATCGAGCGGGACGAGGCACAGCGCGTCGCGGCATGACATCTCTGCCGCGCAGCGGTGGATAGGTACGCGGGCGTCAGCAGGAGATAGGAAAATGGTGGCTCAGGCGCCGCTGGTAAAGGCCAAGCTGCTCAACGGCTTTTCGGTCGATGTTGAGGATTGGTTTCAGGTTGGCGCCTTTGAAAAGGTGATCGATCCGGCCGACTGGGACGGTCTGGCCTGCCGGGTCGATGTCAACACCAACCGCCTTTTGGATATGTGCGAAGATCTGGGTGTGAAGGCGACGTTCTTCACGCTGGGCTGGGTGGCCAAACGCCACCCGGCGCTGATGCGCCGCATCGTCGAAAACGGGCATGAATTGGCCAGCCATGGTTGGGCCCATGCCCGCGTGTTCACGATGGATGCCGCCGGCTTTGCCGCCGACATTGGCGATGCGCGCAAGGCGTTGGAGGATGCCTCCGGCGCGCGCGTCATCGGCTATCGCGCGCCCAGTTTTTCCATCGACACCCGCACCCCATGGGCGCATGAAATCCTGGCAGAGCAGGGCTATCTCTATTCCAGCAGCGTGGCCCCGATTGCGCATGACCATTACGGTTGGCGCGAGGCGCCCCGATTTGCTTTCCGCCCGGTGGCGGGGGCCGATCTGATCGAAATTCCGGTCACCACGGTCGAGGCGATGGGGCGGCGCATGGCGGCGGGCGGCGGCGGTTTCTTCCGCGTATTGCCCTATGCGTTCAGCCAATGGGCAATGCGCCGCGTCAATGAACAGGACGAACGCCCGATCATTTTTTACTTTCACCCGTGGGAAGTGGACACCGACCAGCCCCGCGTTGCCCATGCCCCGCTGAAAAGTCGCCTGCGTCATTATACAAATATTGACGGGATGGAGGCTAAATTGCGGCGAATGCTCAAGGAATTCGCGTGGGGTCGTATGGATAACGTCGCAGCAACCGAAGGTCTGAGGGTGGTGGAGTTCGAGCGGTGAACGCGCCGTTCCGCGTGGACATGGACCTGCGGGTCGCTCTGGCCGATCTGAACGATCCACAAATGGCGCGCTCGGTCGAAGGCTTTGTCGCCGCTCACCCAGAAAGCACGCCCTTTCATCGGCCCGTCTGGTTGAATGCCGTGGCGCGCGGGACGGGCAATGACGCGCTGGCGCTGATCCTGACCCGCTGCGGCGAGGTGGAGGCCTATCTGCCGCTGACCCAGGTTCATTCGCCAATTTTTGGCCGCGTGCTGGCGTCCAGCGGTTTTGCCGTGGGCGGGGGCGTTCTGGCCGCGCCCGATGTCGATCCCGCGCCTTTGTTCGCCGCGGTGGAGGAATTGGCCCTGCGTCAATCCACGCCCTCGGTTGAACTGCGCGGCGGCCCTTTGCCCGAAACCCGCGCCGGATGGACGATCAAACGCGAAAGCCATTGCGGTTTCATCCGTCCTCTGGCCGATAGCGACGAGGCCGAATTGACCACCATCCCGCGCAAACAACGCGCCGAGGTGCGCAAAAGTCTGGCGGGCGAATTGACGGTGGAAACCGGGACCGGTCCCGCCGACCGCGACGCCCATTATGGCGTCTATGCGCAAAGCGTGCGCAATCTGGGCACGCCCGTTTTTCCGCGCGCTTTATTCGATGCGGTGCTGGACCTCTTTGGCGAGGATGCCGACATCCTGACCATCCGCCACGAAGGCGCGCCGGTGGCCAGCGTCCTTTCGGTCTATCACCATGGCGCGGTCATGCCCTATTGGGGCGGCGGCACGTGGGATGCGCGGCGGCTGCGGGCCAATGACCGCATGTATTACGAACTGATGCTGCACGCCCGTCGCCGGGGATGCACTCATTTCGATTTCGGGCGCAGCAAGACGAACAGCGGCGCCTATGATTTCAAACGCAACTGGGGTTTTGAGCCGCAGCCTTTGTCCTATGGCGTATGGACCGCGCCCGGCGCGCCCAAACGCGATGCGGACCCGACCAGCGCGACCCATTCGCGCCGGATCGACATGTGGAAAAAGCTGCCCTTGCCGGTCGCCAATCTGATCGGTCCGTGGATCGCAAGGGGGCTGGGATGAGCAACGAAATCCTGTTCCTGTCCCACCGCATCCCTTTTCCGCCCAATCGGGGGGACAAGATCCGCTCGCACCATATTTTGCGGCGTCTGGCCCGGATGGCGCCGGTGCATGTCGGGTGCTTTGCCGATGATCACGCCGATCTGGCCGAAGAGGTTGAACTGGCCTCGCTCTCGCATTCCTATCGGTTGGTGCGCCGGACAAAGCCGCTGGTGCTGGCCGGAATTCAGGCCATCAAGAAGCGCGAGCCGATCAGCCTGACGGCTTTTCGCGATGAAAATATGACGAAATACGTTCGTCAGACATTGGCGAGCGGGCGCATCGGCACGATCTATGTCTTTTCGGGCCAGATGGGCCAATATGTGCCCGACGACTTTACGGGCCGCGTCATCATGGATTTCGTCGATGTCGATTCGGCCAAATTCGAAGCCTATGCCGCCAAATCGCACGGGCCGATGGGCTGGGTCCACGGGCGCGAGGCACGCCTTCTGGCCGCAGAGGAAGCGCGTTTGGCCGCCATGGCCGATTACAGCCTGTTGATCAGCCGCGCCGAGGCGGACCTCTTTGCCCAGAGGTTAGGCGCATCGGCCCGTCATGCGCGGATCGAGGTTTTGGGCAATGGCATCGATTCCGATTACTTTGACCCGCTTCAGGTCGGCCCCGAATGCCAGTTGGCGGAAAAGGGCGGGCCGCGTCTGATCTTTACCGGACAGATGGATTATCATCCCAATGTGGCCGCCGTGATCCGCGTCGCGCGCCTTATTCTGCCGCTGGTTCAGGCGCGTCATCCGGAGGCGACGTTCCATATCGTCGGGCGCAACCCCACCGATGCGGTCAAGGCGTTGAATGCCATGGCGGGCGTCCGTGTCTGGGGCCGGGTGGATGATATTCGCCCATGGCTCAAGGCGGCCGATATGGCGCTGGTCCCGCTGGATATCGCGCGCGGGGTTCAGAACAAGGTGCTGGAGGCCATGGCGATGGAATTGCCTGTCGTGCTGACTTCGGCGGCGGCCAATGGCATTCACGCGGTGGCCGGGCACCATTTCGCCGTGGCCGACAGCGACGAGGCCTTGGCCGCACAAGTCAACCGATTGGCCGATACGCCGCATCTGGGCAAGGCGATGGGTATTGATGCACGCCGTCTGGTTGTGGAGCGCGCCAGTTGGCAAAGCACGCTGGCGCCTTTGTCCGCCATGCTGTCCCAGCCGCCGCGCCGGTGGCGCGATGCGGCGTGAGCCTTGCGGTACCTGAACTGACCCGACCGGCGCGCGCCATGCCTTTGGCGTGGCGTGAAGGGGTGATCCGTCTGGCCTGCCTCTGGGCGGGGCTGGTCGCGCTGTTCCGGGGCGATTGGGCGGCGATGGGGCATCAGTGGTGGGATTCCTCCACCTATAATCACATCCTGATGGTGCCGGCCATTCTGGTCTGGCTGGTGTCGCAGCGATTGCCTGATCTGTTCCGCCTGCCGGTGGCGCTGTGGCGGGGCGGGTTGTGGATGATGGGGGGGGCGCTGCTGCTCTGGGCGCTGGGGGCTTTGGCCGGTGTGGCGCAGGTGACGCAGATCGCCGCTGTTGCCATGCTGATCGCGGCGGTGCCTTTGATGCTGGGCGAAAGGGCGGCGCTGGGGCTGTTGTTTCCGCTGACCTATATGGGGTTTCTGGTGCCGTTTGGCGATGAAGCCATCCCCATGCTGCAAACCGTGACGGCCAAGATCACCATCGCCCTTGTCCATATCAGCGGGATCAAGGCGCAGATCGATGGCGTGTTCATCGCTACACCCGCCGGCCTGTTCGAAGTGGCCGAGGCATGTTCGGGCGTCAAATTTCTGGTCGCCATGATTGCCTTTGGCGCTCTGGCGGCACATGTCTGTTTCGTTTCGTGGGCGCGGCGCGCCGGGTTCATGGCCCTGTGCATAGTCGCGCCCATTCTGGCCAATGGTGTGCGGGCGTGGGGCACGGTCTATCTTGCGCAAATCTATGGCGCAGAGATTGCGGGCGGGGTCGATCATATCATCTATGGTTGGTTCTTCTTTGCTGCGGTAATTGCCGGGGTGATTGCGCTGGGCTGGCGGTTTTTTGACCGGGCGGCGGGCGCGCCTATGCTGGACGTGGATGCGGTCATGGCGCTGCGTCTGCCGCAATGGCGTGGGATCTCGGCCAAGGCTTGCTTTGGGGCGCTGGGGTTGATGGTGCTGGCGGCACAGGGTTGGGTGATGGCGGCGGACCGGCTTGCCGCGCCTTTGCCTGCACAGATTGCCCTGCCAGAGGTCGCCGGATGGCATCGGGTCGATTACGCCCCTCGCCATGTGTGGGAACCGCGCGCGGGCGGGGCCGATCATCGCCTGCTGGGCCGCTATGCCGATGCGCAGGGGCATGAGGTGGATGTGTTCTTCGCCCTCTATGCCGCGCAAGGTCCGGGCAAGAAGGCGGGCGGATTTGGCGAAGGGGCGCTGCGCCCGGATACGGGATGGTCGTGGCAATCGCCCGGGCCGGATGTGCCGGATGCGCGCAGCGACCGTTTGCTGGCGGGCGGGCCGACCGAGCGTTTGACGCAAACCAGTTACAAGACCGGTGATCTGGTAACGGGCAGCAATGCGCGCCTGAAACTGGCCAATATCGTGGATCGGTTGTTGTTGCGGCGGCGGGCAACCATGATGCTGATCCTGTCGGCCGAAGAAGGCGGGCCGTTCAAGGCCGCCGATTCCATCTCCGCTTTCCGCGCCAGTGCGGGGCCGATCGGTGATTGGATGGACGCGGTGGCACGGGGTTTGTAAGGCCCGGTCAAGAGTTGCAGGCAAAGTCGTTTAAGGGGTTCACATATGTGTGGTTTTGCCGGGATCTTTCATCTGGAAACCCCCAAGCCGGTTGATCCGGCTCGGGTGGAGCGGATGTGCGATGCCATTGCCCATCGCGGGCCGGATGGCTTTGGCGTGTGGACCGCGCCGGGCATAGGCATGGGCCATCGCCGCCTGTCCATCATCGACATTGCCGGTTCGCCCCAACCGATGGCGTCCACCGATGGGCGCGCGATGCTGTTGTTTAACGGCGAGATCTATAATTACCGCGAATTGCGCGCCGAACTGGCGGCGCAGGGGGCGGTTTTCCATACAGACGGCGACAGCGAGGTGATCCTTGCCGCCTATCAGCGTTGGGGCGCCGATTGCGTGTCGCGCCTGTCGGGCATGTTTGCCTTTGCCATCTATGATCTGGACCAGCGCTCGCTCTTGCTGGTGCGTGACCGGCTGGGGGTCAAACCGCTGTTTCTGGCCGAATTGTCGGATGGCAGTTTGATCTTTGGGTCGGAATTGAAGGCCTTGATGGCGCATCCGGCCCTGCGGCGCGAAGTGGATCCGCTGGCGGTCGAGGACTATCTGACCTGGGGTTATGTGCCCGATCATCGCTCGATGTTGCGCGGGGTTGAGAAATTGCCCGCCGGGCATCTGATGATCCTCAAGCATGGCGCGCCCAAGCCTGCGCCCCGGCAATGGTGGGATGTCAGTTTTGCCGAAAGGCGTAAGGGCAGCGCGGCGGACTTGTCGGCTGAACTGATCCATTTGATGCGCGATGCCGTGACCAGCCGGATGGTGGCCGATGTGCCCTTGGGGGCGTTTCTGTCGGGCGGAGTCGATTCCTCCTCGGTCGTCGCGCTGATGGCCGAGGCGAGTTCGTCGCCGGTCAAGACATGCTCGATCGGTTTTGACGTCAAGGCGCTGGACGAAAGCGACTATGCGCGACGGATTGCCGAGCAATTCGGCACCGATCATCAAAGCCGCATCGTATCGCCCAATGATTTCGAGGCGGTCGATCATCTGACCACCATGTTCGACGAACCCTTTGCGGACGCCAGCGCGCTGCCGACATGGCGCGTGTGCCAATTGGCGCGCGAAACGGTGACGGTGGCCCTGTCGGGTGACGGCGCGGACGAAGCCTTTGCCGGATACCGCCGCCATGTGTTTCAGCATGGCGAGGACCGGGTGAGGGGGATGATCCCCGATGGATTGCGCCGGGGCCTGTTCGGAACATTGGGCGGCATCTATCCCAAGGCGGATTGGGCGCCGCGTCCGCTGCGGGCGAAAACCACGCTGCTCAACCTCGCACGGTCGAGTGAGGAGGCCTATACCGACGCGGTCAGCGTGACGGGGCCTGCGTTGCGGGACCGGCTCTATACCGAGGAATATCGGCGTTTGCGGGGCGACTATCGGGCCGAGCAGGCGTTTCTGGACTGTATGGCGCGGGCACCGGCACGATCCGGGCTGGACCGGGCGCAATATGCAGATCTCAAATTCTGGCTGCCGGGCGACATCCTGACCAAGGTGGACCGGGCCAGCATGGCGGTCAGTCTGGAAGCGCGTGAGCCTTTGCTCGACCACCGATTGATCGAATTTGCCGCCAGCCTTCCGGAGAATCTGCGAGTCAAAGGTGGGCAGGGCAAGTGGCTGCTTAAAGATTCGATGCGGCGTTATCTGCCTGATGACATTCTGTTTCGGCCCAAACAGGGATTCGTTACCCCCATTGCGCAATGGTTGCGCGGACCACTTGCCGCAGAAGCGAGAAAAATTGCTGCACAAGCGAAAGATGGTGGAGGGGCGCTAGGGCGCACCGGATGGTTAAATCCCATTAACCTTCATGAAATAGCAGAAGCGCACATTTCCGGGGTTTCTGACCACTCAAGACTGTTGTGGCAGTTGTTGATGCTGGACAGGTCGCTTGTCCATCTGGGCATTGCCTGATACGCTCTGCTTTCGGAGCAAAGATTAACTAAAAACTTTTTGTTTCATTTTGAAACACCTTTCTGTAAAAAGGCTTTGCATTCCGTGGTTTAGCATGCCTAAACTTCGCCCGGTACTAGAGAGCGGTGAAAGACGAGGTTGCGCTTCGTTAACCGTGATCAGAAAGGGTCGTGACGACAATGGACCGGATGACCGGTGAAATGGGAAATTTGCCTCCTTACGGTGAAAGCGGAGGCAATCGTGGCATCTTCTTTCCCGAGGATCCCACGCAGGCAGCCCTAAATCGCCTGGCCGTTCCAGAGGCATTGACCGATCTGGAACAGCTTGACGTCTTGTATGACGATCAGGCCAGTACGATCTGGACCTTTATGAGCCCGACAGGACGCCCCAGCTTCACGCCCTCGCTGTTGCGGGATTTTGAAAGCTGGCAGGATCTGATTGCCGGCAATTTCGGCCCTGACAAGATCCCGCTGCGCTTTCTGGTTCTGGGCAGCCGGACGCCCGGCGTATTCGGGTTTGGCGGCGATCTGGAACTGTTTCAGGGCATGATCCGGTCACAGGACCGCGAAGGTCTGGCCGCTTATGGCCATCGCTGTGTTGCCATTCTGGATCGTAACCGTCGCGCACTCGAATTGCCCATCGTCACGATCGGGCTGGTGCAGGGGCAGGCGCTGGGCGGCGGTTTTGAGGCGGTGCTCTCGTTTGATTATCTGGTGGCGGAAAAGGGCGCGACCTTTGGTTTGCCAGAGGTGATGTTCGGCCTGTTCCCCGGCATGGGCGCCCATGCGATCCTGTCGCGCAAGCTGGGCACGGCTGCGGCACAGCGCATCATCCTGTCCAACCGCACCTATAGCGCCGAGGAAATGTATGATCTGGGCGTGGTGACGCATCTGGCCGAGCGGGGCGAGGGTGTGGCCTATGTTCAGGATTTCATCGCCAAGAATCAGCGTCGCCATGGCGGTCTGGTGGCCGCGCAAAAGGCGATCCGTCGCGCGGCACCTCTGGATCTTGCCGAATTGAACGACATCGTCGATCTGTGGGCAGAGGCCGCATTGGGTCTGTCGGAGAGCGATCTCAAGCTGATGTCGCGTCTGGCCGGGGCGCAGGCGCGCAACCATTCGGCGGCGGCCTGAATTGGGCGTTAGGGGGCGCTTATGCGGCGCCCCTTATTCTTCGGGCCTTATTCTTCGCCGTGGCCCTTGGCCATGTAATCCTGGCTCTGCATTTCGGTCAGTCGGCTGATCGTACGATCAAATTCAAAGCTGCCGGTGTCGGATTCCTTGTCGCCCGAATCATACAAACGGTCGAGAGGTGCGTCGGCGGTCACGAACAATTTGACCTTATGTTCGTACAGCGCGTCGATCAGCGTAACAAAGCGCGCCGCTTCGTTGCGGGTTTCCTTGCCTAGCCGGGGAATGCCGACCAGAATGACCGTATGATAGGCCCGCGCCACGGTCAGATAGTCTGACGCCCCGCGCGCCTCGCCACACAGCTTTTTAAAGCTGAATACGGCCACGCCCTTCAGGCTCTTGGGCACATGCAGCAGGCGCCCGCCGCCAACATCCAGATCCGCCGAGGGCACATTGCGCGCATCTTCTGGCGGAAAATCGGTCAGGCGGAAGAAAACTTCACGCACACGTTCGGTCGCCGGCAGGCCCAATGGGCTGTGCCAGCTGCGGATACCGGCCAGACGTTCCAGCCGGTAATCGACCGGACCATTTAGCGTCAGCACATCCAGCTCTCCCTCGATCAGCGCGATGAAGGGCAGGAAATGCTCACGATTGAGGCCGTTTTTGTACAATTCGGACGGAGCGCGGTTGCTAGTGGTGACGAGCGTCAAATTGTGATCGTGGATCAAGGCGGTGAACAACCGGCTCATGATCATCGCGTCGGCCGAATTGTTGACCACCATTTCGTCAAAGGCCAGCACGCGCAGGCCCTCAGCAATGCGGGTGGCGACCTGCGGGATGGGGTCGCCGGTTTCGCCCTGACGGACCTCGCGCATGATCGCGTGGACTTCCTGCATAAAGGCATGGAAATGCACGCGGCGCTTTTCGGTGATGTTCAGCGTGTCGTGGAACAGGTCCATCAGCATCGATTTGCCGCGCCCGACGCCGCCCCACATGTAAAGCCCGCGCGCGCGCGTCGGTTTGCGGCCCAGCAATCGTCCAAAGAAACCGCCACCGGCAGGCGCCGCTTCCAATTCCTGTTGCAGGACATTGAGTCGTTCCGCCGCGGCCGCCTGTTCCCGATCGACGCGCAATTCATGGGTATGGATGAGCGCGCGATAACGCTCGATCACAGTCGCAGGCTTGGCCATCGTAACGTCTTCAAACTTTCAATCGCAGGTGATGCGGGCCAGAATATCGCCGTCGCCATCAACCCGCGTGGTCAAGGGCATCGAGCGATAGATACCGCCTTCACGCTTCATTTCCGGGCCGGTGCCCTGCCAATGCAGTTTGCGGCCCGCGTCGGTCGTCTCTGCATAGGCGTAAAGCGGAATATCTTCAATCTGCGTCAATTTTTCCCCGGCGGGCGAGCGCAGATAGGAGCTTTCGCGCGGGTTGAAATAATACCAGCCCTGATCATGCAGCCCTTTATGGTCTGTATAGGCCAGAATGACGCGCAAGGGGCGCGAGCAGGCGTTCTGGACAAAGATCTGGCGGCGGGCCTGAGCCGACGCTTCCCCGGCCCCAAGGGCAAGGGAGGCGAGTGCGGCAGAGAAGGCAAGGGCATTACGAAACATTGCGATTTCCCGTGGATCAGGATTCTAAGGGGCGACCGTTTACCAATCGCTAACCCAGTCATACGGGGCGTTACAAGGGAATGCACGTAAAGTGGATGCAAAAAAGCGCCCCCAGTCGAGACTGGCGGCGCTTTCCTGATTCGCGTCAAGAGATCAGACGTGGCGTTCGGCCTGCATCTTCTTGATTTCGGCAATGGCGCGGGCGGGCGAAAGGCCCTTGGGGCACACATTGGCGCAGTTCATGATCGTGTGGCAACGATACAGGCGGAACGGATCTTCCAGTTCGTCCAGACGCTCACCCGTGAATTCGTCGCGGCTGTCGGCCAGCCAGCGATAGGCCTGAAGCAGGATCGCCGGGCCAAGGAACTTGTCGCTGTTCCACCAGTACGAAGGGCACGAGGTCGAGCAGCAGGCGCACAGAATGCACTCATACAGACCGTCGAGCTTTTCGCGCTGTTCGGGCGACTGCAGGCGTTCCTTGCCCGAAGGCGTGGTCGAAACGGTCTGAAGCCACGGACGGATCGAGGCATATTGCGCATAGAAATGCGTAAAGTCAGGGACGAGGTCCTTGATCACTTCCATATGCGGCAGCGGCGTGATGCGCACATTGCCCGAAAGATCTTCGATGGCCGTGGTGCAGGCAAGGCCATTGCGACCATTGATGTTCATCGCGCAGGAACCGCAAATGCCTTCACGGCACGAACGGCGGAACGTCAGCGTCGAGTCGACTTCGTTCTTGATCTTGAGCAGCGCGTCCAGCACCATCGGGCCGCATGCGTCGAGATCGATCTCGAACGTGTCATAACGCGGGTTTTCGCCGCTGTCGGGGTCGTAGCGGTACACGGTGAATTTCTTCACCTTGGCCGCGCCCTCTGCCTTATGGACGACGCCATTCTTGCTGATCTTGCTATTGGCGGGGAGGGAGAACTGGGCCATTTTCCGCTGCTTCCATCTCTGAACACGATTCTGTTAGGGGCTATGAGCCCCCGCTCCGTAGGGGCGCATAGCCCCCTGCTTGCCCGCCTGTCTAGTGTCTTGTGGGCCATGAGCAAGCATAGATTTTTGCACTGCGGCGAAAGTCGCAGACTCTGCCTCTCTTGACCACCCATCCCAAAAGCAAAAAGCCGGAGAGCGTTTGGGCTCTCCGGCTTGATGTCATCGGCAAGATGCTTTGGGCTTATTCGCCAAAAGTACGCTGCCACCAACCGCGACGCGGCGTTGCGGAACCTTCGTCGTCACCGCCAGCGGCAGCAGGTTCCGAAACCGGCTCTGCGGCAGGCGCTTCAACAGCGGTTTGCGCCACAGGAGCCTCAGCCACCGGGGCGTCGGCAGGAGCGGTCTCGACCTTCTTCTTGCGCACGCGCTTGGGCTTGGCCGGGGCTGCTTCTGCCGCAGCTTCCGTCGGAGCGGCTTCGGCAGGTGCTGCTTCCACCTTCTTCTTGCGCACGCGCTTGGGCTTGGCGGGGGCTTCTTCGGCCACCGCTTCGACCGGCGTTGCTTCTGCCGCCACGGCTTGCGCCGGCGCTGCTTCTGCGGTTTCCGCCGGCGCGGCCTTTTTGCGGCGTACGCGCTTGGGCTTGGCAGGCGCTTCTTCAGCGATCGCCTCGACCGGCGCGGCTTCAACGGGGGCTTCGGCCTTGGGGGCTTCGACCACCGGTTCGGCCACAGGGGCCACGTCAGCGGGCGCTTCAACCACAGGGGTCACTTCGGCGGGCGCATCTTCGTCGCCTGCTTCACCCTGTTCTTCGCTCACGCCTTCTTCGCCTTCACCGCGGTTGCGGCTGCGCCGACGCTTGCGACGACGACGCTTGCGCGGTCCTTCTTCGCCCGCTTCGACCGGAGCTTCGGCATCGCCTTCTTCACCCTCGTCGGCTTCTTCGCCTTCGCTGGTTTCGGCCTGACTTTCTTCGCCCGTGCCTTCTTCACGACGGTCACGACCACGGCCGCGGCGACGCTTGCGACGCTTGCGACGGGTTTCGGCGCTTTCGTTCGCGCCTTCGCCGCCGGTTTCGCCTTCGGCTTCCTCGGCTTCTTCCTCGATCTCGTCCTCGAAATCCTCTTCCGGCAGATCGTCAAGGTCTTCTTCAAGGATCAGCGGTTCGAACTTGGGCACGAATTCGTTGCGCGGACCCGACGAGACGACGCGCATCTTGGCGCCTTCATTCTCGCCTTCGGGGATCACTTCGACCACGACGCCGTAACGGTTTTCGATCTCGCCCAGATCAAGGCGCTTGGCATTGAGGACGTAAACCGCCGCTTCCTGGCTGGCGAAGAGCGTGATGACCGTGCCCTTGCCCTTGGCCGCTTCTTCCTCGATCAGGCGCAGCGCCGACAGGCCCGCCGAACCCGCCGTGCGGACCAGACCGGTGCCATCGCAATGCGGGCAAGAACGGGTCGTGGCTTCCAGAACGCCGGTGCGCAGACGCTGGCGGCTCATTTCCATCAGGCCGAAGCTGCTGATACGGCCGACCTGAATGCGGGCGCGGTCGTTTTTCAGCGCTTCCTTCATGGCCTTCTCGACCTTGCGGACGTTCGAGCCATATTCCATGTCGATGAAGTCGATCACGACCAGACCAGCCATGTCGCGCAGGCGCAACTGGCGGGCGATTTCGCGCGCGGCTTCAAGGTTGGTGGCCACCGCCGTCTGCTCGATGCCATGTTCCTTGGTGGAACGGCCCGAGTTGATGTCGATGGAAACCAGCGCTTCGGTCGGGTTGATGACGATATAGCCGCCCGACTTCAACTGAACCACCGGATCATACATCGCGGTCAACTGATCCTCGGCGCCAAAGCGCTGGAACAGGGGGACCGGATCGGCGTAATGCTTCACCCGGCGCGCATGGCTGGGCATCAGCAGTTTCATGAAGTCCCGCGCCGCGCGATAGCCATCGTCGCCCTCGACGATCACTTCTTCGATGTCGCGGTTATAGATGTCGCGGATGGCGCGCTTGATCAGGTCGCTGTCCGAATGGATCAGCGCAGGCGCCGCCGACTTCAGCGTGCTTTCGCGGATATCGTCCCACAGGCGGGCCAGATAGTCGAAGTCGCGCTTGATCTCGGTCTTGGTGCGCTGAAGCCCCGCCGTGCGCACGATGCAGCCCATGCTCTTGGGCAGGTCCATTTCGGCGATGATGGTCTTCAAACGCTTGCGGTCGGCAAAGCTGCTGATCTTGCGCGAAATGCCGCCGCCATGGCTGCTGTTCGGCATCAGCACGCAATAGCGACCGGCCAGCGAAAGGTAGGTGGTGAGAGCTGCGCCCTTGTTGCCGCGCTCTTCCTTCACGACCTGAACCAGCAGCACCTGGCGCCGATGGATCACGTCCTGAATCTTGTAACGGCGGCGCAAGGCCATGCGCTTGGCACGCAGCTCTTCGGCTTCCTTGGCGTGGGACGCGTTGCGGCCACCCTGACGACGGCCACGACGGCCACGGCGTTCACCGCCTTCTTCGGCGGCTTCTTCGGCGGCTTCTTCGGCTTCATGGTCGCCTTCGAAACCGTCTTCGACATGACCGGCCTCGATCGTGGCGACGCTGTTCTTTTCCGATGTGTCGACTTCGATCAGCGAGCCGGTTTCCTCGACGCTGCCGCCGGCGAAATCATCGGCCAGACCTTCGCCCAGTTCATCGTCGCCAACGAAATCTTCCTCTCCCTCGGCAACCGCGCGCAGGGCGGCTTCTTCCTCGGCATGGGCCGCTTCTTCGGCCAGCAAGGCCTCGCGGTCTTCCTTGGGGATCTGATAATAATCAGGGTGGATTTCGGAAAAAGCGAGGAAACCGTGACGGTTGCCCCCGAAATCGACAAAAGCGGCCTGAAGCGAGGGTTCTACTCGCGTGACCTTGGCCAGATAGATATTGCCCTTGATCTGCTTGTGATCAGCAGAATCAAAGTCGAATTCTTCAATACGGTTGCCCTTGAGCACCGCCACCCGGGTTTCTTCCGAGTGGCGCGCATCGATCAGCATGCGCGTTGACATTATGATTTCTCCGGCCGCGCAGGTCCGGCATCGGGTCATGGCCTGGGGTCGGTCCCTTTGGCGCATGGCCCGGCAATGGGGCGCGGCAATTGTGGTGGTGTTCGCGCGGCGGCTTGGCCATCGGCGCGAGGATCAACAGACCATTCGCGCAAGATGCGCGTCCGGCATGAGTGGAACGGCCATGGGGCAAAGGCCCGCTGGCGTTTTTCGTGTCTGCAAGGCAGAGGAGGCGCGGCTGTATGCTGCGCATGGCGATGGCTTTATGCTTTGCAAACAGGGTCTTGCCCTTTGCATAGCGCTTCGGAAATTGCGACCGGTTTGTCGTGAAGCGGTTTGCCATCGACGAGTCTTCCGCCCACACCGCAAAGCCGCCTTGCGGCTGCGGATTTTGGAACGGAACACAACTCATCATACCTGCATCAACCTGTACGTCCGGCATGAAAAAACAACCGGGGCCAAGGGCAGGTTTTGTCGCGCTTCCCTTTTGCTTGGCCCGGCCGGAATGGCGGGCGGCGATGCCTTGGGCGGGGTTTGCCTATGGGCCTGTTGGCGTTTGGGGCAAACCTTTGAAAAAGGCAGGGGCGCGGGGAATGTACTGCCCCCGGTCTTTCCCTGCTAGCACCCCTTGTCTTTCCGGGCAAGTTCCATGCGATGCGTGATTCTACGCTTTTTTCCGGGGACTGTGTCGATAAAGACATCGCCAACGCGGCGTTAACCCCATTGCGTGCATAAGGGGTCTCGCTTACCACAATCATGCTTTGGGGATGTCCCCAAGTCCGATGGACCCTGATGGACCCCGCCAACCGCGCCATGTCTGAAACCAATCCGACGCCTGTTGATCCGCCATCTGCTGATCTGCTGGTGCTGGACGAGGCAGAGCCGCGTTCGGATAATCAGCGCGGGCTTGGGCTGGGGCTTTTGATCTTCGCCTTGTTCGCGCCGCTGGCCTTGCTGGTGTCGATGCTGCTGATGGACCTGTGGATGGGCGCGCCGGGTTTTACGCGCGATTATGTCGTGCGTTTCGATTTGCCGCCTGCGGGCGCATTGGCTGCTTTGCCGCAGATTTCCGGGCCAAATGATCCGCATAGTCCGTTGGTTGTGATCGATGCCGGGCATGGCGGCCATGATCCGGGTGCGCATGGCGATCACCGCGATGAAAAGGATCTGACGCTTTCCCTCGCCTTGGCCTTGCGACAGCGCCTGCTGGATGTGGGAGGTATTCGTGTCGCATTGACCCGCGCCGATGATCGCTATCTCTTGCTGGAGGAACGGTCAGGCATCGCGCGGGCGATGAAGGCGGACCTGTTCCTCTCGATCCATGCTGACAGCGCCGACACGCCCGATGCGCATGGCGCCACCGTCTATACCCTGTCCGATCGTGGCAGCAGCCAAGAGGCCGAGCATCTGGCCGCGTCCGAAAATCGCGCCGATACGGTCAATGGCGTGTCGCTGGCCAACACCAGCAGTTCGGTTTCGGCCATTCTGGTCGATTTGTCGCAGCGCCATTCGGCGGAAATGTCGACCAATCTGGCGCGGCTCATCCTGCGTGAGGGTGAGGGGCGAATCGCTTTCCGCGACCGCGCCTTGCAATCGGCCGCCTTTGTCGTGCTGAAATCGCCCGACGTCCCCTCGGTCCTTTACGAGGCGGGGTATATTTCCAATACGGATGATGCCGCGCGCCTTGCCTCGCCCACTGGCCGTCGCGATTTTGCCGAGGCCACGGCGCAGGCCATCCGCGTTTACTTTGCCCGGGCGAGGGAAGCGTTGGCGCCAAGTCCAGCGCCTTAACCACTGGCAAAGCCGGGGTTGCCCGTGCTAGGGGCGCAAGTCTATGGCGCCCAGCGATCCTTCTCAGCCCGGTTCTGATCCGAACAATTCGCCCGATCAGAATGAAACTTTTCACCTGCGTATCCGTCGTCAGGCGGGCGGGGCATGGCGTCGATTGCTGGCGCCGGGACTGACGCGGTTCCGCGCCTGGTTTTCGGCGCGCTGGCAAAGCGGGCGGTTGTTCCGCATTGGCGCGCTGGCCGTGGGACTGCTGGTTGCCTTTTGGCTGCTGCTTTATGTGACGGTGCTGCGCACGCTGCCCTCGGCCGATACGCTGCTGACCTATCAGCCGCCTTTGCCGACGATGGTGCGCGGCAATGATGGCGGTATCGTCTATTCCTATGCCCGCGAACGGCGCGTCCAATTGCGTTATGTCGATTTTCCCAAGCAATTGGTGAATGCGTTCCTGTCGGCGGAAGACAAGAATTTCTTCAGCCATGGCGGGGTCGATTTCATCGGTCTTGGGCAGGCGGTTGTCGATTACGCGTTGAAATATGGCAGCGGTGAACGCGCCCGCGGCGGTTCGACCATCACGCAGCAGGTGGCCAAGAACATCCTGATTGGCGATGAATATTCGGTCAGCCGCAAGCTGAAGGAAATGATCGTCGCCTTCCGCATCGAGGGCGTGCTGAACAAGCAGCAGATCCTTGAGCTTTACCTCAACGAAATCCCGCTGGGCCGCCAGAGCTTTGGCGTACAGGCCGCCGCCCGCGCCTATTTTGGCAAGGACGTGGACAAGCTGGAACTGCACGAGGCCGCTTTCCTTGCCATCCTGCCCAAGGCGCCCGAAGTTTATGGCCGCGCCAAATTCGCCGAAAAGGCGATTGCGCGCCGCAACTGGGTGCTGGACCAGATGGTCAAGAATGGTGCGGTCGATGCCGGTGCCGCCGCCAATGCCAAGGCGCAGCCGTTGGGTCTGATCCAGCGCCGCGTGGAAACCTATGACCCCTCGGTCGGCTATTTCGTCGAGGAAGTGCGCCGCCAACTGATCGCCAAATATGGCGAGAACGCCGAAAACGGCCCCAACAGCGTCTATGCGGGCGGGCTGTGGGTGCGCACTTCGCTCGATTCCGAATTGCAGAAGGCGGCGCAGGAAGCCCTGCGCGGCGGCCTGCTGCGCTATTCGGCGGGCAAGGGTTGGCACGGGCCGATCGCCCATATCGAACTGGATCGCGACCATTGGCAGAGTCAGTTGATCGGGTTGAACAAATCGATTGCCTATAAGGACTGGCGCGTGGGCATCGTGCTGCGCCGGGGTGGCAATGGTCAGATCGGCTTTACCGACGGTTCGACCGCGGCTTTGACCGGATTGGTTGATCAGGTGCGCGTGGGCGATGTCATCACGGCGGCGCCTGCCGGGACGGGCGTCTATGCCTTGCGCATCCTGCCCGGTGTGGGCGGCGGCATGTTGGTGGAACAGCCCGGATCGGGCCGCGTTCTGGCCGTGGCCGGCGGGTTCGACGATGGGCTGGACAGTTTCAACCGCGCCACACAGGCCCAGCGCCAGCCGGGTTCGACCATCAAGCCCTTCGTCTATGCCACCGGCCTCGACAATGGCATGACGCCCGCTAGCATGGTCCCAGACCAGTCCTTCTGCGTCTATCAGGGCGCAAACCTTGGCGAAAAATGCTTCCGCAACTTTGACAGTCGCGGGGTTGGCGGCATTCACACGATGCGCTGGGGCCTTGAACAATCGCGCAACCTGATGACCGTGCACATCGCCAATGACGTGGGCATGGACAAGGTGGTCAAAACCTTTGCCACGATGGGCATCGGCAAATATCCGCCCTATTTCGGCTTTGCTCTGGGCGCAGGTGAAACCACCGTGGCGCAAATGGTCAATGCCTATGCCGCGCTGGCCGCGAACGGGGTTCAGCATCAGCAGACCTATGTGGACTTTATCCAGGACCGCAACGGCAAGGTGGTGTGGCGCGCCGATGAACGCGCCTGCAACGGTTGCAACATGCCCGATTGGGATGGCAAGCCCATGCCGCGCTTTGCCCCGCGCGGGCATCAGGTGATGGATGCCCGCACCGCCTATCAGACCGTCCACATGCTCGAAGGCGTGGTGCAGCGCGGTACGGCGGTGGTGCTGCGCGATCTGGGCCTGCCTTTGTTCGGCAAGACGGGGACCACGACCGGCCCCACCAATGTCTGGTTCATGGGCGGTTCGCCCAAGATCGTGGGCGGCGTCTATATCGGTTATGACCAGCCCAAATCGCTGGGTGGCTATGCGCAAGGGGGGACCTATGCCGCGCCGATCTTCAAGCAATTCGTGCAATTGACCAAGGCGCGTTGGGATCACACGCCCTTCGTCGCACCGCCGGGCATTCGCATGATGAAGATCAGCCGTTCCACCGGCCAGCGCGTGTTCGGCGGCACGCCCGGTGATGATCCCAAGGCCGAGGTCATCTGGGAAGCGTTCAAGCCCGAAACCGAGCCCCAGCGTGTGGGTCGTCAGGAGCAGGTCGCGGCCAAGCGCAGCGAGTTGCTCGACGCGATCCGGCGCGGGTTTGACGCTTTGGGTGGCCGCGTGTTCCAGCGCGGCGAGGGTGAGGATATGGTGGTGGAGCAGGGCGGGCCTGATTAAGCCCGCTGTTTATCCCATCCGCCCGGTGCGCAAGGCGCGGGCCCAACTGTCGCGGCCCATCGCCTCTGCGCGGCGGGCTGCGCTTTCATGGTCATAGGGCACGGCGTGGAGCGTCACCTCCCAGCGGCCATCGACCAACCTTGCGCTGAGATAGCGCGCATCGGGCGTGCCGGTTTCCACCACATGCCATGATGGCACGTCATCCTCATAGGCGGGCAGGCCGACGCTGCCCGCATTGGCGATCTGGCGACCATCGGGCAGGGCCACCACGCGTGGCATATGGGTGTGTCCGCATAGGGTCAGGGCATGCGCGCTGGCATGGGGCGCAATTTCCTCCAGCGTGGATTCACGCATCCGTCCGCCCTTTTGCCTTCGGTGGAGCCAGTAAGTATCGTCGCTTTGCGGCGTGGCATGGCACAAAAGGACATCCCCATCGGGCCATTCCATGCGCGGCGGCAGGGCGGCCATCCATGCGCGAATATCCTTGTCGATCACAGCATGGGCCGCCGCATCCGTCGGTCCCATTCTCGCCGGGTCCAGCGTCAGCAATTGCCGCTCATGATTGCCCGCCAAGGTGGGCCAGTCGAGCGCCATCAGCCTGTGCGCCGTTTCACGCGGCCATAGCGGCCCCGAAAGGCTGTCACCCAGATTGACCATCCGAGTGATACCCTGCGCGGCGATGTGGTCAATCACGGCCTCCAGCGCAGGCAGGTTGCCGTGAATGTCGGAAACGGCGGCAAATTCGATCATTTACCGCGCGCGCCAGGCGGCCTCGATCAATTGGGCGGCGGCGGTCATACCGGCCTGATTGGGATGATAGTTCACGCCGTCCAGCTTTGCCCGATCCGGCTTTGGTCCATTGACCCAAGGCGCCGCTCCGCAAATGCCATGATCGGCCGATGCGCGATCGAGCGCCACCGTGCGGGCAAAGGCGCGATAGGGGCGCACCGCAGCCTCGGTAATGGCGCTCAGATCGCGGGCGATGGGGCGGATCTGGGCGACGGCTTCATCGGTAAGGCCCGTGGCGGCGCAATTGCCGGAGGTGGGAAACAGCGTGAAATATTGCACCAGCAGAACGCGCGCCTTGGGCGCCCGCTGATGAATGGTGGCGATCATGCGGTCCATGTCGGCGGCCAGCTTCTGCTTCGCCTCGATCGTCAGCGGGGTGAAAGGTGTGCATGTTCCGCCGAAATAGCGGTTGCGCTCTTCATCGGACAGATTGGGGCACTGAAATTTGCCGATGGCGGTCATATAGCCCAGATCATTGCCGCCAATCGTCACCGTCACCAATTGCGTGTCGGCATCCAGCGCATCAACCTGCGCCGGGATTGGACCCCAAGCGCCCAGAATATGCGCGGTGGTCGCGCCGCTGCATGATACGTCCTTCAATTCCAGCCCGACCTTTTGCGCAAAGATATGCGCCGCATTGGTGGCCGAACGGGCACAGCGGTTGGGCGGTGTGTCGGCGCTTTGGCCAATGCCGGGGCCTGCGGCATAGGAGCTGCCCATGGCGACATAGGCGGCGCCCGCCATGGCCGGATGGGCGGCCGATGCGGAAAGGAGCGAAAGGGCGGCAAAGGCTGATTGTTTCATGGGCGCAGGGTTTGCCGATAATTGCGCCCTTGGCAAGACGGGTTGCCCATTTCGCAAATTGTATCGGCCGGTTCAGATTGCTGGACAGGGTGGAGCGTGTGCGACATTCTGTCGCGCCATGACCAACCTGCGTAACCTGTTCGCCCCTGCGCTTGCCGCTCTTGCCGTCGGCGCTTTGTTGTCCACCCCGGCCCATGCCGAACTGGCGGTGGGTGCTGCGGCGCCTGCCTTTGTCACGCAGGGAGCGAAGGCAGGGAAGCCCTTTACCTTCGACCTTAAAAAGGCGCTGAAGAAGGGGCCGGTGGTCGTCTATTTCTATCCCAAGGCTTTTACCAAAGGTTGCACTTTGGAAGCCCATGCCTTTGCCGAGGCGACCGATGATTTCGCCAAGGCCGGCGCGATGGTGATCGGCATGTCGGCGGATGATCTGCCCACGCTTGAAAAATTCTCGACGATGGAATGCCGCGACAAATTCCCGGTGGCGATTGCGGACGCGGCGATCATCAAGAATTATGACGTTCTGCTGACCCGTCCCGATCTGAACGCGACGATCACGAAGCGCACGTCCTATGTCATCGGCAAGGATGGCAAGATCAAGCTGTCCTTCACCGACATGGATTACAAGGATCACGTGTCCAAGACGCTGGCCACGGTTCAGGGGCTGGCAGCCAAGCGCTGATGGTTGGGGCCGGGCGGGTTTAACATCTGCCTGTCCGGCTTTCCCGAATTGGGACCGTTGCAAGGTGCAAATGGGCGAACGGCCCGTCGTCAGGCATCAGGGAATCGCGTCTTTTCAATGATGCGCGATGATAATGCCAATCGGCGATGGAGCAGGCCATGATGCATTCCGTTTTAAGCAACCTGACCTTGCGGGCCGCGGCGATTTCCTTGCTGATGCTGGCCCCCATGGTGGTGTCGGTCAAGATTTGACATCCCAGTGTTCGCGCCTTGGCAGGCAACCGTGGCGCGCGGCGCAAATGCGTTGAATATCGCAAGGGGCGACTGACGCTTTCCCTTTACTTTCGCCCCAATCCGGCTAACGCGCCGTGGTTTGGACATAAGCTAAGGGTATTGACGATGCGTGCCGAAGGGCAGGCCCATATTGACCGGATCGATGCAGCGCTGGCGCTGGTGCGCAAGTTTCTCGACTGGGAGCGTGCGCTGCGCCGCTTTGACGAGTTGAACGCGCGCGTCGAGGACCCGAAACTTTGGGACAATCCCAAGGAAGCCGAAAAGGTGATGAAGGAACGGCGCCGTCTGGAGGCTTCCATCGGCGCCGTGAATCAGATTTCGGCCGAGATGAAGGATGCCATCGAGTTCATTGAACTGGGCGAGATGGAGGATGATGAGGCCACCGTTCAGGAAGGTCTCTCGACTCTGGCGGCTTTGGCCGAACGCGCGGATCGCGACAAGGTGCAGGCGCTGTTGGCCGGTGAAGCCGACGGCATGGACACCTATATCGAAATCCACGCGGGCGCTGGCGGCACCGAATCTCAGGACTGGGCCTCGATGCTTTTGCGCATGTACACGCGTTGGGCCGAAAAGCGGGGCTTCAAGGTCGATCTGATCGAGTTTCAGGCGGGCGAAACGGCGGGCATCAAGAGCGCGACCATCCTGTGCAAGGGCGAGAACGCCTATGGCTATGCCAAGACCGAGAGCGGCGTCCACCGCCTGGTCCGCATCAGCCCCTATGACAGCAGCGCACGTCGCCATACCTCGTTCAGCTCGGTCTGGGTCTATCCGGTGATCGACGACAGCTTTACGATCGAGATCAATCCGGCGGATCTGAAGATCGACACCTACCGCGCATCGGGCGCAGGCGGGCAGCACGTGAACACGACCGACTCGGCGGTGCGAATCACCCACGTGCCAAGCGGCATCATCGTGGCCAGCCAGATCGACCGCAGTCAGCACAAGAACCGCGAAACCGCGATGAACATGCTGAAGGCGCGTTTGTACGAGGCCGAAATGCAGCGCCGCGAAGAAGCGGCCAATGCCGAACACGCTTCCAAGAGCGACATCGGCTGGGGCCATCAGATCCGCTCCTATGTTCTCCAGCCCTATCAGATGGTCAAGGATCTGCGCACCGGCCTGACCAGCCCGACGCCTGCCGATGTGCTGGACGGTGATGTGGACGCCTTCATGGCGGCCGCTCTGTCGCAGCGCGTGACGGGCGAAAAGGTCAATGTCGAGGACGTGGACTGATGTTCCCTGTGCTGGGGCGCCGGCATTTTATGGGTGGCGCTCTGGTCAGCGGTCTGTTGGGCGCGGCGCGGGCAGGGGCAGTTGTCATGCCCCCGCCGCATTGGTCTTTGATTGAGCTTGAACAGGAGCATGGCGGGCGTTTGGGCGTCTATGCGTGGTTTGCGGACCGTCCGGCCATCGCCTGGCGGGCTGATGAACGCTTTTCCTTTTGCTCCTCTTTCAAGCTGAGCCTTGCCGCTCTGATATTAAAGGGCGCAGAAACGGGCCATTGGCGCTTGGGCGAAAAACTTGCCTTTGGGCCAAAGGATCTGCTGCCTCACTCGCCCGCGCTTGAGGCGCATCTGAGCGAGGGGCAATTGTCGTTGGGGGAACTGGCGGAAGCTGCGCAGAAGTTTTCCGACAATGGCGCAACCAACCTGCTGCTCCGCCGTCTGGGCGGGCCGCAAAAAGTGACGGCCTTCTGGCGCGCGCTGGGTGATCGGGTCAGTCGGTTGGATGATTATGAAACCGCGCTCAACCGCGTGCCGCCCGGGACCTTGCGCAACACGACCAGTCCGCGCGCCATGGCAGGCAATGTCGTTGCGTTGATGAACCGGCGCGGGGTGATGGGGGCGAACTCGCGTGGCCTGTTGAAACAATGGATGCATGATACGGATACCGGGTTGAAACGGCTTCGCGCCGGATTACCTGTTGATTGGTGGGCTGGCGACAAGACGGGTACGGGCCTGCCTGATGATGTTCCGGGTTGTTATGTCGATTTGCTTTGGGCGGAACCGAAAGGTCGGGGCGCATTGGCCATCGCGGCTTTCTATCGGCCGGAAAAGCCGACGCCCAATGGAGATTCGCATGCCGAGGCCATATTGGCTAACGTTGCACATACCATTGTGTCGCAAGGAAAATGAGGCAGAATGCGTAGGGCCTATGTTGATTTTAGTCGCATGATGGCCCGAAAAGTTTATGAACAGTATTTGAACATTTGGAACATCCGGTCAGCCCCGATCGGATGTTCCGGGGCCGCAGACAAAGGGGGGGAGGGTGCTTCCTTTTCTGCGGTGTGTCGGGGTTTGTGGTGAAAGTATACGGCAATGGGTTTCAAGGGTTTGCAGCCGATCCTTTATGGTGGTCGTGAGGTTTGGCCGCTGGTAGAAGGCGGCAAGGGTGTGGCGGCGACCAACCATGCCAGTTCGGGCGCATGGGCGGCGGCCGGCGGCATCGGCACGGTCAGCGCCGTTAACGCCGACAGCTATGACCCCGAAGGCAAGATCATTCCGCAGGTCTATCATGAGCTGACCCGTCAGGGGCGCCATGAGGAACTGATCCGCTATGCCATTGATGGCGCAGTGGAACAGGTTAAGCGGGCCTATGATATTGCATCGGGTCGGGGCGCGATCAACATCAATGTGCTGTGGGAAATGGGCGGCGCACAGCAGGTTCTCGAAGGCGTGCTCGAACGCACCAAGGGGCTGGTGACGGGCGTGACCTGCGGCGCGGGGATGCCGTACAAGCTGTCGGAAATCGCGGCGCGTTTTAACGTGCATTACCTGCCGATCGTGTCGTCGGGGCGCGCTTTCCGCGCACTGTGGAAGCGGGCCTATCACAAGGTTGCCGAACTGATGGCGGCGGTGGTCTATGAAGACCCGTGGCTGGCCGGTGGACACAACGGCCTGTCGAACGCCGAAGACCCGACCAAGCCGCAGGATCCTTATCCCCGCGTTAAGCAACTTCGCGAAACCATGCGCGCCGAGGGCGTCTCTGACAGCGTCCCCATCGTGATGGCGGGCGGCGTCTGGTTCCTGCGCGAGTGGGAAAACTGGATCGATAATCCCGAACTGGGCGCGATTGTTTTCCAATTCGGCACGCGTCCGTTGCTGACCGAGGAAAGCCCGATCCCGCAGGCGTGGAAGGATCATCTGCGCACGCTGGAACCGGGCGACGTGCTGTTGCACAAATTCTCGCCGACCGGCTTCTATTCCTCGGCGGTCAAGAATCCGTTCCTGATGAGCCTTGTCGCGCGCAGCGACCGCCAGATCCCCTATTCCAAGGTGGAAGCGGGCGATCATACGGTGCAACTTGACGTTGGCGTCAAGGGCAAGAACTTCTGGGTCACGCCTTGCGATCGCGCCCGTGCGCATCAGTGGGTGAACGAGGGCTTTGTCGAAGCATTACGCACGCCGGATGACACGGTGATTTTCGTGACGCCGGCCGAGCGTCAGGAAATCCGCAAGGATCAGGCCGATTGCATGGGCTGTCTTTCGCATTGCGGTTTTTCCAGCTGGAAGGACCATGATGACTGGACGACGGGGCGCATGGCCGACCCGCGCAGCTTCTGCATTCAAAAGAGCCTGCAGAACATCGCCCATGGTGGCGACATCAATGAAAATCTGATGTTTGCGGGCCATGCGGCTTATCGGTTCAAGCAGGACCCGTTCTATTCGAACAATTTCACCCCGACGGTGAAGCAATTGGTGGATCGCATCCTGACCGGCGATTGATTCGGGAGAGGGGGAACCCCTTTTCGAAGAAATGGAAAGCCCGATCATGCCGCTGCGTGATCGGGCTTTTGCTTTATGGCGCGTAAACCAGATCTGTTGGTGCCAACCCGGCTTTGCGGCGTATAGAGTGTGCCCCGGCTTGCCGCATGTGGCGCAAGGGTACTATAGAAGAACCATGTTGCATAAATTCTGGAATAGGTTCGGGCGCGCTGTTGCATTGGCGGGTCTGGTAATTGCTGGGGCGTGGGGCGGCCCTGTGGGTGCCGAAACGCCGCAATTTCCCGCGTGGCGTTCGTTGCGCGATCCTGTTGTGAATATGCGCACCGGGCCGGGCGAAGATTATGCCATCCGTTTCATCTATCGTCGCCAGTTTTTGCCAATCAAGGTGCTGCGCCTTTATCAGGGATGGTATCTGGTCGAGGATCCGGATGGTTCGCGCGGCTGGATGATGATGCGCTTTCTGAACAAAACGCCGACAGCGCTGATTCGCGGCAAGGGGCCCGTGGAAATGCGTGCAGGGCCGGGCGCGGACGCGCAATTGCTGTGGAAGCTGGCGCCGGGTTTGGTCGGTCGTCTGGGGCCTTGCAAGGATGGATGGTGCCAGATGGACATTGACCGTCATGTCGGTTTCGTGCCGGAAGGACGTCTTTGGGGCGCAGGAAAACCGTAACAGGTTGAAGCTGTCCAGATGCAAAGAAACGCCCCAACCGTGAGGTCGGGGCGTTTCCTGTTTTTAGGCTTGGTTAGAAAGGCTTACACCAGTTCTACCGCAACCGCCGTGCCTTCGCCGCCGCCGATGCAGAGCGCAGCAACGCCTTTCTTCAGCCCGCGAGCCTTGAGCGCCGCGATCAGCGTGACGAGAATGCGCGCGCCCGAGCAGCCGATCGGGTGGCCCAGCGCGGTTGCGCCGCCATTGACGTTGACCTTGGCGTGATCGAGGCCAAGGTCATGGATCGCGAACATGGCGACGCAGGCAAAGGCTTCGTTGACTTCGAACAGGTCCACATCGGCCACGGTCCAGCCAGCCTTGTCCAGCGCCTTTTGAATGGCGCCGACCGGGGCGGTCGTGAACAGCTTGGGATCATGGGCGTGGGCGGCCACGGCCTTGACGATGGCGACGGGCTTGGCACCCTTGGCCTCGGCAGTGCTCTGACGGGTCAGGACCATCGCGGCCGCGCCGTCAGAAATCGACGAAGAGGAGGCCGCCGTGATCGTGCCGTCCTTGGCAAAGGCAGGCTTGAGGGCGGGGATTTTGTCGGGGCGGCCCTTGGCGGGGGCTTCGTCGGTGTCCACGACGACTTCGCCCGCACGGGTCTTGATCGTCACGGGTGCGATTTCGTCGACAAAGCGGCCTTCGGCCACCGCGGCCTTGGCGCGGGCCAGCGATTCGATCGAATAGGCGTCCATGCCTTCGCGTGTCAGGCCGTAATCATTGGCGGTGACCTGCGCAAAGCTGCCCATGGCGGCGCCTTCATAGGCGTCTTCCAAACCGTCGAGGAACATGTGGTCATAAGCCGTGTCATGACCGATGCGCGCGCCCGAGCGATGCTTTTTCAGCAGATAGGGGGCGTTGGTCATGCTTTCCATGCCGCCCGCGATCACGAAATCGACGCTGCCTGCGGCCAGAGCTTCGGAGGCCATGATGACCGTCTGCATGCCCGAACCGCAAACCTTGTTGACGGTGGTGGCCTGAACCGACTTGGGCAGGCCCGCCTTGATCACGGCCTGACGGGCAGGGGCCTGACCCAGACCAGCGGGAAGGACGCAGCCCATATAGGCCCGTTCGATGTCTTCGCCCGCAATACCTGCGCGTTCAACAGCGGCCTTGACGGCGGTGGCGCCAAGCTCGGTCGCGGACACTTCGGAGAGACTGCCCTGCATCGCGCCCATGGGGGTGCGGGCATAAGAAAGAATGACAATCGGATCAGCAGCGGAAATCTGTGCCATGTAACTAGGACCCTCCGGTGTAGCAGCGCGAGTGCGCCTGATGCGGAAAGACGGGCTTAGCGTCCTTCAATGAAGGCGCGATGACGCCTTGCCTCTTTGAGATAGTGCCGCACAGCAGCAAAGGCAATCAGGATAAGTGGATGAAGAATCGGCGTGCAAATACGCATTATTTGCGCTATTGCGAAGCACTTGCAGATATTTGGGCAGGTTCTTTTCGCTCCTGCACAGTTTGAGACGTTAGGAGGCTTGCGCACCCCGGAAAGGGGTACTAGGGCCGCCAAAGCTCAACTTTATCTGCGAGTCAGCTCTTGATCGACCTGTCGCACTACCTGTCGAACTACCTTCCCATCCTGATCTTTCTCGGGATCGCGCTTGGTTTGTCTTCGGCCTTCGTCATTTTGCCCATTCTTGTGTCGCGCCTTACGGGCTCGTACAAACCGGATGCTGACAAGCTTTCGGAATATGAATGCGGTTTCCCCGCCTTTGAAGAACCGCGCAGTCAGTTTGACGTGCGTTTCTATCTCGTGGCGATCCTCTTCATCATCTTCGATCTCGAAGCAGCTTTCCTGTTTCCCTGGGCCGTCAGCCTGAAGGAAACCGGCTGGGCTGGCTGGTTGACGATGATGGTGTTTCTTGCCGAACTCGTGATCGGCTTTGCCTATGCGTGGAAGAAGGGAGCGTTGGACTGGGAATGAGTACAAATCCCTCCTTTGAACCGATCATGGCGGCCAACGGCAAGTTGGTCGCCCCCGATCAGGGTTTCTTTAACGACCTGTCGAACGAAGTGTCCGACAAGGGTTTTCTGGTAACCAGCACCGAGGAACTCTTTCAGTGGGCGCGTACCGGCTCGCTGTGGTGGATGACCTTTGGCCTGGCTTGCTGTGCTGTGGAAATGATCCACGTCAATATGCCGCGATATGACATGGAGCGCTTTGGTGCTGCTCCGCGTGCATCCCCGCGTCAGTCGGACGTGATGATCGTGGCCGGCACGTTGTGCAACAAGATGGCCCCGGCGCTGCGCAAGGTCTATGACCAGATGTCGAACCCGAAGTACGTGATCTCGATGGGGTCGTGTGCGAATGGCGGTGGTTACTACCACTATTCCTATTCGGTGGTTCGCGGTTGTGACCGCATCGTTCCGGTCGACATTTATGTTCCCGGCTGCCCGCCGACCGCGGAAGCCTTGCTCTATGGCATCATGCAGTTGCAGCGGAAGATCCGCCGCGTCGGCACCATCGAGCGTTGAGGGAGGGACGAATGGCTGTTCTGCATTCCGCCCCCAAGTGGAGCTCGAACGAAGGCGTACTCGACACGCTGGTGGGCGCTCTTGCCCACCGCGTCGTTGCGTCCAAGGAAGAGCATGGCGAAATCGTCATTACCGTGGGCCGCAACCACGTTGAGGACGCGCTCAAGATCCTTCGCGATGAGCATGAATACCAGCAGTTGATGGAAATTGCCGGTGCCGACTATCCCAACCGCGATGAGCGGTTTGAAGTCGTCTACATGCTGCTCTCGGTGACGAAGAATCATCGCATTCTGGTCAAGACCACCACGGATGAAGTCGCGCCGGTTCCCACCGTCACGACGCTCTGGCCGGTGGCCGGCTGGTTGGAACGCGAAGTGTTCGACCTTTACGGCGTGGTCTTTGCCGGCAATGCGGACCTGCGCCGCATTCTGACCGACTATGGCTTTGAAGGGCATCCTTTCCGCAAGGATTTCCCGCTGACAGGCTATCAGGAACTGCGCTATTCGAACGAAGAAAAGCGCGTGGTTTATGAGCCGGTCCGTCTGGCCCAGGATCTGCGTCAGTTCGACTTCACCTCGCCGTGGGAAGGTTCGGATTACGTCCTTCCGGGCGACGAGAAAGCTGGGGAAGGCAAATGAGCGGTCTGATTCTTGAAGAATCGCCGACCACCGGCGATGAAATCATCACCAATTACACCATCAACTTCGGACCTCAGCACCCCGCCGCCCACGGCGTGTTGCGCATGGTCACTGAACTGGACGGTGAAATTGTCACGCGTATCGATCCGCATATCGGCCTGCTGCATCGCGGCACCGAAAAGCTGATCGAATACAAGACCTATCTGCAGGCGCTGCCCTATTTCGACCGGCTGGACTATTGTTCGCCGCTCGGCATGGAGCATTCCTATGTTCTGGCGGTGGAAAAGCTGCTGAATTTGGAAGTGCCCGAGCGCGCCAAGTGGCTGCGCACGATGTTTGCGGAAATCACGCGTATCTGCAACCACATGCTCAACATCGGTTCGCACGTCATGGACGTGGGGGCGATGACTCCGAACCTGTGGCTGTTCGAAATTCGCGAAGATTGCTTGAACTTCTTCGAGCGCGCTTCGGGTGCCCGTATGCACTCGGCATGGTTCCGCCCCGGCGGCGTCCATCAGGACGTGCCGCAGAAGCTGATCGACGACATCAGCGTCTGGCTCGACAAGCGTCTGCCCGAACTGTTCGAAGACGCGATGAGCCTTGTGTGCGACAACCGCATCTTCAAGCAGCGCAACGTCGATATCGCGACGGTGACCAAGGAAGACGCGCTGGCATGGGGCTTTTCCGGCCCGATGATCCGCGGCAGCGGCATTCCCTGGGATTTGCGCAAGTCGCAGCCCTATGATGCCTATGATCAGGTCGATTTCGAAGTGCCCGTGGGCACCCGCGGCGACTGCTATGATCGCTTCATGGTCCGCGTCGAAGAAGTCCGCCAGTCGGCTCTTATCATCCGCCAGTGCATCGAAAAAATGCCTGCCGGTCCGGTGCTGAGCAGCGACCGCAAGGTGGCCCCGCCCAAGCGCGCCGAGATGAAGCAGGACATGGAAAGCCTGATCCATCACTTTAAGCTTTACACCGAAGGCTTCCACGTTCCGGCGGGCGAAGTCTATGTGGCGACCGAAAGCCCCAAGGGCGAATTCGGCGTCTATCTGGTGTCGGACGGCTCGAACAAGCCCTATCGCTGCAAGATCCGCCCGACGGCGTTCAGCCATCTTCAGGCGATGGACTTCATGACCAAGGGCCACATGCTGCCCGATATCACCGCCATCCTTGGCGCGATGGATATCGTGTTCGGGGAGTGCGACCGGTGAGCCAGAGCAGCAATCATCTGGCAACCGCCGAGGCGATGATCGCGGCCTATAACGCGCAGGATGCCGATCTTTACGTGTCCTATATGACCGACGATGCCTGCGAAGCGGGTTATCGCGGCGCTGTGGTGCGTGAAGGCAAGGAAGGCACCCGCACGGGTCTGGCCGCCGCTTTCGCCAAGTGGCCGGAAAACCATGCCGAGATCCGCGAAAAGCAGGCCATCGGCAATTATGTGCTGTTCCGCGAATATGTCACGCGCGGCCCGGCCAGCGATGGTTCGGAACTGGTTGATCCGTTCGAAGTCATCGCCGTCTATTCGTTCGAGGGCGATAAATGCTCTCGCGTGGAGTTCATCCGCTAATGGCTGATCGTCATATCTATCCCGATAGCCCCGAGCTGCGCGCGCGTTGGGGCAATTTCGCGTGGACCGAGGCCAATGCGGCCAAGGCCAAGGAAATCGTCGCGCGTTACCCCGAAGGGCGTCAGCGTTCGGCCTCGATGCCGCTGCTCGATCTGGCGCAGCGTCAGGTGGGCGCGGAAACCGGCACGCAGGGCTGGTTGCCGATCCCGGTGATGGAATATGTCGCGAAATATCTCGACATGCCGATCATCCGCGTGGTCGAGGTCGCCACCTTCTATACCATGTATAATCTGGTTCCGGTCGGAAAGTTCCATGTGCAGGTTTGCGGCACCACGCCGTGTATGCTGCGTGGCTCGGACGATCTGATCTCGGTCTGCAAGGCCAAGAAGATGCCCACCGGCGGCGTTTCGGAAGATGGTCTCTGGACCTTCACCGAAGTCGAATGCATGGGCAATTGCTCGTCGGCGCCGATGGTGCAGATCAATGACGACAATTACGAAGACCTGACCGCTGAACGTTTCGAGGGCATTCTGGATGCTCTGGCGCGCGGTGAAAGCCCCAAGACGGGCACGCAGGAACCGGGTCGTCACACGGTTGAACCGGCCGGTGCGCTTTCTTCGTTGACCGCCATGGCCAACGAAAATCACGATTATCGCGGGGAGTGGTAAGACATGGCACTCGCTGACAAGGATCGCATCTTTACCAATCTCTACGGTTTTCAGCCGTGGAACCTGAGCGCGGCTCGTGCGCGTGGTGATTGGGACAACACCAAGGCGCTGCTCGAAAAGGGCCGCGACGCGATTATCCAGGAAATCAAGGATTCGGGCCTTCGCGGTCGTGGCGGTGCGGGTTTCCCCACCGGCATGAAGTGGTCCTTCATGCCCAAGGAAAGCAAGGACGGTCGTCCCAGCTTTCTGGTCATCAACGCCGACGAATCCGAACCCGGTTCGTGCAAGGACCGCGAAATCATCCGCCACGATCCGCACAAGCTGATCGAAGGCGCGCTGGTGGCCGGTTTCGCGATGGGGGCCCGTGCGGCCTACATCTATATTCGCGGCGAATATATCCGCGAAGCCGAAACGCTGTTTGCCGCTGTTGCCGAAGCCTATGACGCCGGGCTGGTGGGCAAGAACGCCAGCGGTTCGGGCTATGATTTCGACGTCTTCGTCCATCGCGGCGCGGGCGCCTATATCTGCGGCGAAGAAACCGCGATGATCGAATCGATCGAAGGCAAGAAGGGCCAGCCCCGTCTGAAGCCTCCTTTCCCCGCCGGTGCCGGCCTTTATGGCTGCCCGACCACGGTGAACAATGTCGAATCGATCGCGGTTGCTCCCACCATCCTGCGTCGCGGCGCGGGCTGGTTCGCTTCGTTCGGGCGTGAGAACAACAAGGGCACCAAGCTCTTTCAGATCTCGGGCCATGTGAACAAGCCTTGCGTGGTCGAAGAAGAAATGTCGATCCCGTTCAGCGAGCTGATCGAGAAGCATTGCGGCGGCATTCGTGGCGGCAAGGACAATCTGCTGGCGGTCATCCCCGGCGGTTCGTCGGTGCCGCTGGTGCCTGCCGAGCAGATCTGGGACGCGCCGATGGACTTTGACGGTCTGCGTGCGGTCGGTTCGGGTCTGGGCACGGCGGCGGTCATCGTCATGGACAAGTCGACCGACATCGTGCGCGCGATCAGCCGCCTTTCGTACTTCTACAAGCACGAAAGCTGCGGCCAGTGCACGCCGTGCCGCGAAGGCACCGGCTGGATGTGGCGCGTGATGGAGCGTCTGCGCAAGGGCGATGCCGATGTGCAGGAAATCGACATGCTCTGGAACGTTACCAAGCAGGTTGAAGGTCACACGATCTGCGCATTGGGTGACGCGGCGGCTTGGCCGATTCAGGGCCTGATCCGTCATTTCCGCCCCGAAATTGAGCGTCGCATTGCCGAAAAGGGCGGTGCGCTGCGGGAGGCCGCTGAGTAATGCCTAAGGTCAAAGTTGACGGCGTGGAACTGGAGGTGCCGGCCGGCGCCACTGTTCTGCAAGCCTGCGAAATGGCGGGGAAGGAAATTCCGCGCTTCTGTTATCACGAGCGTCTGAGCATTGCGGGAAATTGCCGCATGTGCCTGGTCGAGGTGAAGCCCGGGCCGCCCAAGCCGCAGGCTTCCTGCGCGCTTCCGGCCGCCGAAGGTCAGGAAATCCGCACCGACAGCGAGATGGTCAAGAAGGCGCGTGAAGGGGTGATGGAGTTTCTCCTCATCAACCACCCGCTTGATTGCCCGATCTGCGATCAGGGCGGCGAATGCGACCTTCAGGACCAGAGCGTGGCCTATGGCCGCGGTTCTTCGCGTTACCATGAGCACAAGCGCGCGGTGACCGAGAAGTATATGGGCCCGCTGATCAAGACGGTGATGACACGCTGCATCCAATGCACGCGCTGCGTCCGTTTCAGCGAGGAAATCGCGGGTGTGGATGAAATCGGCGCGTTGTATCGCGGCGAGAACATGCAGATCAGCACCTATCTGGAAAAGGCCTCGACGCACGAACTGTCGGCCAATGTGATCGATCTGTGCCCGGTCGGCGCTCTGACTTCGCGTCCTTACGCGTTCGAAGCCCGTCCTTGGGAATTGAAGAAGACGATCTCAATCGACGTTTCGGACGCGATTGGCTCGAACATTCGTGTCGACGCGCGTGGTCGCGAAGCCATGCGCATCCTGCCGCGCGTCAATGACGACGTGAACGAGGAATGGTTGTCCGACAAGGGCCGCTATATGGTCGATGGCCTGTCCAAGCGCCGTCTTGACCGTCCGTTCATCCGTCTCGATGGCAAGCTCAAGGCCGTGTCTTGGGATGAAGCGCTGGCCGCTGTCGCCAAGATTGCTCCGGGCAATTCGATTGCTGCGGTGGCGGGCGATCTGGTTGACGTTGAAACGATGTTTGCGGCCAAGAAGCTGCTGGCGGGCCTTGGTTCGTCGGTGCTCGAAGGGCGCCAGACGGGTCTGGCCTATGATTGCTCGAACTTGGCTGCGGTCAATTTCAACAGCACCATTGGCGGCATTGAAACGGCAGACGCCATCCTGATCGTGGGCAGCCACGTTCGTTGGGAAGCGGCCGTTCTGAATGCCCGTCTGCGTAAAGCGGTAAAGCATGGCGCCAAGGTGTTCATCATCGGCCCCGAATGGAATACGACCTATCCGGCCGAATTCCTGGGTTCGGACGCTGCGATCCTGAACAATCTGCCCGCGCATGTCTGGTCGGCTTTGCAGGGCGCCAAGCGCCCCGCGCTGATCATCGGCGGGGCAGGGCTGGCCAAGGGTGCGCTGGAAGCGGGCCTGTCGATCAGCGAGCAGCTCGGTCTGGTTCGCACGCTCGAAGACGGTTCGGTGTGGAACGGCTTCAACGTTCTGCACATGGCCGCGTCGCGCATGGGCGGCTTGATGCTGGGTTATGCACAGAAGGGCGGTATCAACGATGTCGCCGCTGCCAAGCCCAAGCTGCTGCTTTCGCTGGGCGCGGATGAGGTGGATTACACCAAATTCGCCGACAGCATGATCGTCTATGTCGGCCATCATGGCGACAAGGGCGCGCATGCCGCTGACGTGATCCTGCCGGCTTCGGCCTTCACCGAAAAGGCGGGTATTTACGTCAACACCGAAGGTCGCGTGCAATTTGCCGAAAAGGCTGTGTTCGCTCCGGGTGATGCTCGTGAAGACTGGGCGATCCTGCGCGCCATGGCTCAGGTTCTGAACGTCAATGTCGGCTTTGACAGCTTTGACGAATTGCGTTCGGCGCTGTTTGTCGAATATCCGGCGCTTACGGTTGATGGTGGTTTGGTCGAATTTGGCCCGCTGCCTGCCGGTGTTTCGGGTTCGGCTGCTGGCGAAATCGCCTATCCGATCAAGGATTTCTATCTGACCAACCCGATTGCACGGGCAAGTGAAACGCTTGCCAAGTGCTCGGCAGAATTGCTGAACGGGTCGCAACCCCAAGCGGAGGCTGCGGAATGACCGCCTTCTTCCAATCGCTTGGCCTGCCGTTTGAAGCGGCATGGCTGATTTCCACCATTGCGGGGATCCTGTTGATCGCGCTGCCGCTGATGCTCAGCGTCGCGATGATCATCTATGTCGACCGCAAGATCTGGGCAGCCATGGCGCTGCGTCGCGGCCCGAACGTTGTTGGTCCGCTGGGTCTGCTGCAGTCGTTTGCCGACGGTTTGAAGGTTTTCCTTCAGGAAACCATCGTTCCGACCGCTGCAAACAAGGGCATCTTCCTGATCGGCCCGGTGGTGACGTTCACCGTCACGCTGCTGGCTTGGGCGGTGATCCCGTTCAATTCGGGCGCGATCCTAGCCGACATCAACGTTGGCCTGCTCTATGTTCTGGCGATTTCGTCGCTGGGCGTTTACGGTACGATCATGGCCGGTTGGGCTTCGAACTCGAAGTATCCGTTCTTTTCGGCGATGCGCGCTTCGGCACAGATGATCTCCTATGAAGTCTCGATCGGCTTCATTCTGATCTGTGTTGTGCTGTGGGCGGGTTCGTTCAATTTGGGCACGATCGTTTCGGCGCAGAAGGGCCATGTGTTTGGCATTCTGAACGGCTTCGGTTTCAATCCCTTGCTGTTCCCGATGTGGGTGCTGTTCCTGATTTCAGGCATGGCCGAAACGCAGCGCGCTCCGTTCGACCTTTGCGAAGCAGAGTCGGAACTGGTCGCCGGTTATCAGACCGAATATTCCTCGATGGCTTTCGCGCTGTTCTGGCTCGGCGAATATGGCAACGTGCTCTTGATGTGCGCGCTTAATGCCACGCTGTTTTGCGGCGGTTATCTGCCGCCGCTGGATATTCCGGCGCTTTATGCCGTGCCGGGCGTGATCTGGCTGCTGCTCAAGATCTTCTTCTTCTTCTTTGTGTTCAGCTGGGTGAAGGCCACCGTGCCGCGCTATCGCTATGACCAGCTGATGCGTCTGGGCTGGAAAATCTTCCTGCCGCTCTCGCTGCTGTTCGTTTTCCTCGTCAGCGGTTACCTCATGGCTACGGGACATTTTGCATGAGCGTCGCCCATCTCATCAAGAGTTTTACCCTCTGGGAGTTTGTGAAGGCACACGCCTTGACCTTGAAGTATTTCTTCAAGGAAAAGGCGACCATCAACTATCCCTATGAGAAGAACCCGCTTTCGCCCCGTTTTCGCGGTGAACATGCGTTGCGTCGTTATCCCAATGGGGAAGAGCGCTGCATCGCGTGCAAATTGTGCGAGGCGATCTGCCCCGCGCAGGCGATCACGATCGAGGCCGAACCGCGCGATGACGGCAGCCGCCGCACGACGCGTTACGACATCGACATGACCAAGTGCATCTTCTGCGGCTTCTGCCAGGAAGCTTGCCCGGTCGATGCCATCGTCGAGGGGCCGAATTTCGAATACGCGACAGAAACGCGTGCCGAACTGCTCTATGACAAGAACAAGCTGTTGGCGAACGGGGACAAGTGGGAGCGTGCTATCGCCGCGAACCTTGAAGCCGACGCGCCCTACCGTTAAGGCGCGGGCCGGAGACAAGAGATGATCCAAACGCTTGCCTTTTATCTGTTCGCCGCGCTGGTGATCGCGTCGGCCGTGATGGTGATCACGGCGCGCAATCCCGTGCATTCCGTGCTCTGGCTGATTTTGGCCTTCTTCAACGCGGCCGGTCTGATGATCCTGATCGGCGCCGAATTCATCGCGATGCTTCTGGTCATCGTCTATGTCGGCGCGGTTGCGGTGCTGTTCCTGTTCGTGGTGATGATGCTCGACATCGACTTTGCCACGCTGCGGGCCGGTTTTGTGAAGAACTTCCCGCTGGGTCTGGCGATTGCCGGCATCCTGCTGGCCGAACTGCTTTTCGGTCTGGGCGCTCATTCGGCTGGTGGCCTTGTGCTGGGCACGCCCGATGCGGCGACGGCGCCGCTGGCCAATGTGCCTAATATTCAGGCGATCGGTGCGGTCCTTTACGGCCACTACCTGTTCCTGTTCGAAGCGGCCGGGGTTGTGCTGCTGGTTGCCATGATCGGCGCCATTGTACTTACCCACCGTCAGCGCAGCGATGTGCGTCCGCAGAACATCTCGGAACAGGTCAAGCGCCGTCCTGAAGATGCCACCATCAACACCCGTCCCGAAGTGGGCGGCGGCGTGAAGCTGTAAGGGGGCGGCCATGATCGGTATCGAACATTATATCGTTGTCAGCTCGATCCTCTTCGGGCTGGGCGTGCTGGGCATCGTGCTCAACCGCAAGAACATCATCATCGTGTTGATGGCCATCGAGCTCATTCTGCTCTCGGTGAACATCAACCTCGTGGCCTTCAGCGCCTTCCTGCATGACCTGGCCGGTCAGATCTTCGCGATGTTCGTGTTGACCGTGGCCGCAGGTGAAGCAGCCGTGGGCCTGGCCATCCTCGTGATCTACTTCCGCAGCCGCGGTACGATTGCGGTGGACGACGCCAACCGGATGAAGGGGTAAGACCTGTGCATTCGATCCTCTTCATTGTTTTTCTGCCGTTGCTGGCCTCGGCGATTGCCGGGCTTGGCAACAAGGCGCTGGGCAAGTTCCCGGCCAAGGTGGTGACGACGGGCGGGCTGCTGGCAGCCTGCGCCCTGTCGTGGCCGATCTTCATCAGCTTCCTGACAGGAAGCGCCGAACCCACCGTTGTTCCCGTGCTCAAGTGGGTGCAGTCGGGTGATCTCAGCTTTGACTGGGAACTGCGCGTCGATACGCTGACGGCGGTCATGCTTGTCGTGATCACCAGCGTTTCGGCTCTGGTTCACCTCTATAGCTGGGGCTATATGGACGAAGAGCCGGATCAGCCGCGCTTCTTCTCCTATCTCTCGCTCTTCACCTTCGCCATGCTCATGCTGGTGACCGCGAACAATCTGGTTCAGATGTTCTTCGGCTGGGAAGGCGTGGGTCTGGCTTCGTACCTGCTGATCGGTTTCTGGTTCCGCAAGCCTTCGGCCGGCGCGGCCGCGATCAAGGCTTTCGTGGTCAACCGCGTGGGCGACCTTGGCTTCATGCTGGGCATCTTCGGCGTGTTTCTGGTGTTCGGCACGGTGTCGATCCCCGAAATCCTCGCCAATGTCCCCAACCATGTCGGCAGCACCATCGGCTTCCTCGGCTATCGCTTTGATACGTTGACGATCCTGTCGATCCTGCTGTTCATCGGCGCGATGGGTAAATCGGCCCAGCTTGGTCTGCACACCTGGTTGCCGGACGCGATGGAAGGCCCGACGCCTGTGTCGGCGCTGATCCACGCGGCCACCATGGTGACCGCTGGCGTCTTCATGACCTGCCGCCTTTCGCCGCTGTTCTCGGCCAGCCCCGATGCGATGACCTTTGTCACCATCGTCGGCGCTGCCACCTGCTTCTTTGCCGCCACCATCGGCACGACGCAGTGGGACATCAAGCGCGTGATCGCCTATTCGACCTGTTCGCAGCTGGGCTATATGTTCTTTGCGGCTGGTTCGGGCGCTTTCGGTGCGGCCATGTTCCACCTGTTCACGCACGCTTTCTTCAAGGCTCTGCTGTTCCTTGGCGCCGGTTCGGTGATCCATGCGATGCATCACGAGCAGGACATGCGCTATTACGGTGCGCTGCGTAAGAAGATCCCGCTCACCTATTGGGCGATGATGGCCGGCACGCTGGCGATCACCGGCGTGGGTATCGTCGACGTCTTCGGTTTTGCAGGCTTCTATTCAAAGGACTCGATCCTTGAAGCGGCCTATGGCACTGGCACTGGCGTTGGACACTTTGCCTTCTTCATGGGCATCGTTGCGGCTCTTCTGACCTCGTTCTACTCGTGGCGTTTGGTGTTCCTGACCTTCTTCGGCAAGGCTCGCTGGTCGCAGTCGGAACACATCCAGCATGCCGTTCATGACGCGCATGGTCACGACGATCACGGCCATGGCCACGATCATGCTCATGACCATCACCACGCGCATGACGACGATGGCACCGCTGGTTATCACCCGCACGAAAGCCCGCTGGTCATGCTGCTGCCGCTCATCATCCTGAGCATCGGCGCGGTATTTGCCGGCTTCGTCTTCAGCCATGCCTTCATCTCTGAAGGTGAGGGTGAGTTCTGGAAGGGCAGCCTCGTGTTCTCCGAACACCTGATCCACCACATGCATGAAGTGCCTGTGTGGGTGAAATGGGCTCCGTTCGGCGTGATGGTGACCGGCCTGCTGGGCGCGATCTACGCTTACATCATCAACCCCGGCTTCCCCGCGGCCTTCGTCCGCGCGATCAAGCCGATCCACACCTTCGTTTACAACAAGTGGTTCTTTGACGAACTCTACAACTTCCTGTTCGTCCGTCCTGCCTTTGCGCTGGGTCGGATCTTCTGGAAGGCTGGCGATGTCGGCTTCATCGACCGCTTTGGCCCCAATGGCGCGGCCTGGGTTGTGGTTCAGGGCACGGGTCTGGCCCGTCGTCTCCAATCTGGTCTGCTCACCAGCTATGCGCTGTGGATGCTGATCGGCCTGGTGGCTGCGGTCAGCTGGGTTCTCACTCGATAAAGGCGGGCAGCGAAAAGGTTTTATGGCAATGACCGGTTTTCCCATCCTTTCGCTGATGCTGGCGGTGCCAGCGGTAGCGGCTGTGGCGGCTTTGTTCGCCTCAGCTGGCGCCGCGCGCACCATCGCGTTGGTGGCGACTTTGATCGATCTGGCCCTTGGCCTCGATCTTTGGGCCAATTACCAGATTGGCGGCCCGCAGTGGCAATTTGTCGAACATGCCGAAGTGTTCAGCGGTTTCAGCTGGTCGCTTGGCATTGACGGCATCGCTCTTGTTCTGATCGTCCTCTCGACCTTCCTCATGCCGATCTGCATCGGCGCCAGCTGGGAAGCGATCGAGAAGCGCGTGCCGGAATATATGGCGGCCTTCCTGTTCATGGAAACGCTGATGATCGGCGTTTTTGCGGCACAGGATCTGTTCCTTTTCTACATCCTGTTCGAGGCAGGCCTGATCCCGATGTATCTGATCATCGGCATCTGGGGCGGCGTGGATCGTATTTACGCCAGCTACAAGTTCTTCCTCTATACGCTGCTTGGCTCGGTGCTGATGCTGATCGCCATGCTGTGGATCGTGAACCTGACGGGCACGACCTATATTCCGACGCTGATGGAGTATAACTTCCCGGTTCAGGCTCAGTATCTGCTGTGGCTGGCCTTCTTCGCCTCGTTTGCGGTCAAGATGCCGATGTGGCCGGTTCACACCTGGCTGCCCGACGCGCACGTTCAGGCGCCGACCGCTGGTTCGGTTATTCTGGCGGGCGTGCTGCTCAAGATGGGTGGTTATGGCTTCATCCGCTTCAGCCTGCCCTTCTTCCCCGAAGCCAGCGCCTATTTCGCGCCGCTGGTATGGGGCCTCTCGATCGTGGCGGTGGTGTACACCTCGCTGGTCGCGCTGGTTCAGTCGGACATGAAGAAGCTGATCGCCTACTCGTCGGTTGCCCATATGGCGATTGTGACCTTGGGCCTGTTCGCTTTCAATCGTCAGGGCCTTGAAGGTTCGATGATTGTCATGCTGGCCCACGGTCTGGTTTCCGGCGCGCTGTTCCTTTGCGTCGGCGTGATCTATGACCGTCTTCACACTCGCGAAATCAACCGTTACGGCGGGCTTGCGATCAACATGCCCTATTATGCGCTGTTCTTCATGTTCTTCACGATGGCTTCGGTGGGTCTGCCCGCGACGGCCAACTTCGTGGGTGAATTCCTGTCGCTTCAGGGCATTTACAAGGCGTCGAGCTGGACCGCGCTGATCGCGGGTACGGGCATCATTCTGGGCGCTGCCTATATGCTCTACCTCTATCGCCGTGTGGCTTTTGGTGAGCAGAAGAATGCCGATGCCGCCGCTATGCCCGACCTGACGGTTCGCGAATATCTGCTGCTCACGCCGCTGGTGATCGCGACGCTGTGGATGGGCATCTATCCGGAAAGCTTCATCGCGCCGATCCGTGCCGACATTGCCCATCTGGATGCCCGCCTTGCCGCGGCCCGTCCGGCCGGTGATGCGCAGGTGACGCCGGGTCATCCGGTGGCTGGTGATGAACATCATGAAAACGCCGAACATGCCGGCGAAGGGAGTGAAAAGTAATGGACTGGGCAACTTCCCTTCGCCTGGTAGCTGGTGAGGAATTCCTCAGCGTATCCGGGCTGGTGCTCTTGCTGGTCTGCGCGTGGGCGGGTGACAAATCCGCCCGCCTGGTGACATGGCTTGCTGTTGCCGCTTTGGCGGTGGCTGGTGTGCTGGCGGCTCCGGCGCTTTGCGGCGGCGTCATGGGCGCAGAGGCTTCGGCTTTCTTTGGTCAGTATTCGGCAGACAGCTTCTCGGCTTTCGCCAAGCTGCTGATTTATGGCGCTGCTGGTGCATCGCTTCTGGTTGCGCCCGGCTTCTTTGAACGTCAGGGCGGCTATCGCGCTGAATATCCGGTGTTGGCGCTGTTTGCTGCACTGGGCATGGGGCTGATGGTTTCGGCGACCGACATGCTCACGCTCTATGTCGGTCTCGAAATGAACTCGCTGGCGGCTTATGTGCTGGCGGCCATGCTGCGCACAGATGACCGTTCGCCGGAAGCGGGCCTCAAGTACTTCGTGCTGGGTTCGTTGGCTTCGGGCATCCTGCTCTTCGGCATCAGCCTGACCTATGGCTTTGCGGGCAGCACGAGCTTTGACGCCATCCACACCGCGCTGGTGGGCAAGATGTCGACCGGTTCGCTGTTCGGTCTGGTGTTCATCCTTGTCGGTCTGTCGTTCAAGATCAGCGCTGTGCCGTTCCACATGTGGACGCCCGACGTTTATGAAGGCGCGCCGACCCCGGTAACCACCTTCTTCGCCACGGCTCCCAAGGTCGCGGCTCTGGCTCTGACCATGCGTGTCACGCTGTTTGCCTTTGGCATGCAGGCCGCCGCATGGCAGCAGATCGTTGTCGCCATTTCGCTGCTCTCGATCGTCGTGGGCGCCCTTGGCGCTATCGGTCAGGGCAACATCAAGCGCCTGATGGCCTATTCCTCGATCAACAACGTCGGCTTCATGCTGATCGGTCTGGCAGCCGCCACGCCGGGCGGCGCGTCCTCGATGCTGGTCTATCTGGCGATCTACGTTGCCATGTCGGTGGCGGGTTTCGTGGCGATCCTTTCGCTGCGTGATGCTGAAGGCAAGCCGGTTGAAGCGATTGCAGACCTTGCGGGTCTGTCGCGCAGCAAGCCGGGTCTGGCCTTCGTTCTGGCCATGGTGATGTTCAGCCTTGCCGGTATTCCGCCGCTGTTCGGTTTCTGGGGCAAGTTTGTGGTCTTCCAGTCGGCTGTGGCCGCCGGCATGATCCCGCTCGCCACGGTTGGTATCGCCGCTTCGGTGATCGGCGCGTTCTACTACCTCAAGGTCGTCAAGACGCTCTACTTCGATGAACCCGCCGACAAGGTGGTAGGCTCGATGGACGGCGTTCACGCGGTTCTGCTCTATGGCAGCGCCATCGTGATCTCGCCCGTGGGCTATCTCTTCACGGGTTGGCTGGGCGGCATTGCCCGTCAGGCCGCAGCGGCTCTGTTCCATGCGGCCTGAGAAGCTGTGCTTTGATTGAAGTTATCGGCCTGACCGGCTCGACCAATGCAGACCTTGCTAAAAGGCTGACTTCGGGCGAGCCGGTGGTTGAAGGGCAATGGTTGGTTGCCGATCGCCAGAATGCCGGACGTGGCCGTTTGGGTCGGGTCTGGAATGATGGTCTTGGCAATTTCATGGGCTCGACTGTGGTGCGGATCGATCCGCATCAGCCGCCTGCTCCCAGCCTCGCGCTGGTGGCAGGCCTTGCCGTTCAGGCCTGCGTCGCTGATCTTGTTCCACCCCCACGTGTGGCCTTGTTGAAATGGCCCAATGACGTGTTGATCGGGCCGGGGAAGGTGGCTGGTATTCTGCTCGAAGCGGTGGCGGGATGCGTGATAGTCGGGGTCGGGGTCAATCTTGCGTCGGCGCCCCAATTGGCGGATCGCGCTACGGTGGCTCTCAGCGACTTTGGACCAGCGCCGGATCGAGACGGTTTTGCCTTGGCTCTTTCTTCGCGATTTGCCGAGGAATTGAACCACTGGCGCCAGTTTGGCCTATCGGCTCTGGTCCAAAGGTGGCAGGCTACGGCGCATCCTTTGGGCACGCCTCTGGTGGTGCGCGATTCCATGGGGCAGGCCATCGCCGGGCAATTTTCGGGGCTGCGTGACGACGGGGCCTTGCAGCTTCGGCTTTCCAACGGCACGGTCCGGGTCATTCATGCAGGCGATGTCGAACTCGCCTGAAATATAACAAGCGGAGAGAGGCAGCATGTTGCTGGCCATTGATGTGGGCAATACCAATGTCGTCTTCGCGCTCTATGACGGGCGCGAGATGAAGACGCGTTGGCGTATCGCCACCGATCCGCGCCGCACGGCGGATGAATTCGCGGTCTGGTTGTTGCAGTTGATGGCGATTGAGGGGTTTGGCCGAGAGCAGATCTCGACCATGATCGTTTCGACCGTTGTGCCGCGGGCGCTGCATAACCTCCAAGTTTTGGCGACCAAATATTTCAACACCGAATTGCTGGTCGCCGGCGTTGGCAAGGCGGAATATGGCATTGATGTCGATGTCGACGCGCCCAAATCTTTGGGGGCGGACCGGGCGGTCAATGCCATTGGCGCGCATGAAAAATTCGAAGGCGATTTGATCGTTGTCGATTTCGGCACGGCCACGACCATCGACCATATTGACGCGCGCGGGGCCTATAAGGGCGGCATCATTGCGCCCGGCATCAATCTTTCGCTTGATGCGCTGGTGGGCAATACGGCCAAACTGCCGCGCATCGCGATTGCCGTGCCCGAAAGCGAAGGCGTGATCGGCACCAATACCGAAGACCAGATGCTGATCGGGGTCTATTGGGGCTATGTCGCGATGATCGAGGGATTGATCGCCCGTATGCGTGCCCAGATCGCACGCCCGGTGACCGTGGTGGCCACAGGCGGCCTTGCCGTGCTGTTTGACCGCCAACCGGGCCTGTTCGATGTGGTTGAACATGATTTGACACTTAACGGACTGGCGCTGCTCGCAGAGCGCGTCGCCGCACGATAAACGGAGAAGTACAATAGCGCGCAAGTCTGAAACGAAGGATCCGTTCACGCCCGGCAAGGAATTGCTGTTTTGCGCGCTGGGCGGATCGGGCGAGATTGGCATGAACGTCAATCTCTATGGCGCGCATGGCAAATGGTTGATGGTCGATCTGGGCATGACGTTCGCCGGAAATGAATATCCGGGCAGCGAACTGGTCTTTGCCGATCTGGCCTTCATCGAGGAACGCCGTGAGGATCTGGTCGGCATCGTGCTGACCCATGCGCACGAGGATCACATTGGCGCGGTGCCCTATTTCGCCGCCGACCTTGATGTTCCGCTTTATGCTACGCCTTTCACGGCGAAACTGGTGGCCTCCAAACTGGCCGAGGCGGGGATTGATCGGGACGTTGAACTCAATGTCATCGACCATTTTGACCAGTTTGAACTGGGGCCGTTTGGCATCCGCTATGTTCCGTTGGCGCATTCGATCGCCGAGGGTCATGCGCTGCTGATCGATACGCCTTATGGGCGCGTCTTTCACACGGGCGATTGGAAGTTGGACGATGAACCGATTATCGGAACGCCCGCGACGCCTGAACAATTGACCGCCATTGGCGACGAAGGCGTGTTGGCGCTGGTGTGTGACAGCACCAATGTGTTCAACCCTTCGCCTTCGGGCAGTGAGGGCGAAGTCGCCCGCGCGATGAAAGAGGAAGTCGCGCGCCACAAGGGCAAGCGCGTTCTGGTCACAACCTTTGCCAGCAATGTCGCGCGCCTGCACACACTGGGCGAGGTGGCCAAGGCAACCAATCGCCGCCTTTGCGTGTCGGGCCGTTCGCTGGATCGGATCATTCAGGCGGCCGAGGGTTGCGGCTATCTGGGCAAATTGCCCGATATTATTGATCCCGATACGGCGATGAGCCTGCCGCGTGGAGAAGTCCTGATTGTTGCCACCGGCGGGCAGGGCGAACCGCGTGCGGCGTTGGCCCGTATTGCCGAGGGCAACCATCCGATCAAATTGGAATCGGGCGACGTTGTCCTTTTCTCCAGCCGTCAGATCCCCGGCAATGAAATCGCCATCGGGCGCATTCAGAACCAGCTGGCGGGGGATGGGATTACTGTTGTCACCGACCGTCAGGCCGATATCCACGTTTCGGGCCACCCCGGTCGCCCGGAACTGGAGGCGATCTATGGTTGGCTGCGGCCCAAGATCCTGATGCCCGTGCATGGCGAAATGCGCCACATGCGCGAACAGGCCAAGGTGGGCAAGGAAGGCGGTATTCCGACGCAGGTGGTGCAGAAGAACGGCGATCTGGTCCGTCTGGCGCCGGGCCGTCCGGGTAAATTTGCCGAGGTGCCGCATGGCCGCCTCGTTCTGGATGGCGACATCATCGCGCCCGCCGATGGTGAGGCGGTGGTTATGCGTCGCCGACTGGCATGGCATGGCGTGTTGATGGTGGCGGTTTCGGGCCGGATGAAGCACCACGAATATGCCTGTCAGGTGGCCGGTCTGGGCTTGCCTCTGGTCGAGGATTACGACGCCTTTGTCGAGGAGGCGCAGAATGACGTGATCGAGGCTCTGGGCAAGCTGCGCGGGCCGGACAAGCGTAACGCCAGCGCGATCAGCGAAGCGGCTCGTCTGGCCGTGCGCCGTGCCGCCACGCGTTGGTGCGGCAAGAAGCCCCAGGTCAAGGTGATGCTGATGGTGGAGGGGCTGGAAGGGTGAAACCCGCCTCCATCCTTGCGATCTATTTGTTGTTTTGGGTCATTTCGGCCTTTTTGGTGCTGCCCTTTGGCCTGCGCACGCCCGACGAAACGGGCGATGACATGATCAAGGGGCAGGCCGCCAGTGCGCCGGTGAATTTCCGCCCCGGCCGCGTGGCGATCCGCGCGACGATTGTTTCCGCCGTCGCCTTTGCACTGTTTTATGCCAACTATGTTTACGATTGGGTGCGTATCGAGGATATCGCACCCTTTCAGGTTCCCGCATCGCTGGAACAGGATCGCTAAGCCCGCAGCCTTTCGATGGCCTGTGCGAGGGCCACATAGAGTTTGCCCATGTCGGACGACAGCAGCGTCACCGAAATGGCATGGCCATCGCGCGTTGACAGGACGTGGCGCAACATTGCTTCAAAATCATGGATATAGCGGTTGACCTGCGCCTGAAACGCGCCGTCATTTTCATAGAGGTTCAGCACCTGACGCGCATCGCCCGTGTCCATCAGACGCACCGCACGCCGCGTGAAAATTCCACGATCGCCGCGCAAATAGGATGCCCACGCCGTATCGGCCACTTCGCTATCCAGCGCGCGGGTGATGTCCACGGCATTGGATTGCAGCGTGTCGGTAATGATCGCCATCCGACGTGAGAAATCATTGTCCACCGGGTCTTCGGCCTTGTCACGGGCCTCGGCGATGCGGGTTTCGATATTGGCGATGACGGTTTCGACCTCGCGTAATTGATCGCGCAACTGGTGGGCAGCCTCGCGGCTGATGCCAAGGGCGTGGGATGCGGCCTGTTCCAGTTGGCCGGTGATCTCGCTGGCCTTCAGGCGCATGGCGCGTTCCAGCGCGATGCCGCTTTCGGTTGAAAGCTGATCGGCCAGAGCGGTTACTCGCGACGCGCCTTCGCTCTCGATAGAGCCAAGCATCTGCATAACCGTGCCGCCCAGAGTGCGGATCGCTTCGCCCAGTTCGCCCTTGGCGTCGCTGGCGATGCGCAGGGTTTCGCTTTCGACTTGAGTCAACTGCTCGCGCAACCCGCCAATGGCCACATCCTGCGCGCTCAAGGCATCACTCACGCCATGGGCCGCGCCATGGACCTGCACGATGCGCTGGGCCAGCATTTCGCCCTGTGCGCCCGCTTCGACCACGACATTGCGCAGCGTTTGCACGCGGGTTTCAAAATGCACCAGCCGTTCCTCGCTCTCATTAAGCGCAGGCTGCAAAGTTTCGCGGCTGTGGCGCGCGGAGGATTGGATGAGATCAAGCAGGCGAACACTCGTTTCGGTCAGCCGTTCCAGCCCCTTGTCGGTTTCACTCAGCCGGCGCTCAATGGCCTCAAGCCTTGTGTCCATGGCGCCCGAAACCGCAACATCGGCCATGGCAATCGCTTCAAGCCGCGCCTCGGCCTGCGCCAGACGCAGGCTCGATGCTTCGCTCATCACGCCCAGCTTGGCCGCGCGTTCGATGGCGGCGTCATGGCGTTGCGCCAGATCCTGATCGAGCCGCGCAAGGTCATTGGTGAGCCGCGCCGTCGCCGCCTGCCAGTCACCCAAAGCCACGGCTTCGTTTTCGCGCAGCGAACGGCCGATGATCGCGGCCTCGTCACGCATGGCCGACAGGCGTGCGCGCAGCGAGGTAAGGGCCTCGGCCTCATCCTGATCGAGCCGGGCGCGGGTGGCGGCAATTTCCTCACCCATCACCGATGCGCGGCGGCGCAGGGCATCATTGGCGTCCGCCTCATGCCGTTCCAGATCGAGCGAAAAGCCCGTTGAGCGTTGCTCCAGCGCCTCAAACCGCCCGGTGATGACGGCGTCCAACTGCTGTGTCCGGCCCTCCAGATTGCCCAGCGTCGCCTCGATCTTTTCGCGCAGAGAGCCGACCTGCTGCTCGCTCGACTGGGCAAAATCCTGAAGACGCCCAAGGCCGCTGACCATATCCTGAAGATGGGCGTGGGCGATGCGGCCCGCATTGCCGATATTGCTGGTCACATCCTTGGCGGCATTGCTGATGACGGGCAAATGGTCGCGCAATTGCTCCATATTGTTCAGTGCGGCGGTGCTGACGGTGCCGATGGTTTCGACCTGTGCGGCATTATCACGCACCAGCGTATCGATTTTCTGAGCGCTTTGTCCGATGCGGTCGACCGCGGTGCGCCCCAGCGAATCCAGTTCGCGCGTCTGTGCCGCCAGAAATTCGCGCGCCAGGCTCAATTCGCGGTTGAGCGAGGTCAGGCGCATCTCCAACGCTTCCGACTCCCGGCGTAGCGCGCTGGCGGCATCACCAAAACGCGAGGCCTCGCGGCGGCTCGACCGCTGAACGATCAGATAGACCAGCGCGATCAGCAAAACCGGCGTCGACCATTGCATGGTCAGCGCGCTCCATTCCGCCGGGCCGCGCGCGTTCATTAACGCGGGCGTCGCGCCCATGCCAAATACCACGCTCCACCCGGCAACAAGCAGCGACGCGATGGCAAGGGGCAGCCAGTCCGGCAGCTTGCGTCCGGGCGCTTCGGCATCATCGGCCCAACCCGCCTCCTCTTCGCCTCCGGTCATGGAGGGGAGGGGCATGCCCGCGTTATCCTCCGTGATCGAAGGGTGTTGGGGTTCAATGCTGAAGATGGGTGTTCCGCTCGCCATCCGCCCTTGATAGCATAAGCTGCGCGTGGGGAAACACTGCTTTAACTTCTGATGTGTAGTGTTTCCACATGGCTTATGAAGCAGGCGCTCTTGACGCAACCCTTGCCGCCGCTGCGGGCGATGATCCGGTCCTGATGCGTGAATTGCGCACCAGTTTCCATGAAAGCCTCGCGCGTCAGATCGACTTGCTCAAACGTGCGCGATGCGACGGCAATTGGGAAGTCGCCGCGATGCGTCTCAAAGGGCTGGCGGCCAGCTTTCAGGTCTGGCCGCTGATCGCTTTGGCCGATCAGGCATTGGATGGGGCGCCGGGCGATCCGGTGATTTTGCGCCAGCTACAGGCCTTTGTGGATGAATTTCCGCTGGGTTGATCCGGGGTACGTGCCCGAATCAATCGGGGTATGGGCGATGGTTCGCGTCTTGGCATAACGTTCAGGCTTCTTTACAACCTGCCCGGTCCTGCCAAATTGGCTTTGCCGGAGAATGTCTTGCGCGTTGCGCTTTTATCCCTGATCGCCCCTGTCGGCCCCGATGCCGGCGCGCAGGCTTCGGCCATGCCGCGCGGCATGATGCGGCTTGGCGGTCATACTCTTGCCCGACATCAATTGGCCATCGCGCTGTCGCTGGGTTGTGACCGGGTGATCGTGGTGGCCAATGGCGCGCTCGATGGCCTTTTGCCGTTGCAACATGCGGCGGAAAGCGCGGGGGCCTTGTTCCACCGCGTCACGGGCGCGCATGGCGTCATGGGTCTGGTCAGCGCGCAGGATGAGGTGATCGCGCTGGGCGACGGGGTTCTTGCATGGCCGGATCTGGCGCATGAATTGCTGGCCACGCCCGCCGTTTTGGTACAGCCGGTGGAACAGGGCGTCGCGGCGGGGTTTGAACGCCTCGATTTCAATTACGCCTCGGCCGGGGCGATGCGCTTTCCGGGCCGTCTGGTTGAACGGTTGGGTGAATTGCCCGGTGACGTTGAAACTTTCGCCTGTTTGCAAAGAATTGCGCTGCAAGGCGGCGTTCCGCAGCGCTCGGTTCCCGATGATGTGATTGCGCAGGGACGCTGGACCCTGCTGCATAATGAGCAAGAGGTTCAGGCCGTCGAACCGGGCTGGATCAGCCACCATCTGTTCGAGGATGGTTTGCGTTCGCCCTCCGAATGGCTTGCGGGTCAGGCTGTGCGTCTGGCTGGCCCGGCCTTGCTGGAGGCGGGGTCAGGCGGCACCGTCGTGGCAATGGCGGCGGGCGTTCTGGCGGCGCTGGGCATGGTGGCGGGCGGATTTGGCGCGATTACGCTGGGGCTGATGCTGGTTGCGGCGGCGTGGCTGGGTTTTGCCTGCGCATCGCTGTTTGGCCGGTTTGAGCGGCGCTCACTGCGCCTGCCGCGGCCGCGCGTGGCGCCGGTTGTCACCTATCGCTGGATTGTTGACGGCGTGCTGCTGGCCCTGCTGGGGCTGGCGCATGGGCAAAACGGCTATATCGCCGGGCTGTTTGCCCCGTTGATGTTGTTGGGGTTAATCCGACTGGTTCCGGTCCTTTTGCCGATTCGAATCGCGGCATGGATGGAGGATCGAGCCTTGTTCGCCCTGATGCTGGGTCTGCTGTCCATGCTGGATTGGTTGCGCAATGGCGTAGCGGTTTTCGCGGTTGCCTTGCTTTTATCCGGATTAATAATGGTAGGAAGACAAAATCGGCTAACGCCAGCTTAACTCCCTGTCATTTATGGTGGGCCTATGACTGATCGTATGTCTGACGCTCTGGGCCGGGATTCGAGTGAATCTTCGCTGCGCCTGCAACTGGCGCGGGGCGATGCTGTGGTCGGGTCGGTGGTGCCGGTCTTGCGGCATTTGCTGGTCTGCGGCGATCAGGGACTGTTTGGCGACGACGTGTTGGCGCGGCTGCGCGCGATGCTCGACGATCTGGCGAATCAGCTGGAGATGGGGGTTATTGACGCGGGCGGGCGCGGCGGAATTCTCGATTCGCTGATGGAACAATTGCCCGAAGTGCCGGGCCTGCTCTCGCATCTTCACGCCCTGGCGCTGGAATGGCAAATGACGCAGCGTCTGGCCGACCGGCTGGGTGTTGATCCGGTGGTTTCGCCTTTGTTACAGGCGCTTATTGCCTCGACAGAGGCGGAAACCTCGGCGCGGGCGATGAAATTGCTGGCCGCGCAGGCGCGCTTTGCGCAAAATCAGCGCCGGATGCAGTTGCCGCTGGGCGAATTGCCCGCCGAATTGCTTCATGGCGTTCTGGTCGCCCTTCATGTCGCTGCCGAGGATGATGGCGAGGCCGCATCGCGCGCTTCGGATGTCCTGCGCCAGAATTATGATGAGGCTTCGACCCGTTTGGGGCTTCTGGCGCGACTGGTCGCGGCGATGGGGCCGGGGTCGGTGGCGGCTTTGGCCTTGGCGCATGGCGGGGTGGCGATGTTTGCCTCGGCGCTGGCGCTGGCCGGTGATGGGGTGCGCGAATCGGTCCTGCTGTCGATGCGCGACGGACAGCAGGCCAGATTGGCCGTGGCCTTGCGCGCTGGCGGTGCAAAGCTCGGGGTGATCGAGGAGAATTTGCTGATCCTCCATCCGCAGACGATCCGCCCCGATGGCTTGTCGCGTTTGAGCGTTGAGCGCGCCGGTGAATTGCTGGTCGAAGCGGCGCAGGCTTTGGGGCGGCTTCCATGAGCGCGCCCGAGCGCATTCAGGTCGAAGCGCAAAGTGATGGCGAGGATCGGCTGCTGCGGGCGGACGAACCGCTTTCGGCGCTGCAAATGCGGTGCGGTGGGACGATCCCCGGCGCGATTGCCGTTCCCGAATTGCGCGAATTGGTCAGCAAAGCGCGCGGATTTGGCCTGAAACTGGCGCGGCCCATCATCGCGCAGGACGGTCAGGAAACCATTCGCGCATGGATCGAGGTAACGCCGCAGGAAGGCGGCTGCCTGATCATCCTTCGTCATTGGCAGGCCAGCAGCCTACCGCCGGAACCGGCCGATCTGGCCAACCGCCGCAAGTCCGAGATTGACCGGGCGCTGGCCGAATTGACGGCGCGTCTGGACCCGCATCAACGTTTGATGGCGGTCGAATCCTCGGCCAGCGATCTGGTGGAGGCCACCCATGCCATGCGCGCCGGGTTGGGCCGTCCCTGGACCGATTTCGTGCAATTGCCTGGCAGCGGATTGAAGCAGCCCCTCCATTGGCGCCTGCTGGACGGTGCCAGCGTTATTGTGCCGGGGTCGGCGCGGGGGTGGCGGGCCACAATCCTGCCCCAAACCGGGCCGGAGGGTGAGACGCTGGGTTTTGATCTGTGCCTGACCAGCGAACAGCCCTTGCCCCGCGTGGATGAGCCCGAGCAGGAGGTCGAAGCCCCTCCGGCCAAGGCAAGTTCCGTGATTGGCCGCGAATTGGCGCCGGTTCTGCGTCAACCTATTGCCCGGATCATCGCCAATGCCGAAACCATCCGCACGCGCCGGGCGGGGCCTCTGACCGAGGAATATGCCGGTTATGCGGGGGATATTGCTTCGGCCGGGCAACATCTTTTGACCTTGATCGAGGACCTGTCCGATATGGAGGTCATCGAGGCGGAAGGGTTTGCGCCGGCGGCGGACCGGATCGATCTGGCCGATGTTGCGCGGCGGGCGGCGGGTATTCTGGGCGTTCGCGCGCGGGAAAAAGGGATTGCCATCCACGCGCCGGACGAAGGTGCCTCATTACCGGCGGTCGGAGAGTTTCGTCGGGTGCTTCAGGTGCTTTTGAACCTGATTGGTAATGCCATTCGCTATAGCCCTGAAAATTCGTCGATCTCGCTGATCCTGACGGGCGGCGCGGGCGTGGCCCGGATCACAGTTGCCGATCAAGGGCCGGGCCTGTCGCCGCAGGATGCCGCTCGGGTTTTCGACAAATTCGAACGCCTTGGGCGCAGCGGTGATGGTGGGTCGGGGCTGGGCCTTTATATTTCGCGCCGCTTGGCCCGCGCCATGGGCGGGGAATTGAGTGTCGACAGCCATGCCGGGCAGGGCGCGCGGTTTGTGTTGACCTTGCCGGTTCAGGCGTAAGGATTGCCTCCTGCGGGCAAAGGGCGGGGGCCCTTTGCAATCCCGATAATGGGAGCAGTTTTGCTTTCTTATGACGTTAAATTTAAAGCCTGCGGCGCAGATAAAGGGCGCCGCAGGCTTTAAATATTGTGACGTTGCGTCGATCATTTCACGCCGAACCCGTGGCACAACGCAGACAGTAATGGGAGCGCGAGGGTCTAGACCCTCGCATCATTGCCTTCTTTCAAAACTCAACCCCAAAACAAAAACGCGGGAGAAGGTTTCCCTTCCCCCGCGTTCGTGAATGGTCGAGCCTTAAGGCTTAACGCTGGCCAACGGGCACGTAGTCGCGCTGCGTCGGGCCGGTGTAGAGCTGGCGGGGACGGCCGATCTTCTGGCTGGGATCTTCGATCATTTCGTTCCACTGAGCCACCCAGCCCACGGTGCGCGCCAGAGCGAACAGCACGGTGAACATGGTGGTGGGGAAGCCGATGGCCGACAGGATGATGCCCGAATAGAAGTCGACGTTCGGGAACAGCTTCTTTTCGACGAAGTAAGGATCGTTCAGCGCGATCTCTTCGAGGCGCAGAGCGGTTTCGAACAGCGGATCCTGCACGTTGAGTGCTTCGAACACTTCGCGCACGGTCTTCTGCATCACGGTCGCGCGCGGGTCGCGGTTCTTGTACACGCGGTGGCCAAAGCCCATCAGACGGAACGGGTCGTTCTTGTCCTTGGCGCGCTCGATATAGTGCGGGATCTTGTCCGGGGTACCGATTTCACGCAGCATGTTGAGGCATGCTTCGTTCGCGCCGCCATGGGCCGGGCCCCACAGGCAGGCGATACCGGCCGCAACGCAAGCGAACGGATTGGCGCCCGAGGACCCTGCAAGGCGCACGGTCGAGGTCGAAGCGTTCTGTTCGTGGTCGGCGTGCAGGATGAAGATGCGGTCCATTGCCTTTTCGACGGCGGGCACAACTTCATATTCTTCGGCCGGAACGCCAAAGGTCATGCGCAGGAAGTTGCCGGCATAGGACAGCTTGTTGTCGGGATAGACGAAAGGCTGACCCACCGAATACTTGTACGCCATGGCGGCGATGGTCGGGATCTTGGCGATCAGGCGGTGGGCCGAAATGCGGCGCTGCACCGGATCGGAGATGTCCGTCGAGTCATGATAGAAGGCCGAGAGCGCGCCGACCACGCCGACCATGATGGCCATCGGGTGCGCGTCGCGGCGGAAGCCCTTGAAGAAGCTCGACAGCTGTTCATGGACCATCGTGTGGCGCGTGATCGTGCGCGAGAACGTGTCAAGCTCGCTGGCGCTGGGCAGTTCGCCGTTCAGCAGCAGATAGCAAACTTCCATGAAGGACGACTGTTCGGCCAGCTGACCAATCGGATAACCGCGGTGCAGCAGCACACCTTCGTCGCCGTCGATATAGGTCAGCGCGCTTTCGCACGATGCCGTCGAAGTGAAGCCGGGGTCATAAGTGAATGCACCGGTCTGGGCATAAAGCTTGCGGATGTCGATGACATCCGGACCAACGCTGCCCTTCAGGATCGGAGATTCAACTTCCTTGCCCTCGACGATGAACTTTGCCGTATCACCCACCGCAACACTCCTTGTAGTATGCTTAGATTTTTGTGGTTTCCATTTGCTCCGCGATGCGCGCGAGGCTTTCCTCTCGCCCAAGTAGGATCAAAACATCGAAAATACCGGGAGACGTAGTTTGCCCGGTCAAAGCCGCGCGAAGCGGCTGGGCCAGTTTACCAAGACCAAGACCAAGCTCGCCGGCCAGTGATTTGACCGTGGCCTCCAGGGGCTCGATTGTCCAGTGCGTTTCCTGCAACAGCGTTGCGTGAATTTTCTGAAGAATCGAACGCGCGTCGTCGGTTAGCAGCGCGGCCGCCTTCTCCTCCAGCGCCAGCGGGCGCACGGTAAAGAGGAAGCGCGCACCAGCGGCCAATTCGTTAAGATCCTTGGCGCGAACCTTGAGCACGGGCATTGCCTGTGCCAGCAAATTCATCTCGACCGACAGGTCCGTGATGCGCGGCGCGACCAGCTGCGCCAGACGCGCATCATCGGCCTCGCGCAGGTAATGGCCGTTGAGATTGGCCAGCTTGGCAAAGTCGAAGCGCGAGGCGCCCTTGTTCACATCCTTGATGTCGAACCATTCGATGGCTTGGGCAATCGAGATGATTTCCTCATCCCCATGCCCCCAGCCAAGACGCATCAGATAGTTCAGCACCGCTTCGGGAAGCAGGCCCATTTCGTCACGATAGGCGTCCACGCCCAGCGCGCCGTGGCGCTTGGACAGCTTGGCCCCGTCCGCGCCATGGATCAGCGGGATATGGCCATATTCCGGGTCCGGCCATGCATGTCCTTGGCCACCTTCGATGGCATCCATTGCACGGATGATCACCAACTGGCGAAAGGCGTTGTTGATATGGTCATCGCCGCGGATCACATGGGTCACGCCCATATCGTGATCGTCCACCACCACGGCCAGCATATAGGTCGGCGTGCCGTCAGAGCGCAGAATGATGAAATCGTCCAGCTCAACGTTCTGAACCGTGATGCTGCCCTGAACCAGATCGTCGATCACGGTCGCGCCTTCACGCGGCGCCTTGATGCGCACCACATAGGGCAGATCGGCGGGCCACTGATCGGGCGTCGCGTCGCGCCAGGGCGACTGAATACGGAAGGGACGCTTTTCCGCCTGCGCCGCTTCGCGCATCGCGCTCAGCTCTTCCTGAGTCAGATAGCAGCGATAGGCGTAGCCCGCGTCCAGCAGCTTATGCGCCACCTCGGCATGGCGGGGCGAACGTTCGAACTGCATCACGGCGGGCTGATCGCCGTCCAGACCCAGCCAGCGCAGACCATCAAAGATCGCGTCAATGGCCGCATCGGTCGAACGCGCGCGGTCGGTATCCTCGATACGCAAAAGATATTGCCCGCCATTGGCGCGGGCATAAAGCCAGTTGAACAAAGCCGTGCGCGCGCCGCCAATATGCAGAAAACCTGTGGGCGAAGGCGCAAAACGAGTGACAACAGGGCGTTTGCCGGTGCTATTGCTGCCAGCCAACCCCGAACTTGTCATTCCCTTGTCCTTTCTGTCCTATAGGGCCCATGGTTCACGCGACCCAGAGCAACACCCAAACGGCCCAGCGTTCCGCCTCTTTCGGGGGGGATGGCGCTGCAACGCAACATGGCCCTTGGCGCAGCCGCGCGCGCTTGGCAAGTTTTGCTTTGGTCTTAGAGCAATTTCTGTTGCGGGCCGGATCGACGCTGGCGCCATGGCTGGCGGCGGGCATGGCCGGAGGCGTGGCGGCGTGGTTTGCGCTCTTTGGCCCGCTTCAATGGATATTGTTGATAGCAATATGTTTTTCCGTCGCGCTGTTTGCCGGCGTGTTGCTGGGGCCCAAGGGGCGATGGCCGTGTCTGGCCAAGGCGATGATGTCGATGGCCTTGGCCGTCGCCTTGGGTTGCGGGCTGGTTTGGGCCAAATCGACCTTGGTCGGTACGCCGGCGATTCCCGTGCCTATGGTCTTGAATATACGAGCCATTGTGGTGGAGCGTCAGGAATTGCCCGCCCAATCGCGGATTCGCCTGATCCTGGGGTTGCGTTTGCCGGGCGAAAAAAGGGCAATCAAGACGAGAATCACGCTGAAAACCGGCGATTCCGCTCCGGGAGCGGTGGAGGGGGCCTATGTGCAAATGCGGGCGAGGCTTGTTCCACCTGCGCCACCGCGTTTACCCGGAGGCTATGATTTTGCACGCGCGGCGTGGTTCAGCGGGTTGGCGGCAACGGGCAGCGCTCTTGGTCCGGTGACGGTCGAATCGGCCCCGCGCGCGCAGGGCCTGTCGCGGATGCGTCATGCGCTGGCCGCACATATCCGCGCCGTTTTACCCGGATCGGCGGGGGGCATGGCCGCAGCCTTTGCCAGTGGTGAGCGCGGAGGTATCACACCACAGGACGAGGCGGCCATGCGTGATGCGGGGCTGACCCATCTGCTCTCCGTTTCGGGCCTTCATGTCAGCGCCGTTGTCGCGGGGGCCTATTTTCTTGCGCTGCGTCTGCTGGCCCTCTGGCCATGGCTTGTTCTGCGGATTCGCTTGCCGATCGTGGCTAGTGGTGCAGGGGGATTGGCCGCGGTCGGATATACGTTGTTGACCGGGGCCGAGGTGCCGACGGTGCGGTCCTGTCTTGGTGCCTTGCTGGCTCTGGCGGCGATTGCGGCCGGGCGACAACCCTTTTCGATCCGTCTTTTGGCCGTGGCGGCGGCTTTTGTGATGCTGCTTTGGCCGGAAGCCGTTATCGGACCCAGCTTTCAGATGAGCTTTGGTTCGGTTCTGGCCATTGTGGCCCTGCATGAAGCGACCCCGGTTCGGGCCTTTCTTGCCCGGCGGGAAGAAGCCTGGGTGATCCGTTTGGGTCGGCACATTGCCATGTTGCTGATGACGGGCATGGTCATAGAATTGGCGCTGATGCCGGTCAGTTTCTATCACTTTCACCGCGCCGGGATCTATGGCTCGCTCGCCAATCTGGTTGCCATCCCGCTGACGACCTTTGTCACTATGCCTTTGATTGCCGCGGGTTTGGTCTTCGATATGATTGGCATGGGCGGGCCGTTCTGGGGCCTTTGCGGCTTGTCGCTGGATGGCCTGATTGGGCTTGCGCGATGGGTGGGCGCGCGGCCCGATGCCGTGACGCAATTGCCGGTCATGGCGGGGGGCACCTATGCTTTCATAGTGCTGGGCCTGTTATGGCTGGCGCTTTGGCGTGGGACTATTCGACTGCTGGGACTGGTGCCTGCGGTCCTTGGTTGCCTGTGGCTGGCATTATCAGCGCCGCCCGATGTCATGATCACGGGTGACGGACGTCAATTGGGATTGATCGATCCGCAAACCGGGCAATTGCTGGTAATGGGTCAAGGGCGTTCAAAATACATTTCGGATGCCATGCAGGAAGTGGCCGGGCTGTCTGGCGCTGTATTGCCGATTGAACAGTGGCGTGGCTCGACCTGCAATCAAAGCTTCTGTCGTGTCACGATCAGGCAAGGAGAGCGGGATTGGGCCATCCTTGCGGCGCGGGGGGAAGGCTTTGTTGACGAAGCGGCGATGGCCAAGGCTTGTGCGGCGGTCGATATTGTCGTCTCACGGGTGGCGTTACAGCCTTCGTGCCGCCCCCGTTTCCTGCGCGCGGATGAGGCGCTGCTCTATCGGACCGGCGGGATGGCGATCTATCTGAACCGACGGAAAATTGTCACTGTGGCGCAGGGGCAGGGGCAACATCCGTGGTGGCGCGCGCCTAGTCTAAAGCAGGATATGACGTCTAAAGCAGGATATGACGATAGGTGATGATTAGGAGAGGGCGTTACAACCCCCTCCCGATCAAGCAGGGTGCTTAATGATACCGGCGGAGCAAGCCGGCCAGCTTGCCTTGAACCTGCACTTCGCCGGGCTGATAATATTGCGGGTCATAGGCCGCATTGGCCGGGTCCAGGCGGACCAGACCGCGTTCGCGCCGCAGATATTTCAGCGTCGCTTCCTCGCCGCGTACAAGGGCGACGACAATCTCGCCTTCGCGCGCAATGTCGGTCTTGCGGATCAGTGCCAGATCGCCGTCCAAAATGCCCGCTTCGACCATGGAATCGCCCGAAACCTCAAGCGCGTAATGTTCGCCCGAACCCAGCAAGGCCGCCGGGACCGGCAGCATGGTCTGACCTTCCATTGCCTCGATCGGAACGCCGGCCGCGATGCGCCCATGCAGCGGGATTTCCACCACGTCATTGGCCGCGGCGGGCACGACAGGCTTGGGTGCCTCGACCACCTTCTTGGGCGGCGCAGCCTTGGCCGCGACCGGCGGGGTGACGTCTTCGGGCTGGCGCAACACTTCCAAAGCGCGGGCGCGGTTGGGCAGGCGGCGGATAAAACCGCGTTCCTCCAGAGCGGAGATCAGGCGATGCACCCCCGATTTCGACTTCAGATCGAGCGCTTCTTTCATTTCCTCAAAGCTGGGCGAAACGCCCGATTCCTCAAGGCTGGCTTGGATGAAGCGCAGCAATTCATGCTGTTTCCGGGTGAGCATTGTGACCTCCCAACGGGGGTGTTGCGTGAACAATTGCGGAACAATTACGCAACCATTGCCCTTACGTCAAGCGCTTCCGCCATTTCCGATCAAATGGATCTTCACCCTATCGCCGGCCGCCGCCGACGGTGCATTCGCCATATGTTCGATCAGGCAATTGCTGGCCGCCATCGCCGCCAGCGCAGAGGAATCGCGCATCGGTCGGGGCAGGACATTTTGGCCGTCCCACCATCCACGGATGAATTCGCGCCTGTCGGCCCCCGGACCCAGCGGTTCGCTCAATTGCGCCATCGCGGTCCTGGGCAAAGGATTGGCCGAACCCTGCATCGCGCGCAGCAGCGGCAGCAGGAACAAATGCGCGGTCACAAAGCTGGACACCGGATTGCCGGGCAGGCCGATCACGATCTGATGCCCGCGCGTCGCCACCAGCAGGGGTTTGCCGGGCCGGATCGCGACCTTCCAGAAATCGACCTGCGCGCCCCAATTCAGCAAGGCGGGCTGGATCAGGTCGTGATCGCCCACCGATGCGCCGCCGCTGGTGACAATCACATCAACATCGCCTGCACGCGCCAAGGCGGCGTCCAGCGCAGACAGATCATCGGCCACTGGTCCAAGGCGCAGGATGTCTCCGGCCACGCCTGATGCCATCGCCGCCAACATTGCGCCGTTGCTGGCGGGCAGGCGGTGGGGCGGGCAATCGAGGCCGGGCGCCACCAATTCATCCCCGCTGTCCAAAATGGCCAGACGCGGGCGGCGATGGACCGAAAGTTCTCCATGGCCCGCCGCGATGGCTAAGGCCATTTGCGCCGGCCCGATCCTTGTGCCTGCCGGCAAGACCTCGTCGCCATGGCTAAAGTCCAGCCCCTTGCGCCGGATATGCCGTCCTTCGGGTTGGGGCGGCGTTCCGGTCAGGGTCAGGCGGTCGCCGTCCCTTGCTGCGTCCTCCTGACACAGGACGATTCCGGCGCCATCGGGCACCATTGCGCCCGTGGAGATACGAATGGCCTGTCCGGGCTGAACGGTGCCGCCAAAGGGGTGCCCTGCCGCGCTTTCACCCACGACGGTCCACGGCCCGCCCAGATCGCCGGGGGCCAGAGCATAGCCATCCATGGCCGAAAGATCAGCCGCCGGTTGTGTCCGGCGGGCCAGCAGCGGCTGGGACAGGTAACGCCCTAGCGAGGCCTCAATTGGCACGGTTTTGGCGGCCGTCGGAGTGGCCAGAGCCAGAACTCGCGCCTGCGCCTCTTCAAGCGGCAAGGGCGCGCGCGTCATAGCTCTGCTTTCCAGTCGCCGGATTTGCCGCCCCGTTTTTCGATCAGGCGCACTTCTTCGATGACCATGCCTTTGTCGATCGCCTTGGCCATGTCGTAAATCGTCAGAAGGGCAAGCGAAGTGGCGGTCAAAGCCTCCATTTCAACCCCCGTCTTGCCGGTCAGGCTGGCCATGGCGGTGGCGCGGATCGCGCCTTCCTCGACGATGAAATCGACGGTCACGCTGTGCAGGGGCAAGGGATGGCAAAGCGGGATGAGATCGGCGGTTTTCTTGGCCGCCATGATCCCGGCGATGCGCGCAGCGGCCAGAACGTCGCCTTTGGGCACATTGCCATCGCGTATCGCGGCCAGCGCCGCCGCGTTCATGCGGATACGGCCAGAGGCAATCGCAATCCGCGCGGTCTCAGCCTTGGCGCCGACATCGACCATGCGGGCATGGCCTTGGGCATCGAGATGGGTCAATTCGCTCATGCTTCTCTCTTGCCAAAGCGGAGGCATCAGGCAACGAAGAAATGCGCAAACTGCGATAGAGTCATGCCAAGTTTTTGAGGGACCGAACAAATATGGCGGAAATTATTGCCCGGCATTTGATCTATGATGGATGGTATCGGTTTTTTCGGCTGGAATTGCGGATGCCTGACGGCATGATTTCCGAAAGGCATCTGATCGATAATGGACAGGCTGTCGCGGTTTTGCCTTATGACCGGGAACGCCGCGTGGTGATGTTGGTGACCCAGCCGCGCGCGGCGGTGCTGGATGCCGGGGTGGCGCCTCTGCTCGAAGCGATTGCGGGCGGGCTGGATGGGGCCGTGCCCGAAGCGCGCATTCACAAAGAAGCGATGGAGGAGGGCGGCGTTCGCCTATCCACGCTGGAACCGGTTTCCAATATCTGGCCCATCCCGCCGCTGTCGACGGAACGGGTCATGCTGTATCTGGCGCAATATACCGCCGCCGATCGCGTGGGCGATGGCGGGGGAGCAGAAGACGAGGATGAGCATATCAACGTCGTTGAGATTGGCCTCGACGCGTTGCGTGACATGGTGATGGACGGCACGCTGGAAGATGCCAAAACGCTGATCCTGGCACAGGCGCTGATGCTGCGTTATCCAGAGCTTTGGAGTTAAAGCCCGAGCAAGGCCTTCGTCGCCGCCGTCACGTCCTCTTGCCGCATCAGGCTTTCCCCCACAAGGAAGGTGCGCGCCCCGCAAGGGGCAAGGCGCAGCAGATCGGCATGGGTGTTGATCCCGCTTTCCGCCACCAGCAAGGTCCCCTCCGGCGCGAGAGCGGCGAGGCGCTCGGTCGTCGAAATGTCGGTTTTGAAGGTCTTGAGATTGCGGTTGTTGACCCCGATCAGGCGCGATTGGAGGTTGGCGGCGCGGGCCATTTCTTCCTCGTCATGCACCTCGACCAGAACCGACATCGACCGTTCGATGGCGGCGGCCTCGATTTCAAGCATTTGCGCGTCGGACAGGGCGGCGACGATGATCAGGATGGCGTCCGCACCGATGGCGCGGGCCTCGGCCACCTGCCACGGATCGACCATGAAATCCTTGCGCAGCACCGGCAGATCACAGGCCGCGCGCGCGGCAATCAGGTAATCCTCATGCCCCTGAAAATAGGGCGCGTCGGTCAGGATCGACAGACAGGCCGCCCCGCCCGCCTGATAGGCGCGAGCGTGAGCGGGCGGATCAAAATCGGCGCGGATCAAACCCTTGGAAGGGCTGGCCTTCTTGATTTCGGCAATCAGGGCGAAACCATCGGCGGCCTTTGCGCGCAGGGCAGCTTCAAACCCGCGCGTCGGTGTCTGCTCGCTCGCACGGGCATCCAGATCCGCGATGCTGGCCAAAGGCTTGCGCGCGGCGACTTCTTCACGCTTGGTGTCGCAGATTTCGGTCAATTTGTCGGTCATGAGCAAGCCTTGATCCAGCAATCGAGCAGGCCCTTGGCCAGCCCCTTGTCAATGGCCTCTGCGGCCTCTTCGGCGCCTTCGCGCCAGTCGTTCACTTCGCCCGCCACCATCAGCGCCCCGGCGGCATTCATCAGCACCGCATCGCGATAGGCGCCATGTTCGCCCATTAGCAAGCGGTCGAGCGCGGCGGCATTATAGGCCGGATCGCCCCCCTTGATCGCATCGACGGGATATTCCGGCAGGCCAGCATCGGCAGGCGTCACACGGCGCATGGCCACGGCGTCATGGCGCACATCGGCCACTTCATTGCCGCCCGCAAGGCTCAGTTCGTCGAGGCCCTCGTCGCCCGAAATGACAAAACTGCGCGCCGTGCCAAGGCGGCGGATCGCTTCGGCATAGATCGGGACATAGGCGGGGCGGGCGATGCCCACCAATTGGCGCTGAACATTGGCCGGATTGGCCAGCGGGCCCATCAGGTTAAAGATCGTGCGCGAGCCCAGTTTCCGCCGGATCGGCGCGATATGCTTGAGCGCGGGATGATGCGCCTGGGCAAAGAGAAAGGCGATGCCGATCTCGTTCAACGTCGTTTCCGCCCGCGCGCCGGCATTGGCCAGATTGAGGCCCAGCGCCTCAAGCGTATCGGCAGCGCCCGCCTTGGAGGATGCCGCGCGATTGCCATGCTTGGCCACCGGCACGCCGCAGGCCGCCACGACCAGCGACACCGCCGTCGAGACATTGAGCGTGTGATGCCCATCGCCCCCGGTGCCGCACACATCAATGGCCCCTTCGGGCGCATGGACCGCGATCATCCGTGACCGCATGGCGCGGGCCGCACCAGCTATTTCGCTCGCCGTTTCTCCGCGTGCCGACAGGGCAACGAGAAACGCCGCGATGTCCTCATCGCTGACTTTCTGATCCAGAATGGCGCCGAACAGGCTTTCCGATTCCGCCTCGCCAAAGGGTTGTGAGGTAACCTCCGGCAGGCCCGTCATGCAGGCCCCACCGCATCGGGAATACGGGCATCAATCCCGCAAACCTTCAGGAAATTGGCCAGCATCGCATGACCATGCTGGGTGGCGATGCTTTCGGGGTGGAATTGCACGCCATGGATCGGCAAGGACACATGGCGGAAACCCATGACATGCCCATCGTCGCTGCGCGCATTGACATGCAGGCAGGCCGGAATATCCGTCACGATCAGCGAGTGATAGCGCGTGGCGATAAAGGGCGAGGGGATGCCCTCGAACAGGCCGGTGTTGTCATGGGTGACGGGCGAAGTCTTGCCATGCATCAAACCGCCGCGCTGCACCGTGCCGCCGAAATATTGGCCGATGCTCTGATGGCCAAGGCATACGCCCAGCAAGGGCTTGCCCGCATCTGCCGCCGCGCCGACCAGATCGAGGCTGATCCCCGCTTCATTCGGCGTGCAGGGGCCGGGCGAGAGCAGGAAACCCGTTGCGCCGCTGTCGATGGCCTGCGCCGCGGTCATGGCGTCATTGCGCACCACCTCAACCTCTGCGCCCAGTTCCATGATGTAATGGACCAGATTCCAGGTGAAGCTGTCGTAATTGTCGATGACGAGAATCTTGCCTCTCATTGTCCAAACCCCGCTTCCTGCGCCACGCGCACCGCCTCACGGGCGGCGGCGAAAAGGGCGCCGGATTTATGTTCGCATTCGCGCTGTTCATAGACCGGATTGCTGTCGGCCACGATGCCCGCGCCCGCCTGTACGTGCAAGACGCCATCCTTGACGATGCCGGTGCGCAGCACGATGCAGCTGTCCAGATTGCCGTCCGGCCCGAAATAGCCCACGCCGCCCGCATAAGCGCCGCGGGTTTCCGGCTCCAGCCCCGCGATGATCTGGCCCGCGCGCACCTTGGGCGCGCCTGACACGGTGCCCGCCGGGAAACCGGCAAAGACCGCGTCAATCGCATCGGCGCGGTTCGTGTCCAATTCGCCCACCACGTTCGAGACGATATGCATCACATGGCTGTAACGCTCGATCGTATAGCTTTCGGTGACCTTGACCGTGCCCTTGGCGGCCACGCGGCCCACATCGTTGCGGCCAAGATCGAGCAGCATCAGATGTTCGGCTCGCTCCTTCTGGTCTTCCAGCAGGCTGATCTCATTGGCTTTGTCTTCAGCCGCAGTCTTGCCGCGCGGACGGGTGCCCGCGATGGGGCGGATCGTCACCTCACCGTCACGCACGCGCACCAGAATTTCCGGGCTGGACCCCACCACGGCAAAACCGGGCAGGTCGAGGAAATAGAGGAAGGGCGAGGGGTTCACCCGGCGCAAGGATCGATAGAGCGACAAAGGCGGCAGGGTAAACGGCGCGGTGAAACGCTGAGCCAGCACGACCTGAAAGATGTCGCCCGCCTCGATGAACTGCTTGGCGGCCTCGACCATGTTGCCATAATCGCCCGGCGCCATCACCGGGGTCGGCATCGGCATGGGCATGTCCGGCCCGGCGCGCACCGGTTCGGGCGCGGGCGCGGCCAGGGCGCGCAGCGCATCGTCGATCCGATCCTGCGCCACTTCCAACGCGGCTTCTGGCGCGCGGTCCGAGGGCCATACCGGGGCCACGGCAAACAATTCATCGCCCAGCCGGTCGAACACAAGGATCACCGTCGGGCGCACAAACAGCATGTCCGGCAATTCCAGCGCGCTTTGCGGCGCACGGGGCAGCTTTTCGACAAGGCCGAACGTCTCATAGCCGAAATAGCCCACGATGCAGGCCAGCGCAGGCGGCAGCGCGGCCGGTACATCCATCCGGCAGCTTTCCACCAGCGCGCGCAATTCATTGAGAGCATCACCCGCCAACGGCTCGAAAGCCTCGCGGTCGGTGGCCCATACACGGTTGATTTCAGCCGCATGGCCGGTGGCGCGGAACACCAGATCGGGGGCCAGACCCAGCAGGCTGTAACGCCCGCGAACCTCGCCGCCCTCGACCGATTCGAGCAGGAAATCGCCCCGCTCGCCCGCGAACAGCTTTACCGCCGCGCCCACGGGTGTTTCGGTGTCCGCAATGACGCGACGCCACACCAGCGCCGGATTCCCGCCAGACAGCAGGGAAAGGGCGGCGTCCCAGTTTTCTGGGCGATGGGTGTTGTCGGTCATGGGTCTTTCGCTTTTGTTATTGAACTTCAGTTGCCGCCGGCCAGTGTGGCGGCGACGGTCTTGATGGTGCTTTCGTTGCGCTCCACCTTGACTTCGGTGCGGATTGCGCGGCGCAGGCTTTCGCCTTGTTCGCGCGCGGCCAGATTGTTCAGCTCGCCCTTGACCTGTCCGATCAGCGGATCATTGGCGGCCACGGTACCCGGCGTGATGGTTTTAAGCTGGACCGCGATAAAGCCGCGATTGCCCGCAATCGGGATCAGCTTGGTCGTGCCCGGCGCCATGCCAAAGAACAGGGCGACGGCAGGCGGGATCTGACCACCGCGCGACATGATTTCCTCGCGGCCCATGTTGAGCGGCTGAACCGGGGGCAGGGCAACGCCCAGCTTGGCGACTTCGGCGCCCAACTCGCCACCCTTCTTGCCCGCGGCCAGCAGCTTCATGGCGGCGGCGCGGGCGGCAACGGCGCCCTTTTCAAGCTGGATGTCAGCCATCACCTGCGCGCCGATCTGGGCCAGCGGGGCAGGGGCGGCAGGGACGATCTTGGTCACGTCAAAGATCACAAAGCTCTTGCCCGCGACCAGTTCGGAAATCTGCGGCTGACCTTCATGCTCCATGCTAAAAGCAGCGGGCAGAATCGAGGCGAGGTCCGCCGGAAGGCCCGCGCCCGCAGGTGCCTTGGCCGTCAGCAATGGCGTTTCCGCCATGGTCACGCCCAATTCCTTGGCCGTGTCGGACAGCGCGCCGCCCTTGCCGAAATCATCATTGATCTTCTCGGTCAGCGCGGCCAGCGTTTCCTTGCGCTTTTCCTCGGTCAGGGTCGCGGCGATTTCGCCCTTCACCTGTTCCAGCGTCCGGGCGGGCTTGGCGTCAATCGCGTCGACACGCACCAGCGCCCAGCCAACCTGCCCCTTGACCGGGCCGACCGTGGCGCCTGCCTTGGCGGCATAAGCGGCTTCGGCAACAGCAGGGCCGCTCTTGATGGCCAGAGCATCCTTGCTGACCAGACCGAGCGAGGCAACGCTCAACCCCTTGGCCTTGGCGGCGGCTTCAAGGCTTTCGCCCTTGGCGGTGGCGGCGGCGATCTCCTTGGCCATGGCTTCGCCAATGACGATCACCTGCGACACCTTGCGCGTTTCGGTGGCGGCATATTGCGCGGCGTTCAATTTATAGCGGGTCGCGATTTCGGCATCGGTGGGGGCCGGAGCCTTCTGGACCGCCGATTCGTCGAAACGGGCGTAACGGATCATGCGCTGTTCGGGCACGGTATAGGCGGCCTTGTGGTTGTTGTACCACGCGGTCACTTCGGCCTGTGTCGGCAGACCCTTGGGCGCAAAGGCATTCGAGGGCAGCATGGCGACAAAGCCGGTGCGATGTTCTTTCAACAAGGCGGCATATTGCATGATCGCGCTTTGCGGCAGGGTCGCGCCGAATTGGGCCGGGGCCAACAGCTGACGCGACACCAGATCGCGCGCAAAGCTGTCGCGCACATCGGCGTCATTCATCTGGCGCTGGGCCAGAACCGAAAGATAGGCGTTCTGGTCAAACTTGCCGCCTGCGCCCTGAAACGCGGGGATCTTGGCCAGTTCGGAATCGATCAGGCGCTTGCCCGCGATCACGCCGATCTTGCGGCCAAAGGCCATCTGCGCCTCGCCATCGATCATCTGGTCCAGAACGACGTCCAATCCGCCTTCGGCCAGAAAGGTCTTCATCGTCATGCCGGGCTGCTGTTGGCGCGTGATTTCCACGGCCTGCTGCATCTGCTTGGTCAATTGCGCGGTGCCGATGGCCGTGCCGCCCACCTTGGCCACACGATCGCCGCCGGTGATGCTGCCCGAGCTGATCATGTTCGACACATCGCCCGCGGCAAAAGCCAGAGCCAGCATCACAATCAGCCCCAGAGCAGCGAACACGCCCACCGAGGAGTGGAAGAACTTGCGGAACATTTGCAGCATCAAATCAACCCGTCATCGCGGTGGCGCCCAAAAGGCGCGCGCCGTCAAAACTATCAGTCGGCGGCTTTAGGCGGCTTGGCCGCATCCCGCAAGCAGCGCATTGGGCCAAATTTTCGCAGGTCAGGCAGCGCTGTCTGTGGTGCGGCAATGTCGCGCCTGTGCGTTTTTGGTGGTTAACGTGCCCATGCCTTTTGACAAAAGCGGCTTCCTTGGCCTAGTCGCGCATACGCATGCTGGGGAAGCGTGGCCGGCGAACCTTTTGGGGTTTGCATGGGGTCACGCGCTTAGGAAGGACAAAGGGATCATGGCTTTGCGGCCCTATATCGTCGGCAACTGGAAGATGAACGGCCTGCGCGCCACTTTGGCCGAGGCCCGCGCGATTGATCGCGCTGCGGCCCGCTATCCGGCGGTGGATGTCGGCATCGCGCCGCCTTTTACGCTGGTCCACACGATGGCCGAAGAAGCCCAGGCAATGGCCGTGGGTGGTCAGGATGTCCACGCGAAGGCCAGCGGCGCCTATACCGGCGACATTTCGGCCGTGATGCTGGAGGATGCCGGTGCGCGCTTCACCATCGTCGGGCATAGCGAGCGGCGCAGCCTGCATGGCGAAAGCAATGCCGATGTTCAGGCCAAGGCCGTTGCCGCCCGCGCGGCGGGCCTTTCGGTGATCCTTTGCGTCGGGGAAACCGGAGCAGAGCGTGATGCCGGTCAGGCAGAATCGGTGGTGTCCGCCCAGCTTCACGGCTCGATGCCCGCAGGTGATGCCGAAGGGCTGGCCGTGGCCTATGAGCCGGTCTGGGCCATCGGCACGGGGCGCGTACCCTCGGTTGAGGATGTGGCCGCGATGCATCAGGCGATCCGCCGTGACCTGATCGCGATCTATGGCGAAGCGGGCAAGGGCGTTCGCATTCTCTATGGCGGTTCGGTCAATGCGGGCAATGCCTCGGAATTGCTGGCCGTTGCCGAGGTCGGCGGCGCTCTGGTCGGCGGGGCCAGTCTGACGGCAGAGAGCTTTTCGGCCATCATCTATGCCGCCGCCATGCTGGTCGAAGGCTAAATTTCGTCTATTCAGTTTTGGGGCAGGGGGGAAGCACCCCCTTGCAACTCATCGCTCTCGCGCCTAGATGCGCGCCATTCCATTCATGCGGTGACATGCCGATTGCGGTTGTCACCATGTCGAGAGTCGCGCTTCATGTTCATCTTCCTTATTGTGCTTCAGGCCATTGTCGCGGCCATGCTGGTCGTGGTGATCCTGATCCAGAAGTCGGAAGGCGGCGGGCTTGGCGTTGGCGGCAGCCCGTCGGGCTTTATGTCGGCGCGCGGTGCGGCCGATTTCATGACCCGCGCGACGGGCGTTCTGGCCGCGATTTTTGTTGGCCTCTCGATCGTTCTGGCGGCCATGGCCGTGGCCAGCGCGTCGAACCAGAAGGTCGACACCTCGCTCGATCGCACCGTTTCTGCGCCCGTCGCGGCCCCGGCGGCCCCTGCGGTGCCGGCTCCGGTCGATCCGTTGGCCGGCGCGGCCAAGAAGTAATTTTGTGGTATTGTGTCAGCTACCCTGCCGCATTCGCGGTGGGGTGGTTGGCGTTTGGGTATGACCGCCTGCTGCCGTTTTAACGCGGTATTGAACAGGACTGTGGATTGCCTATCGCTGGCGTGCATTGCGCGCTTGGATTGATGGTTCGAAAAAGGTAAGGCGCAAATCCCATGGCGCGGTATATTTTCATCACCGGCGGCGTGGTCTCCTCGCTGGGCAAGGGTTTGATGGCGGCTTCTTTGGCCGCCTTGTTGCAGGCGCGTGGCTTTAAGGTCCGCATCCGCAAGTTCGACCCCTATCTCAACGTCGACCCCGGCACCATGAGCCCGTATCAGCACGGTGAGGTCTTTGTGACTGACGACGGCGCTGAAACGGACCTCGATCTTGGGCATTATGAACGCTTTACGGGCGTTTCGGCGCGCAAGAGCGACAATATCACCTCTGGCCGGATCTATCAGACGATCATCGCCAAGGAGCGCCGCGGCGACTATTTGGGCGCCACGGTTCAGGTGATCCCGCATGTGACCGACGCGATCAAGGAATTCGCCCAGGCGGATACCGATGATCTCGATTTCGTGCTTTGCGAAATCGGCGGCACGGTGGGCGACATCGAAGGCCTGCCCTTCATCGAGGCGATTCGCCAGTTGCGCAACGAACTGGGCCGTGAGCAGACCTGCTTTGCCCACGTGACGCTGGTGCCCTACATTGCGGCGGCCGGTGAGCTGAAGACCAAGCCGACTCAGCACTCGGTGCGCGAACTGACGTCCTATGGCATTCAGCCCGACGTGCTGCTGTGCCGTTGCGAACAGGAATTGCCTGAGAACGAGCGCAGCAAGATCGCGCTCTTCTGTAACGTGCGCAAGGAGGCGGTGATCCCGGCCCTTGATGCGCCGAACATCTATGCCGTGCCGTTGCAATATCACGCCGAAGGGCTGGATAATGCGGTGCTGCATCACTTCGGCCTGACCGCGCCCGAGCCGGTCCTCGACCGCTGGCAGGCGCTGACCAAGACTTATGCCAACCCCGAGGGTGAAGTCACCATCGGCGTGGTGGGCAAATATGTCGTGTTGCAGGACGCCTATAAGTCGCTGAACGAAGCGCTGGTGCATGGCGGCATTGCGAACAAGGTCAAGGTCAATATCAAATGGATCGACGCCGAAATCTTTGAAAAGGATGAGGAAGAGATCGTCTCGACGCTCGAACCTCTGCACGGCATTCTGGTGCCCGGCGGTTTTGGCGAACGCGGCACCGAAGGCAAGATTTCGGCGGTGCGCTTTGCCCGTGAACGCAAGGTGCCCTTCTTCGGCATCTGCCTTGGCATGCAGATGGCCTGTATCGAAGGCGCGCGCAACACGGCGGGAATCGCCGATGCTTCCTCGACCGAATTTGGCGAAACGACCGACCCCGTTGTCGGCATTATCACCGAATGGATGAGCGAAGAGGGCCTTCAGACCCGTACCAGCGAAACCGATCTTGGCGGCACGATGCGCCTCGGCGCCTATGAAGCCAAGCTGGCCGGCAACAGCCATGTCGCGGCGATTTATGGCAGCGAGACGATCAGCGAACGTCACCGCCACCGCTACGAAGTCAACAGCCACTATCGCGAAGCTCTGGAACAGGGCGGTTTGGTGTTCTCGGGCATGTCGCCCGATGGCCTGCTGCCCGAAATCGTCGAGCGTCCCGATCATCCATGGTTCGTCGGCGTGCAGTTTCACCCCGAACTCAAGAGCCGTCCGTTCGAGCCGCATCCGCTGTTTGCCGGTTTCATCGGGGCTGCGCTGCGTCAGGCGCGGTTGGTTTAAGGGGCAAGGTGCCTCCGGCGGGCAAAGGGAATCGGTCCCTTTGCAATCCCATTATTGGGGCTTGATCTGAGATCTTGTGTTGAAATGATTAAAGCCTGCGGCGCATTTCGTTGGCGCCGCAGGCTTTAATTTTGCAAACGGCGCGTCCGACACACAATGCCGATCCCATGGCTCAACGAAGACAGTAATGAGAGCGCGAGGGACGAGTCCCTCGCATCTATCCTTCTACTCCGCCCTCGTCCAAATCCACGACCCGGACAAAACCATCACCCCCACCGGGATCAACACCCACGGCCAACCAGCGGTAAACGCCGTAATCCCCACCGACACCGCCATGGCCAACAGCGCGGCCTTCTTGGCCCGACGCGGGATCGCGCGCCGTTCACGCCATTGGCGCAGGGGCGGGCCATAGGTCGGATGATCGAGCAGGCGCTGTTCCCACGCGGGGTTCGAGCGGGCAAAGCAGAACAGCGCCAGCAACAGGAAAGGCACCGTGGGTAACAGGGGCAGGAAAGCCCCGACAATACCGAGGCCAACAAAGAACAGGCCGCCCGCTTGATAAAGGTGGCGGCGCATCCCCGATCAGCCCGCCGCGAGCCGCGATGCGTGATCCTTGATCAGCGCGATCATGTTGGGCACGCCTTGGGTCCGGTTGCTGGAAAGCTGGTTTTTCAGATCAAACGGCGCCAGAGCCTCGGCAATATCCATCGCGGCGACTTCATCGGCGGGCTTGCCCTGAACCGCCGACAACACCAGCGCGATGATGCCCTTGGTGATCGCCGCGTTCGAATCGGCCAGGAATTGCAGCCGGTCGCCCTGTTCCACCGGATAGACCCAGACGCTGGCCGAGCATCCGCGCACCAGCGTGGCGTCGGTCTTCAGCGCGTCGGGCATCGGGTCCAGTTCGCGGCCCAGTTCGATCAACAGGCGGTAACGTTCGTCGGCTTCGAGGAATTCATATTCCTCGGCAATATCGGAGAGGCTGCGCATGAATGCTGCGATAGCGCCCATGGGCCTTACAAATCAACCCCGGCGGCAATCGCTTCCAGCTTGCGCAGGCGTTCTTTCAGGTCGGCCATCTCGATCCGCTGGGTGGGCGAGGGCTGGGCCGGTTCCTCGGCCTTGGCCGCCAGATCAAGTTCGCGGTGTTTCAGGCCAAGCCATCCCGACCAGCCGCGCAACAGGGCGATGCTGATCATGGCAATGGCGGTCAGGGCGGAGGCCAGTTCGGGCAGGGTCAGGCTGTCCATGGTAAAGCTCCGGATTACTGGTGGCGCAGGGCTTCGATTTCGGCCGAAAGCTTGTCTGCGCTGCGGGTTTCAAGCGTGGATGAGGTGGCGATGCGTTCCAGCACGCGGATGCGTTCGCGCAATTGTTCGACCTCGTAATCACTTTCGGGCGCGCGGGGCGTGTCGGCAAACTGGATCGCGGCCATCTTGCGGCGATGGCGCAGGGTGATGGCGGTGATGGCGATGCCGGTCCACATCAACGGGGCGAGGTTGTGAAGAAAATCATGCAACATCGGTTCAAACCCTTCTATCGGCCCCGCTTATCGACGGAGCGATTCGATTTCATCGGCCAGATCGCGCGCCTTGCGGTCCTCGGTGGCGATGCGTTCCAAGACCTTGATGCGTTCGCGCAATTCTTCGACTTCGCTGCTCAGCCGCTGATTGCGGATGTCGGCTTCGGCATTGTCGGCATGTTCGATGATGGTCTGCTTGCCCTTGTCATCGATGGTCACGCGGCGCGCCCGGCCCGACCGGCTGTAAAGCCCGGCCTGAAACACTTTGGCGACCGACGTGATGATGACGATCAGAACAATGGCTTCCCAGAAATTCATGACACTGGCTCCGGCGAGAGATCAGTTGAGGGGATCGCGGCGGTAATCTTCGACGGCGCGGGTGTCGCGCAGGGCCTCGATCTGGGCGGCGACGTCATAGCCCTTGTCGGTGACGATGCGTTCCAGCACGCGGACCCGTTCTTCCAACTCGCGCGTTTTGGCGGCATATTGCGCGGCGCGTTCGGCGGTGTCATCGGCGGTGGCGCGGATCTGCATTTCGGCGATGCGCGTCTTGTGCTTGGTCCAGATCGCGACAATCGGGATCGAGAGCGCGACGATCGGGATCAGCGCGCCAATGGTGCCAGCAGACATGGAAATTCCCCCTGATGCTGCGGCTTAGCGCAGCTTTTCAATCTCTTCGGACAGGCGCGGATTAGAGGAGACGTAATAGTCCTCCACCGCGGCCAACCGGCGGTCCAGATCGCGGAACTTGGCGCGGACCTCGCGGGTGGTGCGGCCCGGCGATTGGCGCACCCCCTGCCAGAAGCGCTGTTCTTCGCGGTCGGTGTACAATTCGCGCGGCTTGTTCGGGGCCAGGAAACCGATACCGAAATAGACCAGCCAAGCGGTGCCCCCGCTCATGGAGAGCAGGATCAGCGTGGCGATCCGCACCCAAAGCACGTCAATTCCGGTGTAATCGGCAATCCCGGCGCAAACGCCCATGAACTTGCCATTGGCCTTGTCACGGTAAAAACGGGTGTGGATCGGGTTCATCGGATGCTCCTGTCGGAAGAGCGGGCGCGCATACGTTCAATTTCGCGCAGCGGCTGGTTGTCGATTTCGCGGTTGGGCCCAGAAAAACTGGATTGGGGTACGGCGGGGTGAAATTCGGGATGTTCCGATGCGACAAGGCGCTCGACCGTATCCATCCGTTCATCCAGCCGCCGGGCCAATTGATAGAGTTCCTCCAGCAAGGCTTCGTCATCGGTGGTCAGCGTTGCGGCGGTTTTCCATTTGGTGACGTAATGCAGGATCACCCAAGGCAGGCCGATGAACAGCGCGACCACGCAGGCAAGGCCCACGACATCTCCACTTTCCATGGCCTCAGCCCTCCTTGCGCAAAGCGCGCTTCATGGCTTCGAGTTCCTCGTCCACCTTGTCGCCAGAGGCGAGGGCGGCGATTTCGTCGGCCAGGCTGGGCTTGGCATTGTCAGCAAGGCCAAGGGCATCGGCGCGGCCTTCGGCATAATCGACGCGGCGCTCCAGCGCATCGAAACGCGCCATGGCTTCATCGACGCGCTCGCTGGCCAGCAAGGTGCGCAGCTTGACCCGGTTTTCCGCGCTTTCCAGACGGGCGGCAATCGCGGTCTGGCGGCTGCGGGCCTCGCGCAGGCGGGTTTGCAGCTTTTCAATGTCGGCTTCAAAGGCGCGCAGACTGTCGTCCAGCACCGCGACTTCCGACATCAACTGATCGGCCATGTCCGAGGCCTTGCGCTTTTCCACCAGCGCGGCGCGGGCCAGATCCTCGCGGTCCTTGGACAGGGCAAGCTGCGCCTTTTCGCCCCAATCGGCCTGAAGGCGGTCGAGCTTGGCGATATGGCGGCGCATTTCCTTCTGGTCGGCGATGGTGCGGGCGGCGGACGCGCGCACTTCGACCAGCGTTTCCTCCATTTCAAGGATGATCATGCGGATCATCTTGGAAGGATCCTCGGCCTTTTCCAGAAGATCGGAGAAATTGGCGGCGATAATGTCGCGGGTGCGGCTGAAAATGCCCATGCGGCTTGCTCCCGATGATGGATTGGATTGCAGTTTCTCGATTTCCCGTTCTAGCTTGCTGAAGCCTTTCGAGAAATCCTGAAGTGAAAAAAACCGGGCCGGAGGGGGAAGTGCCGCATCGCGCAGGGGCGTTGCGCGATCATCACCCGAAAAGCGGGTGAACTGGCCCTCCGGCCCGCCCTTCGCCAGACCCGTTTGGGGGTTGCGCATCGGTTGTGTCGGCGATGCGCCGATCATGCCGGGGGTGTCGGCATGAAAGTGTGGGTCGAGAGGCGAAAGTTCGGTCATGCCAAGGTTATTGCATGGGGCGTGCCAATTTGCGGAAAGCCCGATTTTTCCGGCATTATGTGATGGCGCGGATTGACGGATTTTGTGATTTTTGCCAACCTTCGGGAAATTTCACCAAGGATAGGCAAAGTCATGGCCCTGTCTCCTCAACACGCCCAGCGCGACACGCAATTCATTGGCCAATCGGGCGCTTTCCTTGATGCGGTGGAGCGCGCCAGTCGCGCCGCGCCCCTGCGTCGCCCGGTTTTGGTGATTGGTGAACGGGGTACGGGCAAGGAACTGATCGCGGAACGTCTCCACCGGCTGTCGATGCGTTGGGATGAGCCTTTGGTGACGCTCAATTGCGCGGCCATGCCCGAAACGCTGATCGAGGCGGAATTGTTCGGGCATGAGGCGGGGGCCTTTACCGGCGCGACGCGGGCGCGCGCAGGGCGGTTTGAGGAGGCGGATCGCGGTACTCTGTTCCTCGACGAATTGGGGACGCTGAGCATGGGGGCGCAGGAGCGCCTGCTGCGCGCGGTCGAATATGGCGAGGTGACGCGGATCGGGGCCTCGCGCCCGGTGCGGGTGGATGTGCGCATTGTCGCGGCCACCAACGAAGACCTGCCCCGCATGGCGCGTGAAGGGCGGTTTCGCGCTGATTTGCTCGACCGATTGAGTTTTGAGGTCATCACCCTGCCGCCATTGCGCGCGCGGGAAGGGGACATCCTGGTGCTGGCCGAATATTTCGGGCGGCGTATGGCCAGCGAGATGGGTTGGGACCGCTGGCCGGGATTCACCGCGGCGGCGGCGGCGGCGCTGGAGAAGTATCAGTGGCCCGGCAATGTCCGCGAATTGCGCAATGTGATCGAGCGCGCCGTCTATCGCAGCGATACGCCCGATGCGCCAATTGCCGATATCACCTTCGACCCCTTTGATTCGCCTTGGAAGCCGACGCAATCCCTGCGCGCTGCCGACAATGACGCGCCGCCCGCCGCGGTGATGGCTGGCGATCTGGCCGGGGTGTGTGACTTGCGCGGGGCGGTCGATGCCCATGAAAAGGCAATTGTCGAGGCCGCTCTTGCCCGCCACCGTTACAACCAGCGCCAGACCGCCAAGGCTCTGGGCGTGACCTATGACCAATTGCGGCACACCATGCGAAAGCATCACCTGCTTTGACTTGCGGGCTTTGACTTGCAGATGTCACCTTTGCGGGCTTAGGCTGTGGTTTCATTAAGAAAGGCGGGCGCATGGGCAAGGTGATCGCGGTTTACAGCATGAAGGGCGGGGTGGGGAAATCCTCGCTGGCGGTCAATCTGGCGCATGGCTTTGCGGTTTCCGGCAAGAGGACGCTGATCTGGGATATTGATGCGCAGGGGGCGGTGGCGTTCCTGTTGGGGCAGGCAGGTGCGGCGTCCAAGGCCAAGAAGATATTCGCCCGCGACGCTGATCCCGCCGATGCGATTGTACCGACGAATTGGCCCGAACTCGACCTGATCGCTGCGGACCTGTCGCTGCGCCATCTCGAAAGCGATCTGGCCGATGACAAGCCCAAGCGTTTGAAGAAGCTGCTGGAGAGCCTTTCGCCCGATTATGACCGGATCGTGGTGGATTGCCCGCCGGGTCTGGGCGGGATTTCGGACCAGATTTTCCGCGCCGCCGATCTGCTGGTGGTGCCTTTGTTGCCCGCGCCCTTGGCGATGCGCACGTTGGAGCAGGTGAAGGATCATCTGGCCGCCGAGCGCGGCGGCAAGGCGCCCGGCGTGTTGCCGGTTCTGTCCATGGTGGACCGGCGCAAGGCGATGCACCGCGAGATTGTCGAGGCCCATCCCGACTGGCCCGTGATTCCGCACGCCAGCGTGATCGAGCAGATGGGGCTGAAGCAGGCGCCTCTGGCCGAATTTGCGGGGCGCAGCGCGGCGATGCTGGCGGTGGACAATGTTCTGGCGCGGGCGGAACTGATGCTGGGCAGCGGGGTGTGGCTGACGCAGGCGACGGATGAGGGGTGGGTGCGGGGGTGAAATACGGGGAGCAGATTAGTGATGCCCCCGCAATGCTCTACGCGGCGATTTTGGGGCCATTGACCACGGCTACTTTGGTGATCGGGTGGTTCACGATTGCCGGTTGGGAGCATCTGCCGTTCGATCCGCAATTTACATTGGGATATTATATCGGCGCGGCTCTCAGTTTTGTAGTCGGCGTGGTTTGGTTTATCTTGATCGCAGGCCTTGTGGCTATGATCGGTTTGGTGATGTTTGGTCGCCCTGTAGCCAGTCGGGCCGGAGAGCGGCTTGTGACGCGTTGGTGGGCGCTGTTTGCCTTGATCTATGGCGCGATTGCAGGAGGTGTGCTCGCAGTCGTAGGCTTTAGGCTTTTGGGCTTCGATGGCGAGGCGCTCGCTTTAGGTGCGGTTTTCGGCGCTCCCTTCGGCGCTCCAACCGGCTTCTGGTTCTGGTTCTTCTACCGCCGCGTCCTCCTTGCCCGCGCCGCTCTTGAAAACGAACCCTAACCCACCCCCTTGCATTCCCCGCCAAACAGGCGTAATGGGCCGATCAATCCCGACATTGTGAAGCAAAGCGGGGCTGGCGCCGGAAGGGGCCGGCGCGAAACTGCTTTGCTACCTTGTCCTCATTACAGGAACTTACATGGCCAATATCGCGCGCATTACCGAGATTGTCGAACCCGAGGTGAAAGCCCTTGGCCTGGATCTTGTGCGCGTGATTCTGTTTGGCAAATCCGATGTGGGCGATGAAGAGCATACGCTCCAGATTATGGCCGAGCGCCCCGAAACCGGGCAATTGGTGATCGGCGATTGCGTCGCGCTCTCGCACCGCATTTCGGACAAGATTGACGCTCTGGAAGAAGCGGGCGAAACGCTGATCGAGGAGGCCTATCGCCTTGAGGTCAGCTCGCCCGGCATTGACCGCCCGCTGACCCGTCTCAAGGATTTCACCGCGTGGATCGGCCATGAGGCCAAAGTCAATCTGACCGTTCCCGTCGATGGCAATCGCAAAAGCGTGGTGGGTAATCTGATCGCTCTTGAAGGCGAGGTGATCACGCTGGAGGATAAAAAGTCCGGCCGCGTGTCCTTCCCCTTTGCCGATATTCATTCCGCCAAGCTGGTGCTGACTGATCGCCTGCTGGCTGCCTCTAAACCCATCGAACTTGACGAAGAATTCGACGAGATCGACGAAGAAACCGAAACGCAGGAAGACTGATTATGGCCAGTGCGATTTCCGCCAACCGCGCCGAACTGCTCGCGATTGCAACGGCTGTTGCCACCGAGAAGATGATCGACAAGGCGATCGTCATCGAGGCAATGGAAGAAGCGATCCAGAAGTCGGCCCGTAACCGCTATGGCGCCGAAAACGACATTCGCGCCAAGCTGGACCCGCGCACCGGCGATCTGCGCCTGTGGCGCGTGGTCGAAGTGGTCGAGCATGTCGATGACTATTTCAAGCAGGTGGATCTGAAGGCTGCTGAAAAGCTGCAGAAGGACGCCAAGATCGGTGACTTCATCGTCGACCCGCTGCCGCCGGTGGACCTTGGCCGCATTGACGCCCAGAGCGCCAAGCAGGTCATTTTCCAGAAGGTGCGCGATGCCGAGCGCGACCGTCAGTATGCCGAGTTCAAGGACCGCGCGGGCGAAATCGTCACGGGCGTGATCAAGTCGGTCGAGTTCGGCCATGTGATCGTCAACCTTGGTCGCGCCGAGGGCGTGATCCGCCGTGATCAGCAGATCCCGCGCGAAACCGCCCGCGTGGGCGAGCGTGTGCGTGCGCTGATCCTGAAGGTTGAGCGTCAGAACCGTGGTCCGCAGATTTTCCTGAGCCGCGCGCATCCCGATTTCATGAAGCGCCTGTTCGCGCAGGAAGTGCCTGAAATCTACGACAACATCATCGAGATCAAGGCCGCCGCCCGCGATCCCGGTTCGCGCGCCAAGATCGGCGTGATCAGTCGCGATTCGAGCATCGACCCGGTCGGCGCCTGCGTCGGCATGAAGGGCAGCCGCGTGCAGGCCGTCGTGCAGGAAATGCAGGGCGAAAAGATCGACATCATCCCCTGGAGCGAAGATACCGCCACTTTCGTGGTGAACGCTCTCCAGCCCGCGACTGTCAGCCGCGTGGTGATTGATGAAGAAGAAGGCCGCATCGAGGTTGTGGTTCCCGACGATCAGCTCTCGCTGGCCATCGGTCGCCGTGGCCAGAACGTGCGTCTGGCCAGCCAGTTGACTGGCCGTCAGATCGACATCATGACCGAGGCCGAGGCGAGCGAAAAGCGTCAGAAGGAATTCGCCGAAAAGTCCAAGCTGTTCGAAGAAGAGCTGGACGTCGACGAAACCCTCTCGCAGCTCTTGGTGGCCGAAGGCTTCAGCGAGCTGGAAGAAGTGGCCTATATCGAAATCGCCGAACTGGCGCAGATCGAAGGCTTTGACGAGGAACTGGCCGAAGAGCTGCAGAACCGCGCGCAGGAAGCGCTGGATCGCCGCGAAGAGGCCGCCCGTCAGGAACGTCGCGCTCTGGGCGTTGAAGATGCGCTGGCTGAACTGCCGCATCTCAACGAAGGCATGCTGGTGACGCTGGGCAAGGCGGGGATCAAGACGCTCGACGATCTGGCCGATCTGGCCACCGATGAGTTGATCGCCAAGAAGCGCGTCAATGACCAGCGCCGCCGCAATGACAAGCGCGACCGCGACGACAAGCGCGATGAAAAGCGCGAAGAAGTGAGCCGCGGCGGTGTGCTGGGCGAATATGGGCTGACCGAAGAGCAGGGCAATGAGATCATCATGGCCGCCCGTGCTCACTGGTTCACTGATGAGGAGGCCGCCGATGCGGATTCCTCGCAATGAACGCGTAAGCGCCGACATCGCTGACGCCGGGCCGGAAAGGAAATGCATCCTTTCCGGCGAGGTGGCCCCGCGCGATGCGCTGATCCGACTGGCGATTTCGCCCGAAGGACCGGATGGGGCCTGCTTTATCGCACCCGATGCTTTGGCCAAGGCGCCGGGGCGTGGGGCGTGGATCGGTGTGCGTAAGGACGAACTGACAAAGGCGATTGCCAAGGGTAAGCTGAAGGGCGCTCTGGCGCGGGCCTATAAGGGCGCGAAAATTGCCATTCCCGATGACCTGCCGGAAAAGATCGAAGCGGCGCTGACCCGCGCCTTCACCGATCGGCTGGGGCTGGAAATGCGCAGCGGGCGCTTGCTGGTAGGCTCTGATCGCATTGCTGAAAATGCGCGCATGGGGCGTGTCGTATGGCTGGCCCATGCGGCCGATGCGGGCGATGATGGCAATCGCAAGCTGGATCAGGCCTGGCGCGTAGGCAAGGAAACCGAAGGCAGTGGTGAAAAGGGTGACACCTTGCCACTGGACCGCGCGGCCCTGTCTGTGGCATTGGGCCGCGACAATGTCGTGCATCTGGCGTTGACCGACCGGGCATCGGCCGAAAGGCTTGCCCCCTTGCTCGCGCGCCTGAATCACTATCTTGCCGAAGATAATCAAGGCTTTGGCGGTAATTCCGCCGAACCGGACGCACATCATGATGACGCCGCCGACAGTGAGTCGCCGGCTGAGACGAATTGAGACTGAAGGGCTGTTTGAACCGATGACCGATAACAATGACAAACCGACACTGGGTCGCAAGCCGCTGGGGCTGAAGCGCTCGGTGGAAGCGGGCGAAGTCAAACAGACCTTCAGCCACGGCCGCACCAATAAGGTGGTGGTTGAAGTCAAGCGCCGCAAGGTGATCCCGGGCAAGCCGGGTGAGGGTGCCCCGCAGGCTGGTGAGGCCGCTCCGGCTCCTGCGCCTGCGCCCGCTCCTGTGGCACAGCCTGCGCGTCCGCCGCTGCCGCCTGTGCGCCCGGCGCCCGTGGCCGCAAGCCGCGAAACGCGTCAGGAAATGCAGGCTCGCCTGCTGCGCGAGGCCGAAGAAGCCCGTCTGGCCGCGACTGAGGCTGCGACCCGTCGTGAACAGGAAGAAAAGGCGCGCCAGATCGAAGAAGAGCGCCGCCGCGCCGAAGAAAACCGTCGCGCTGCCGAAGCCGCTGCGGCCCCTGCGCCTGCGCCCGTCGTGGAAGAAGCGCCCAAGGCTGTTGAAGCCGCGCCTGCGCCTGCCGCGCCCGTGGCAAAGCCGGTGGCCGAAGCCGCTCCTGCGCCGGCGGCCCCGGTGAAGGTCGAAGCGCCCAAGGCTGCTCCGGTTGAGGAAAAGCCCGCTGCGCCTGCGCCGCGCCGCTTTACGCCGGTTCAATCGGCGCCGACCCCGCCGCGTCGCCCCGAAGCGGCGGCGCCTGCGCCCAAGAAGCCTGCGCCCAGCCGTGGCAAGACCGCCGACGAACGTCGCGGCGGCAAGCTGACGGTGAACCGCGCGCTCAACGAGGACGAAGGCGCCCGCGCCCGTTCGCTGGCCGCGTTGAAGCGTGCCCGCGAAAAGGAACGCCGCGCCCACTTCGGCGGTCAGTATCAGCAGCGTGAAAAGCAGGTGCGCGACGTGATCGTGCCCGAAGCGATCACGGTGCAGGAACTGGCCAACCGTATGGCTGAAAAGGCCGCCGATCTGGTCAAGTCGCTGTTCAAGATGGGCATGGTGGTGACGCTTAATCACACCATCGATCAGGATACGGCGGAACTGCTGGTCGAAGAATTCGGCCACAACATCCAGCGCGTTTCGGAAAGCGACGTTGATATCGACTCGACCGTTGACGTCGATGCCGATGAAACGCTCAAGACCCGTCCGCCTGTCGTGGCGATCATGGGCCACGTTGACCATGGCAAGACCTCGCTGCTCGACGCTTTGCGTGGGACAGACGTGGTGCGCGGCGAAGCCGGCGGCATTACGCAGCATATCGGCGCCTATCAGATCAAGACCAAGGGCGGCGATCTCGTCACCTTCCTTGATACGCCGGGCCACGAAGCTTTCACCGAAATGCGTATGCGCGGCGCCAATGTCACCGACATCGTCATTCTGGTGGTTGCGGGCGATGACGGCCTGATGCCGCAGACGATCGAGGCGATCAACCACACCAAGGCGGCCGGCGTGCCGATGATCGTGGCGATCACCAAAAGCGACAAGCCCGAATTCAACCCGCAGAAGATCCGCGAACGTCTGCTCGAACATGAAATCATTGTCGAGCAGATGTCGGGTGACGTTCAGGACGTGGAAGTTTCGGCCAAGACCGGCGCGGGGCTTCAGGATCTGATCGACAAGATCCTGCTGCAGGCCGAATTGATGGAACTGCGCGCCAATCCGGACCGCGCGGCCGAAGCCACCGTGATCGAAGCCAAGCTGGACAAGGGCAAGGGGCCGCTGGCCACCGTGCTGATCAACCGTGGTACGCTCAAGGTTGGCGACATCTTCGTCGTCGGCACCCAGTCGGGCCGCGTGCGCGCCATGCTGGACGACAAGGGCCGTCAGGTGAAGCAGGCTCCGCCCGCGTTGCCGGTTGAGGTTCTGGGTCTGGGCGGTGTGCCGATGGCCGGGGATACGCTGACCGTTGTGGAAAGCGAAGCGCGTGCCCGTGAAGTGGCGGCCTTCCGTCAGGAACAGGCCACCGCCAAGCGCACCACCGCATCGCCGGCAAGCCTTGAAAACATGTTCTCGGCTCTGGCCGCCAAGCAGTCGGTGATCGAATATCCGATCGTCGTGAAGGCGGACGTGCAGGGTTCGGTCGAAGCTATCGTCAACGCGCTCAACCGCCTGTCGAATGACGAGATCAAGCTCAAGGTGCTGGCTTCGGGCGTCGGCGCCATCACGGAAAGCGACGTCAACCTGGCGGCGGCTTCGGGCGCGCCGATCGTGGGCTTCAACGTCCGTCCCAATGCCAAGGCGCGCGACATTGTCGAACGCTTCAAGGTGCGGATGAAGTATTTCGACGTGATCTATCACCTGACCGATGACATCGCCAAGGAAATGGCCGGCGTCTGGGGTCCGGAACGCATCGAAACCGTCGTCGGCCGCGCCGAGGTCAAGGAAGTGTTCCCCGCCGGCAAGCACAACAAGGCCGCTGGTCTGTTGGTTGTCGAAGGTTACATCAAGAAGGGCCTGCACACGCGTCTTACCCGCAACGACGTCATCGTTTCCAAGACCACCGTGGCCTCGCTGCGCCGGTTCAAGGACGACGTTGCCGAAGTACGCGCCGGTCTGGAATGCGGTGTCGTTCTGGAAGCAACCAACGATGTGAAGGCGGGCGATATGCTCGAAGTCTTCGAAGTCGAAATGCGCGAGCGTACGCTCTGATCCTTTGACGGATCGGCCCCGGAAACGGGGCGCAACGAAAAAGGGCGGCTTCCCGTGTGGGGAGCCGCCCTTTTTGCATGGCGGGCAGATTGGGAAAGGGACGGGCGGGGCCGTGATGACGCCGCCCGAATGGCCCTTAACGGATTGCGCCGGCAATCACGCTGGCCACGATGCCCGATGTGATGCCGATCAGCACGGCGTCATTGCCGCTGCGGACCCAGCGATAGCTGCGGGGCGGCGGGCCAAGGCGGCGATAGCGGTGATAATCGACAACGGCATAGTTTGGTGCGCGGCGACGGTCGAAGCGTTCGCCCTTGCGGAACTGAACGAATTGGGGGGCATTGCCGCGCCCCTGCGGGCCGTGGAACGCGGGGCCGCCACGGTTGTCGTGGCCGCGATCATAATGGCCGCCCGGTTGCGCCATGGCCGGAACCGCAGGAACCAGCAGGGCGGCGGCAATCGCCAGTGCGATAGGGGTCGTCATGGTTTTCCTCCTGTATGAAGCCGTGAAATCGTGATCAAATGATTACGAGGAGGAAACGCACGGGAGGCTGAACGGCCCCCGTTATTCTTGTGTTAAATTGTCGCAATTGTCTGTGATGATTACAAAAAAGCCCGCCTTGATCGCCAAGGCGGGCCGCAAGTTGATCGGGTCGAGGGTGAAGTGAATTAACGCATGGCGCCGACGATGACGCTGGCCACGATGCCGCTGGCGATACCCACCATCAGGGCGTCATTGCCGCTGCGGACCCAGTGATATCCGCGCGGCGGAGGGCGCAAACGGTCCCAGCGGCGATAGTCGTTGATCACGTAATAGTTGGGCGCGCGGCTTGCATAGAAGCGCTCACCGCGGCGGAATTGGCGCCAGCCCGGTTGGGGCGCCCAGCCGCCGCGGCTCCAGCCCGGACCGCGGTCGTGGCGCCAATCGCGGTCGTACCCGCCATGATGGCCCCGGTCCCAATGGCCCCGCCCGTGCCCATGACCATGACCGGGATCGGCCGCAGCGATCGTCGGGGCCAGCGCGAGGGCGCAAAGTGCCAGACTGATGATTTTACGCATGATATTCCTCCTTCCGGTTCCGTTCTGATGGACGAGATCAGATTTCGGAGCCGCTCAATGTGTAAGAAGTCATTGCCAAGCGATGCGTTCCATGGGCAAAGCGAATTTACGACAGGCCGGTTCGTTCCGGCGACAGAATATATGCCGGTGCAATCCGGCCAGAGAAATGACGGACATTATGGCACGCCACCAAACTTCCACTCCCGAAAACCGTTCGGTTCGCCTGCTCAAGGTTGGCGAACAGGTGCGGCATGTGATTTCCGATCTGTTGACGCGGCAGATGGTGCATGACGACGTGTTGACCGCCCATTCGGTCAGCGTGACCGAGGTTCGCATGAGCCCGGATCTGCGCCACGCGACGGTTTTTGTTAAGCCTCTGTTGGGCGTTCACGAGGATATCGTGCTTAAGGCGCTGCGCACGAATATCGCGTTTTTCCAAAAGGAAGTCGCGGGCAAGCTGAAGCTGAAATATGCGGCCAAGATCAAGTTTTTGCCCGACGAAAGCTTTGACGAGGCGACCCGCATCGACGCTTTGCTGTCCAGCCCGCTGGTGCGGCGCGATATCGAAGGTGGCGGCGAGTAAGCCTTACACGATGGCCAAGCTCTATTTTTACTATGCCAGCATGAATGCGGGCAAATCGACCACGCTGCTTCAGGCCGATTTCAATTATCGCGAGCGGGGCATGGCCACGATGCTGTGGACGGCGGCGTTGGACCATCGCGGGGGTGACAATGCGATTGAAAGCCGGATTGGCCTGCACGCCGATGCGCATCGCTTTGGCGCCCGGACGGACATTCATGGCGCGGTTATGGCGGCGCATGCCGAGTCGCCTTTGTCCTGCGTTCTGATCGATGAGGCGCAGTTCCTGTCCGCCGATCAAGTGTGGCAGGCGGCGCGGATTGCGGATGAGGGTGGGATTCCGGTCCTTTGCTATGGGTTGCGCACCGATTTTCAGGGTGAGTTGTTCCCCGGTTCGGCGGCCTTGCTGGGCATTGCCGATGCTTTGGTCGAATTGAAAGCGGTGTGCCATTGCGGGCGCAAGGCGACGATGAACCTGCGCGTCGATGCGTCGGGCCGGGCGGTCATCGAAGGGGCGCAGACCGAGATCGGGGGTAATGACCGCTATGTCGCGCTTTGCCGCCGTCATTTCGCAACGGCGCGGGGGATGTTCGCATGAGCGTCCATGGCTGGATCATTCTGGACAAGCCGCTGGAACTGGGCAGCACGCAGGCGGTCAGCGCGGTCAAGCGCAACCTGCGCGCGGCGGGCTATAACATGAAGCTGAAGGGCGGGATCAAGGTGGGCCATGGTGGCACGCTCGACCCGCTGGCCAGCGGAATTTTGCCGATTGCGCTGGGCGAGGCGACGAAATTGACGGGGCGGATGCTGGATGCGTCCAAGACCTATGATTTCACGGTCAAGTTCGGCGAGGAGACGGAAACGCTCGATCTTGAGGGCAAGGTGGTGGCGACCAGCGATGTGCGCCCCATCGCGGCGGAAATCGCGGCGGTGTTGCCCCAGTTCACCGGGCCGATTGAGCAGGTGCCGCCCGCCTATTCGGCGTTGATGATCGACGGGGTGCGCGCCTATGACCGCGCGCGCCGGGGTGAGGCGGTGGATATGCCCACTCGCGCCGTCACGATCCACGCGCTGGACTTGATTGATGCGGGAGAGGATTGGGCCACTCTGCGCGCCCATGTGTCCAAGGGCACCTATATCCGTTCGCTTGCCCGCGACATTTCCTTGGCGCTGGGCACGCGCGGGTCTGTGACGATGTTGCGGCGGCTGTCGGCGGGGCCTTTCACGCTGGAACACGCGATTTCGCTGGACTCCTTGAACGAAATCGGTCAGGGGGCGCCGCTTGAAACTAAACTTCTGCCGCTAGAGGCAGGGCTGGTCGACATCCCGGCTCTTTCCCTCACGCCCCAGCAGGCAGGAGCGGTCCGTCAGGGCCGCGTTCTTTTGGGGCAGCCCTATCCCGATGGGCTTTATCTGGCGCGGCTGGGCAATGTGCCTGTCGCGCTGATGATGCTTGAAGGGAGCTCGGCCAGAGTCGAGCGGGGGTTCAACTTTTCGGATGTCGCGGAGTAGAGATTATGACGATTACCGCTGAAAAGAAGCAGGAACTGATCGCTGACAACGCCCAGCACGCCGGCGACACCGGTTCGCCCGAAGTGCAGGTTGCGATCCTGACCACGCGCATTGTCAACCTCACCGAACACTTCAAGACCCACGCGAAGGACAACCACTCGCGTCGCGGTCTGCTTCAGCTGGTCAACAAGCGTCGCACGCTGCTGGCCTATCTGAAGAAGAAGGATGTGGCGCGTTACAACGCTCTCATCGCCAAGCTGGGCCTGCGCAAGTAAGCCAAGTTTGAGAAGCGCCCCCACGCGGGGCGCTTCGCTTATGTGGACAGGGCGGTTGCTGATGGATCAGCGCTGCCCTTTCTGCTATGCAGCGCCAGATTTGCACGACACGCCCCATCCGGGGCGGTTTGCATTTCAGGCGTATGATTGATTTTGGGGCTTTTTCCGCAATTCGGCGGAGGCCTTTGGGGCATGAACAAACAGCCCCGCACCGCACCGGGCGGCTATCCCGGCAGCAAATCCTGTGTGGCAATAGGGCCATGCGGGCTGAAGGATACAAGATGTTCGACGTTAAGACCGTATCGCTGGAGTGGGGCGGAAAGACCCTCACCCTCGAAACCGGCCGTATCGCCCGTCAGGCCGACGGCGCTGTTCTGGCCACTTATGGCGAAACCGTGGTGCTTTGCGCCGTGACCGCCGCCAAGTCGGTGAAGGAAGGCCAGGACTTTTTCCCGCTGACCGTTCACTATCAGGAAAAGTTTTCGGCTGCTGGCCGTATTCCCGGCGGCTTTTTTAAGCGCGAACGCGGCGCGACGGAAAAGGAAACGCTGGTTTCCCGCCTGATCGACCGTCCGGTCCGCCCGCTGTTCCCCGAAGGTTTCTATAACGAAATCAACGTCATTGCCCAAGTTCTGAGCTATGACGGCGAAACCGAACCCGATATCGTTGCGATGATCGCCGCTTCGGCTGCGCTGACCATCTCGGGCGTGCCTTTCATGGGCCCCATCGGCGCTGCACGCGTGGGCTTCAAGGATGGCGAATATCAGCTCAACCCCTCGATGGCGCAGGTGGCCGAAGGCCGTCTCGACCTCGTCGTGGCTGCCACCGGCAATGCCGTGATGATGGTCGAATCGGAAGCCAAGGAACTCTCGGAAGATGAGATGCTGGGCGCCGTGATGTTTGCGCATGACGAATGCCGCAAGGTGGTCAACGCCATCATCGATCTGGCCGAAAAGGCCGCCAAGGATCCTTGGGAAGTCGACCTGTCGGACAACACCGCCGACATGAAGGCCAAGCTCAAGAAGCTGGTGGGCAAGGATATTGCCGCTGCCTACAAGCTGACCGACAAGTCGGCCCGCTCGAACGCGCTCAATGAAGTGCGCGCCAAGGCCAAGGCCGCCTATGCCGACGAATCGCCCCAGACCCAGATGGTCGCCATCAAGGTGACCAAGAAGCTGGAAGCCGAAATCGTGCGCACCGCCATCCTCAAGGACGGCAAGCGTATCGACGGGCGCACCACCACGCAGATCCGCCCCATCGAATCGATGGTCGGCTTCCTGCCGCGCACCCATGGTTCGGCGCTGTTCACGCGTGGCGAAACGCAGTCGATCTGCACCACCACGCTGGGCACCAAGGACGCTGAACAGATGATCGACGGCCTTGACGGCCTGTCGTATCAGAACTTCATGCTGCACTATAACTTCCCCCCCTATTCGGTGGGTGAAGTGGGCCGCTTTGGCGCCCCCGGTCGCCGCGAAGTGGGCCATGGCAAGCTGGCATGGCGCGCTCTGCACCCCGTGCTGCCTTCGAAGGAAGACTTCCCCTACACGATCCGCGTTCTCTCGGACATCACCGAGTCGAACGGTTCGTCCTCGATGGCCACCGTCTGCGGCGGTTCGCTTTCGATGATGGACGCCGGTGTGCCGCTGGTGCGCCCGGTGTCGGGCATTGCCATGGGCCTGATCCTCGAAGGCGATGAATTCACCGTGCTGTCCGACATTCTGGGTGATGAAGATCACCTGGGCGACATGGACTTCAAGGTGGCCGGTACGTCTGAAGGCATTACCACGATGCAGATGGACATCAAGGTTGCCGGCATCACGCAGGAAATCATGGGCAAGGCTTTGGCTCAGGCCAAGGAAGGCCGCGCGCATATCCTGGGTGAAATGCTCAAGGCTCTGGGCGAAGCGCGCACCGAACTGTCGGCGCATGCTCCGCGCATCGAAACCATCAGCATCGACAAGTCGAAGATCCGTGACGTCATCGGCACGGGCGGCAAGGTGATCCGCGAAATCGTGGCCACCACCGGCGCCAAGGTCGACATTGATGATGAAGGCGTGATCAAGATCTCGTCGAGCGATCTGGGCCAGATCGAGGCCGCCAAGGCCTGGATTCTGGGCATTGTGGAAGAAGCCGAAGTCGGCAAGATCTACAAGGGCAAGGTCGTCAACATCGTCGATTTCGGCGCTTTCGTGAACTTCATGGGCGGCAAGGACGGTCTGGTCCACGTGTCGGAAATGAAGAACGAGCGCGTTGAAAAGCCGACCGACGTGGTGAAGGAAGGCCAGGAAGTCTTCGTCAAGGTTCTCGAAATCGATCCGCGCGGCAAGGTTCGCCTGTCGATGCGCGTTGTCGATCAGGAAACCGGCGGCGAACTGGAAGACACCCGTCCGCCCCGCGAGCCGCGCGAACCCCGCGCTGATCGTGGCGACCGTGGTGATCGTGGCGGCGACCGTCGTCCCCGCGGAGGCGACCGTGGTCCGCGTCGCGAAGGCGGCCGTGATGGTGGGCGCGATCGCGGCCCCCGTCGTGACCGTGAAGAAGGGGGCAACCCCGACCACATGCCGGCTTTCCTGAAGTCGGAAGATTGATCTGATACATGGGGGAGGGCGCCCTGCGCTCTCCCTTTTCAGGCCAAAGAAAAGGCCCGCCTCTGTCGCAAGAGGCGGGCCTTCTTCTTGGTGGGGCGACCAAGAAGCCTGTTTAACTCTTTTGGTGGCGCTTTGTGCGTTCATCTTCCGAAGGTTCGGCCACCATTACGCGGTTTCGCCCTTCGGCCTTGGCGCGGTACAGCGCCTTGTCGGCGGCGCGCAGGGCCGCGCGCGGGTCGGCAAAGGAAAAGACGTCGGCAATCCCGGCAGAGAAGGTGACCTTGCCAATGGGCATGTCGGTTGCCCGATTGACCATTCGCCGTTCGGCCAGCGCAGAGCGCGCGTCATCGAGCAATTCCCACGCCTGATGCAACGAACGGCCGCGCAGCAGGACGACAAATTCCTCGCCGCCATGGCGGGCGACGTGACAGCGATCATCGGAAATGCGGGTCAGGGCCGTCGCCACATTGCGCAACACGCGGTCGCCTGCTTCATGGCCATGTTCGTCGTTGATCCGCTTGAAATGGTCGATGTCGCAAAAGGCCACGGCCAATTGGTCTCCGGCATCGCGGGCGCTGGCAAATTCGCTGCTGAAACGGTGTTCAAAGGCGCGGCGATTGGGCAGGCCTGTCAGGTGGTCCTCTTCGGCGCTGCGGCGCGCCTGTTCAAGGCTGCGACGCAGGGCGCGGGTTTCCAGCAACGAACGCGCCATATCCTGTTCAAGGCTGGCGGTGCGATCCAGCATGGTGCGCGCGATAGAGACCAGTTCATGCACCAATTCGCCCGTATCGATGGGTTTGTTGGCGGGCTTCATTTCGACCAGCCCGTCAACATGCGCCGACAGGGCATCGCCATATTCGCTGGCGGCGGTTTTGGCCGCGCTGCTGGTGCGATCAAAGGCTTCGATGTTTGATTCAAGCCGGTTCATCAGCCGGTTAAGGAATTCGCTCTGATCCCCGCCATTTTCGCGCAACAGTTGCTCGATCCATTCCAGCGTCAGAGGCTCGCGCGCCTGCATCCGTTGGTCGATGCTGCGGACCATGGAACCATCGCCGCCGGTCAGGTAATTATGCGCCACGGTCAATGTCAGCGGGCTGATTTCCAGATCATGGGCCAGCAAAAAGTCGGCAATGTCAGTCAGTAGTTGCGTGCGCGCCAAACGGCGCGGATCACGCGTGACAACAGTTTCGGCGGCCTGTTCTTCTTCTGACGCGTCATCTTCCCGGCCGCTGCCCATCAGCCAGCCAATCAGGCCCTTTGCCGGGCGCCGTGCAAGGTTAGGATCGTGCGAAGTCATGGCCGGAGGTGTAACACCGGCCTATGGAAACCATATTGCCGGTTTGGACCGGATTTCTACGCAGATCGCGACTTAATGCTTGGCCTGTACGGGTTCGTCATGAAAAACCGTCGCGCCGGGGGGCAGTTTTGACCAATCGGCGGGGGTGACACAGCAATAGGCGCCGCTGCGATGGGCGATGCCTTGCAATATTGGGGGCAGGCGTTTGCAGCGCATCAGGATGCCATCGCTGTTATGCGCCGCCAGATAGGCCACGGGATCGGTAATCGACCCACGGAAATGGCGCGGCAGTACCGCCAGTTCATGATCGGGCATCACACTTTGCATATAGGCAAAATAGGTGATGTCATCGAGCAGCAGGTGTCGCGCATCACGCGGCATGGGCAGATTACATTGACGCGCGGCCCCCATGATATTGGCATAGGATGCGTGATAGCCGAAAACCGGCACCGACCAAGGGTGATAGGGCAGCCAGTCGCGGCGCCGGGCATCGTCAATAAGGCGTGGGCCATACAGGCCCGACACCAGCACAATGGACAGCAGCATCAACGGCCCGACAGCCAGCGCCAGCGTGCTGATCCAGCGACGCAGACCCTCCCATTTATGCGGGCTGGCCATGGCCAGAATGATCGCCAGCATCAGCAGCGGCAGGACGAAACTGGCCTCATAGACATTGCGGTCATATTGGCTGACGCACCAGATCGACACCGCGCCAAGCAACATCAGCGAAATGACAGGTTCGGGCGGAATTACCCGTTCCCGCCACATGACCCGCACCCCGCCGATAAAGCTGATGATCGCGGCCAGCAGAGCGGTGGCCCAGATAATGGTCATTCCGCCGCGCCAACCGTTCATCTCATCACGGCTGACCATATTGAGCGGCAGCCAGGATGACATCGGGTCAATCGCCGGGGCGGCGCGTTCGACATAGTGGTGAATCTTGTAATTCTGCAAGACTTTGAGGACCAGCCCGACCTTGCTGATCTTGCCCATGTCCAATTGGCCGGCCAGATTGTTCCGGGCATGCTGTTCGGCAATGATCGGGTCGGCGGGGCATTGCACGCGGTTGACCCAATATTGCCCCGCGCTGACCGTGGCACAGGCCAGCAGGATAATCGCCACGCCGCGCGCGAACAGGGCACGGCGGCCCCGGCTGGCAAAGATGATGCAGGCGGCAAAGGCGGGCACCACCAGCACGGCTTTGAAGTGATAGGACATGGCGATCAGCGCCAACGCCAGAATGGTCAGCGAGCGGCGCCATGCGGTGCCGGGGCTGGCGGTGGCGTTGGTGTAGGCGATGCCGTTAAAGGGCGCGAAAAGGTTGCCCGGCGATCGCCACCCCGCGCTGGCGATCAGGACCGCGGCGGTGGCGGCCAGAAAGATCGGCTGTTCCGGCCTGCTCCACACCAGCAGCAGCGGCATGACGCCCAAGCCCATCAGCGCCGAGGCAATAATGGCCAGCGTGTGCCGTTCATCATAGCTGCGCCCGATCTGTTTGACGAGGCGCAGGACCATGACGATAAACACGATGGCATAGGCCACGCCCGAAACGCGCACGAACATCGGATCGGGAAAGCGCGTGTTGAAAAAGGCCGAATACCAACGCACCGGCCACATGAAAAAGGGTGGCACGGCCAGCGTGTTCGGCCCGCAATTGTCCGAATAAAGCTTGTCCAGCCCGTCGAGCCACGCCCGTTCTTGAAGCCTCCACCCGATTTCATCGGTATAGACCGGCAAGAGCATGCCCGCGACCAGAGCGATCAACAGCCCGCCCACGACGGCGCGGCGCAAATTGGGGAACAATCTGGTGTGGTCAAAGGTCATGGAAGAAGCGGGCGCCCCGAAAAGATCAAATTCTGTGTGGCCACATGCAACAAGGCGCGCAAGCGGCGGATCATGCCACTTGCGCGCCTGTGTTTGTCAGCAAACGTTTAACGCACGCGCGGATTGCCAAACGGCAGCGGCGGCGGAGGGCGGCGATGTCCACGCGGCAATTGTGCCTGATAGGCGCGACCGCAATGTTCGACGCAATAGGGGAAGCCGGGGTTCACCTTTTCGCCGCAGAAATGGAAGTCCGGTTCGCCCGGATGCCCCATCGGCCAGCGGCAGATGCGATCGTTGAGATCGAGCAGGCTGGTCTTGTCGGCGATGTCCGCGCTGGGCTTTGCCGGCACAAGGCGGCGCGGCGGCGCGGGGGGAATGGGGGCCTGTTGTTCGCCCGGACCCTGACGCAGAAAGCCGCCGGGGCCGACCGAGACGATGCGCGGAGCGGGCGGAGCCGCCGGAGCATCACCCGAAGGCGCAGCAGGCGCGGCTGCAACCGGGGCGGGAGGCGCGGCCACAGGGGCAGCCGGGGCCGGACGCGGCGCAGGCGCGGGTGCCGACACGCGGGGCGCTGGCGGTTCAACCGGCGCGGGACGCGGCGTTGGCGCGGTTTGCACCGGGGCGGGCGTGGCCTCTTCGTGGCGATCATTCGACTTGACCGGGCTGGGGCGAGCCTTGAGCCCAAGACGGTGCGCCTTGCCGATGACGGCATTGCGGGACACGCCGCCCAGTTCTTCCGCGATCTGGCTGGCGGTGGAGCCGCCTTCCCACATGCGGGTCAGTTTGTCGATGCGTTCTTCGGTCCAGCTCATGCGTGCCTTGCTGCCTTTTGTCCTGATTCTTTCGCGCACCCCAATGTGGGGAGTGTGAAAGCGCGGTGCAAGTCTTGCCAGCCCGCGCGCTACCCGATAGTCGGGCAAGCATGGTCGATCAACCCCGCAATGCCGCCCAGACCGCCGCAATCGCCCATGATTCGTCGGTTCGTCCCCCTTTAAGGCAGTTTCCTGTTCAGGGAGAGCCTCTGATCCATGGCATCAACCGCCTGGGCTTGTGGACTCTCTATATGAAAGAGGTGCGCCGTTTCATCAAGGTCCAGACCCAGACTATCTGGGCGCCGGCGGTCACGACTTTGTTGTTTCTGGTGATATTCACGGTGGCGATGGGGCGTGGGGGGCGCATTGTGCTGGGCGTGAACTTTGCCACCTTTGTCGCGCCGGGCCTGATCATGATGGGTATGATGAACAATGCGTTCCAGAATGCCTCGTTCAGCTTTCTTGCGGGCAAAATTCAGGGGACGATCGTCGATTTCCTGACGCCGCCGCTTTCGACCGGCGAATTGATGGCCGGGATGATCGGCGGGGCGATGACGCGCGGCATTCTGGTCGGGTTGGCGCTGGCCGGGGCGATGCTGCTGTGGCCGGGTGTGACGTTGAGCGTGGCGCATCCGTGGGCGGTGGCGTGGTTCGGGTTGATGGGGACGATGCTTTTGTCGCTGATCGGGCTGTTGTCATCGGTTTGGGCGGAAAAGTTTGACCACAATGCGGCCGTCACCAATTTCGTGGTGCAACCCTTGGCGCTGTTGTCGGGGACGTTTTATGTGATCGACAACCTCTCGCCCGCGTTTCAGTCGGTCAGCCGGGTCAATCCGTTCTTCTATGTGATTTCCGGCTTTCGCTTCGGCTTTCTGGGGCAGAGTGACATTGGGGCGACCAATCAGGCGGTGCTGCATGGCGCATTGGGTCTGGCGGCATTGAACGTGGCTCTGGGCGTGCTGTGCTATATGGTGCTCAAGTCGGGGTGGAAGCTGAAGGGATAATCCTTCGCCAGCGCCGAATAGAAAAACCCGCCGGGATGAACTCTCGGCGGGTTTTTTATTGGTGATCGGGCTTAGTGGCTCAGGCCCGCCCTTAACCGATAGCGGGCGCCGTCAAACGGTTCGAACACCTGCGGCAGGGCGGGGTGTTCCACCGGATCGCCTTCTGTATCGCGCACAAGGTTCTGCTGGCTGACATAGGCGATATAGCTGTCCTCCTCGCTCTCGGCAAAGAGGTGGTAGAAAGGCTGGTCGCGGTCGGGTCGGACGTCCTGTGGAATGGATTCGTACCATTCCTCGCTGTTGGCAAACACCGGATCGATGTCGAAGATCACCCCGCGAAAATCGAAATCGCGGTGGCGTACAACATCGCCAATGGCAAAGCGGGCGCGTGCGGCACGAGGTACGTCGATCCGACGTCCGGCCTGGGGAGAGAAGAAACTCGTCCTGTCCATGATTGGAAATATAGGCGTGTTGCAGCGCAAAACAAGCGGCCCATCAGAAAATCCACAGGGATGTGAAATTAGGGCTTGGCAAGGTGTGATTCGTTGGCTAGAGGGCGGCTCCCGACCGGGACGAAGCCCTTGCGGTTTCATCCAAAACCTCTGCGGAGAGGTGGCAGAGTGGTCGAATGCACCGCACTCGAAATGCGGCATACTCGTGAGGGTATCCAGGGTTCGAATCCCTGCCTCTCCGCCACTACTTTCCAAACATGCTGATTTTGCTGGAAGGCTCGGTTTTCCGGGCTTTCTGCGTTTGATGCTGCTACAAAATCTGCTACAAAATCCCTGTCGAGAGGGAAGGGCTTTGCGTGGAGAAGGTGAAGGGGCATCGCTACCTGTATCGGCGCGAAGGCATGTTGTATTTTCGCCGTGCGGTGCCACCGGATGTCCGGCAGGCGTTTGACGGCGTGAGGGAAGTTTGGCTCTCGCTTGAAACCGGCGATGTGCGTGATGCGATCAAACCGCTGGCGGAAGAGGTCACCAAATTCAACAAGCGCCTGATTGCAGCGCGGCGCGTCAGATCACCCGATGCGGCTCCAGCACCGCCAGCCGTGCCCTTACGCATTGAGATCGAAGAGGCCGTTCGCGAGGTTCTGGCGGAGCGGTTGGCGCGGGAGCATACCGATTTTAGCCACCTTGAGGACGCAGTAGCCAAGGCAGCCGGGGACCAGCTTGCTGGCACACTGAGATACCAAGAGAAGTTCATCCGGAAGAGCCTCAAGCCCGGTTCCCACTTGGAGCCATCCCTTGCGACAGAATGGATGGCCGAGAGTTTGATTGAGCGGTTCCGGTGGGATTTGCCTAAGAGCCACCCGGAATATCGGTTTTTGCTGCGGTTCGTCGCGCAAAGTCAGCGGGAGGCGGCTCTACAAATCAGGGCCGACCTTAGGGGTAAGCCTCGGCAGGTCAATGACGTGCGCTTTGCGCCCGAACAATATCAACTGGATGCCGAACGGAAAGCGGCCCGCAATGTCGAAGGCAAACCAGTTGCCTTACTCGATCTGTTCGACGGCTATGCCGCCGAGCGCAAACCCGCCCCGGCGACCGTCAAGGCATACCGCCGTCAAGTCGAAGCCTTCATTGCTTTCATTGGCCATGACGATGCCCGGAAGATCACGTTTGAGGATGTGGTCAACTGGAAGCAGAATTTGCTCACGGTCCCCAATGCAGCGGGCAAGCTGCGGACGGCAAAGACGGTTGGCGAGACTTATCTGTCTGCCTTGAAGACCGCGTTGAAGTGGGGTGTTGAGAATGCCAAGCTCCCGGCCAATCCGGCGGAGCAGGTTCGCGTTCGTGCCCCGCGCCCTGTCAAGCTCCGCTCCAAGGCCCTTTCGGACAGTGAAGCCTTGATAATCCTGCGCGCCACCCTCACGCCGCCGCCAGCGCGGTTGTCGCCGGAAAGGGCCTTTGCTCGGCGGTGGGTTCCATGGTTGTGCGCCTATACCGGGGCGCGTGTGGATGAGATGGCCCAGCTACGCGCCGAGGATGTGCAAAAGCTGGATGGTGTCTGGACGGTGCGCATCACGCCAGAAGCCGGTGGTCAGAAGAGCAACGAGGCAAGGGTTGTGGCGCTGCACCCGCATCTGATCGAACAAGGTTTCGTCGCCGAAGTGGCCAAGCGCAAGGGAAGCCTATTCTACGATCCCAGCCGCCACCGTGGTGGCAGCGATGGCCATCGCCAAAGCAAGAAGGTCGGGCAGCACTTGGCCGAGTGGGTCCGGGATATGGGGATCGAGCAGGGTGTTGCGCCCAACCATGGCTGGCGGCACCGTTTCAAGACCTTGGCACGCAGGCATCGCTTGGACCCCACCATTGCCGACTACATCCAAGGGCACGTGCCGAGGACGGAGGGCGAGGGTTATGGGGACATTGAACCCGCGATGACATTCAGGGAGATCAAGCGCCTTCCGGCCTATAAGCTGTGATATTGCCTGCAACCCGTTGCAACTTGGCGCATGTTCACCGCCAGCTTAGACCGGCAATCCAAAGTAGCGCCGCAATGACTGGTGCGTGATAGGTGATACGGCGTAAACACCATGCGGGCTTACGCCGGTCCCATCAAAATCTCTGGCCACCAGCAGTTTGGCTTCCCTGTCGCCCGTGACGGCGCGGGTGCGCTTGCTGACGGCGGACTGGAATTGTTTCAGGTTGATCTCCGCATCGGTCAGCCAATGCGCATCGAAGATCGGCCCTTGTTCTGCAATGATCCGCATCCCCCGCGCCACTGTGGGCGACAGCCTCTCCATCCAGCGTTCGACCTGTTTGAACGTGATGTCGGTCAGATTGAGGATGGTCAGCCCGGCATACCATTCCGAAATGGGCGGGGCGGCAGGCACCGCCGAGATCGGCAGTCGTCCCATCTCGTCGCCCATCCGTCGCAAAATCTCGTTCCGGGTGGCTTCGCTGAAACTGGCGAGATCATCAGCGGTCAGAACGATTTGCATGGCTATACCTTTGGTGCAACGCGAGAAGTTGCCGTTCTGCCGCAGCATTGCTCAACATCGCGTAAATTTGCGTGCAACCCGTTGCAGCGGGCCAATGAAAGTTGATCGCCGTCGCCTTCCGACATAGACAGGCGTTGGCCCGCCTACTTGCGCCCACTGTTTGTGACCCGTAAAATAATCGACCATTTCGTAATTTAGGAAATTGCCCACCTGCCACTTAGGTTGAACGGCAGAGAGTTTTGGGACTACATCGACGCGCAGGGAGATAAACAAGGTTTAGCTGAGCAATCACCAGTCCGCGATCTCAGCAGATCATGCCGGTTGAGGATCGCTGCGTTTTTGAAATGCTCAGTGGCAGAGGCGCAAGTTGGCGGTAAACAGCCGGAAGCATAGCTAAGGGGTGAACAGAGATGCGAGTTTTGAGGCGGCAGCCACCAACTCCGGAGCAAATATACATCGTTCAACGTATACAGAACGGCGTGTCCCTAATCCGTGGTGCGGCAGGTAGCGGTAAAACCTCAACTGCATTGACTGCTCTCAGAGCAACCACAGGAGCTACGGTCAATCAACTACGCAATGTCGGAGAACTCCCCGCAAATATTCTCGTCCTCACCTATTATAATACTTTGAAAGGCTATATAACGGCTGTCGCCGAGGAGGAACTAGCTGATTATGCAGATGATGTTCGCCTCTTCATCATGACGTTCGATAAATGGGCATTTGCCACGCTCGGGTGGTCCGAAGCACTTCCGATTTCGAACATCGAGAGCGACCTGAGAGCGCGGGCTGCCGCTTTTCCCAGAGACACTAACTTCGTCGTTGATGAAGCGAACTACGTGATGGGGCGATTTCTGCCGACGGAGTTTGACAATTATTTGACTGCCCCAAGGACAGGCCGAGGAGCTTCGCCCCAAATGGGGGCAACGTTGCGTAAGCGCCTGCTTGATGAGGTAATTAGGCCGCACATTCAATGGAAGGCGCAGCACGGTAAGCGAGATTTTCACGACGTTGCACTAGCCATGGCCGACGCCAAGCCGGAAGTGCTCTATGACGTGGTCATCGTCGATGAGGCACAAGATCTCTCAGCAAACCAATTGCGTGCAATGCTCAATCACTGTACGCCTCCGATAGCGGCCGCCTTGTGGATGCCCATCCGGTGTGGATTTAGGCCCCGGTGCTAGCTCTGGTGTTAGCACTGGTGCGAAGGATCA